>JASLMH010000009.1 GCA_030746635.1 Alphaproteobacteria bacterium | reverse complement strand
GAGGAAGATCCGGAGCTTCTGCGAGCAGGACGACATCCGGCCGTGAAAGACATGCAGGCCCCGCCAGCCGAGGACCTCGCGCGTGCGGATGTCGCTGTCGATCAATCGCACCATGGGGGCTAGGTACTCAGGTGCCCGTGTCGTCGCCGAGCCGGTAGAATTCCCGTGCCGTGCCGGCGAACAGCCAGCGGCGTTCGTCCTCGCTGGCGTCCGCCACCATGCGGTCGATGGCCTCGATCTGCTCGGCATAGCCGATGCGCAGGCCGGCGACGGGGAAGTTGGAGGCGAACATGCAGCGGTCGAAGCCGAACAACTCGATGGCCTGGCGCACCACCCGGCGATTGTCGTCATAGTCCCAGGGCGCTGATTTCAAGCCCAGTTCCGAGACCTTCAGCCAGACATTGTCCAGCGCCGCCAGTTTCACCATGCCGCGCCGCCAATGGGCCAGGCCGTCTTCGCCGCGGTCCCAGGCCAGGCCGGTATGGTTGACCACCGCCCGCAGGTTCGGGCTGGCCGCCATCACCGCCGCCGCTTCCTCGAGATGCCAGAAGGGCACCCGCAGATCCCAACTCAGGTCGTATTTGACCAGCAGCGTCAGGCCGCGCCGCCAGTTCGGGTCGTCCATGGTGCCGGCCCAGCGGCTCAGCCCGGCCCCGGCATTGGGCGCGGTGATGGGCTTCGAACGGATGCCGCGGACCAGCGGACTGGCGGCCTGGGCGGCGATCACCGCCTCGCTGCTTCGGCGGTGCAGCCAGGCATGGCCGACGATGGCATGGGGCACGCCGGCGCTCCGGTTCAACTCGCTCAGCCAGGCGGTCTCGGCCAGCGGGTTCTCGTGATCGGCCTCGGCCTCGACGTGGACCTGGGCGACGATGTTGAACCCGGCGGCGTCGCGGGCATAGTCGGCCGGCAGATAATCCCGTTTCAGGGCCTCGTAGTCGCCCAGCAGGAAATCGTCCTCCGGCCGGTCGGTCAGCCAGGGATAGCGGACCCGCCCCAGATTGAAGAAGTGGTGATGAGCGTCGACGATCGGCAGCTCGTGAATGTCGGTCCCAGCCATGCCGCGGGTCCTCTCAAGCCGCCAGGCTGGGCAGGTCGATGGCGTCGCCGCGCGAGGGCACGTCGGTCATCAGCAGGCAGCCCGGCTTGTGGGTGATGGCGATCTCCGGCTTGGCCTGCAGCATGGCGTATTGCGGCGTGATGCTGCAGCCCCAGAAGACGCAGATTTCGCCTTCCCTGACCTCCACCGGGTCACCGACCAGCGGCGTCTCCAGATCGTCGATGCCGATCTGCCCGGGATCGCCGATATGCACCGGCGTGCCGTGGGTCAGGGGAAAGCGGGAGGTTATCTCGATGGCGCGGATGGCGTCCCTGGGCGTCATCGGCCGCATGGTCACGCACATCCGGCCGGCGAACGGCCCCGACGGCTCCAGCGGCACATTCGTCATGTACATGGGCACGCAGACGCCCTGGCTGATGTGCCGCACCTCGATGCCGTCGCGCACCAGGGCGTCCTCGAAGGAGTAGGAACAGCCGACCGCGAAGCCGACGAAATCGTCGCGCCACAATTCGCCGATCCCGGTCACTTCCTCGACCAGTTCGCCATGGCGCCAGATGCGGTAGCCGCCCAGGTCGCTGCGCAGGTCCAAATCGTCGCCCAGGGTCGGCAGGGTCGGCGAGCCCCGGTTGGAGGTGGCGACCAGGGGACAGGGCTTCGGGTTGCGCTGACAGAAGGTGGCGAAGTCGAGGGCCAGCTCGCCCGGCAGGATGATCGGGCTGGCCTGCATGAAGCCGGGCGCCATGCCGGTGGTCTGCAGAAACGGCGTCGAGGCCGGATCGCGGAACAGCAGCCGGGCATCCCGGCCGGTCCGGACCGAGCCGGGATCGGGATGGTTGGCGAGGGGGTTGAACTGGGTCATGGCTGCTTTCCTTTGAACATCCTCGGCCGGCCGCCGGCCAATGATGGCAGTCTAGGCGTCTTCGGCATCGGTTTCGCCCCAACCGCCGCCGCCGGCGGTTTCCATCAACAGCCGGTCGCCCCTATTCAGCGATCCCGCCTCGGTCTTCGACGACAGCCGTTCGCCGCCGCCGTCGGTCCGCTCCAGGCGGAAACTGGCGACCCGCCCCGGCTCGCCGCCCAGGGCACCGTGGGCCGGGTGCAGCGCCCGTTCGAACAGCAGCGAGAATTTCACCTCATCGGCCAGGGATCGCAGCACCCGCCGCACCCCCCGACCGCCCGGCCAACGGCCGCCGCCGCCGCTGCCGTCGACCAGTTCGTAGCGTTCGATCAGCACCGGGCTGGCCGCCTCGCTGGCCTCGATCGGCAGGTTCATGGTGTTGCCCATGTGGGTGCGATGGCCGTCCAGGCCGGGGCCGGCCCGCGACGCCCCCATGCCGCCGCCCAGGGTCTCGACGTGGATGAACGGGCGGTCGCGGATCGGGTCGTGGCCGCCGACCGCGAACACCCCCGCCGTGCCGTAGCTGCCGCCGATGGCCTGCCGCCCCATGGCCGGGGCCAGGGCCTCGAACATCAGGTCGATCAGCCGGTTCGACATCTCGGTATTGCCGGACACCACCGGCGCCGGATAGACGCAGTTGACCAGGCTGCCCTCGGGTGCGGCCACCTCGACCGGGCGGTAGGCGCCGGAATTGGGCGGCACGTCGCCGCCCGAGAGGGCCAGGGCGAGGTAATAGCAGGCCGAGGCGGTGACCGAGATCGGGGCGTTGATGGGGCCGCGGGTCTGCCGCCCGGTGCCGGCGAAATCGCAGCGGATCGCCGCGCCGGACTTGTCGATGCGGACCGACAGCACCAGCGGGCCGTTGCCTGGATCCTCGATATAGCCGTCGCCGTCCAGGTGCTGGCTGGCCCGATAGCTGCCGTCGGGCAGTTCGGCCAGCGCCCGTTCGACCATGCGCTGGCTGTAATCCTGGGTTTCCGCCAGGATACGCCGCACCGCCCCGCCGCCGTAGCGGTCGATCAGGCCGCCGACCCGGTCGACGCCCCGCTGGTTGCAGGCGATCTGGGCCCGGAAATCACCCATCCGATCATCCGCCACCCGGACGTTGGCGAACAGCAGGGTGGAAACGCCGGGATCTAGCTCGCCATCGCGGATCACCCGCACCGGTGGGATGCGCAGGCCCTCCTTGACGATCTCGTCGGTGACCGCCGAACTGCCGGGCGCCGAGCCGCCGATGTCCGGCCAGTGCACCCGGCTGGCGGCGAAGCCGAGCACCCCGGCGTCATCGAAGATCGGCGAAATGATGGTCATGTCCGGCAGGTGGGAGCCGCCCGAGTAGGGATCGTTCGACAGCACCGCATCGCCCGGCCGCCAGCTATCCAGCGGGAAGCGTTGCAGAATGCCTTTGGCCGAGAACGGCATGGCGCCCAGGTGGACGGGGATGTCATTGCCCTGGGCGACGACGTCGCCGTCGTGATCCAACAGGGCGCACGAGAGGTCCGAGGACAGGCTCAACAGCGGCGAGAAGGCCGCCCGCGTCATCACCGACTTCATTTCCTCGCAGATGGCGTACAGGCCGCCCCGCACCACCTCGAAGGTGACGGGATCGCTGGCCAGTTCCAGCCGCGTGGTGTCCTCGGTCGTCATTCGCCGTCCTCGATCACCAGGGTCCCCGATTGAAGCGCGCCGAGGCGCTGTCCGTCCAGTACCCGGATGGTGGCGCCGAAATCCTCGATGATCAACGGACCCATGAGTTCCTCGCCTTCGCCGATTGCCCAGCGCGGCAGCACTTCGACCTCCCGGCCACTACCGTCCGCCGCCAGGATGGTGCGGCGGCGTCGGCCCGGGCCGGCCGCCCGTTCGGCTTCCGCCGCCGCCGGCCAACCGCCTTGCCGGACCGGGCGGCGGGCGACCAGGCGCAGGTTCACCACCTCGACCGGCTGCTCCGGCAGGTCGTAGCCGTAGTCGGCGCGATAGGCGGCCCGGAAGATGCCGTCCAGGTCCGCGTCTCCGGCCCTGTTCCGCGCCACCGGCAGGGTCTTCTCAAACATCTGGCCCTCGAAGCGCAGGTCGGCGTGGCGTTCCAGGATCGGCGCGCCGGCGGCTTCCTCCTCGGCGAACAGGGCCTGGGCCCGCGCCTCCAGGCGGGCAAACCCTTCCTCCAGGCTGGCCCCATCCAAATCGCCGGTGCGGCGCAATAGCGTCTGCACCAGATCGTGGCGCACGTCGCCCAGCATGGTGCCGATGGCGCTGAACAGGCCGGGATAGGGCGGGATGACCAGGCGCGGCACGCCGACCTCGCGGGCGATTTCCGTCGCGTGCAGGGGGCCGGCACCGCCGAACGCCACCAACGCGAAGTCGCGCGGGTCGAGGCCCCGGCGCAGGGTGGCCAGCCGCACCACCTCGGCCATGTTGGCATTGGCCAGGGTCAGGACGCCCCAGGCCGCCCGTTCCACCGTCCAGCCGAGCGGCCGGGCGATCGCTTCCGCCAGCACCCCGCGCGCCAGATCGACCTGGATCTCGAGATCCTCGCTGCCGAAACCGTCTGCGCCGATATGCCCCAGGGCGACATGGGCGTCGGTCACCGTCGGCCGCGTACCGCCGCGGCCATAGCAGGCGGGCCCGGGATCGGCGCCGGCGCTTTCCGGCCCCACCTTCAACACCCCGAACGGATCCAGCCAGGCGATCGAGCCGCCGCCCGAACCGATCTCGATCAGGTCGATCACCGGGCTCTTGATCGGATAGCCGCCGACGTCCCGGCCATCGACGAAACGATCGGCGTGGAACTCGGTGCTCAGGCGGGGTTGGCCCTGCTGGATGACGCCGACCTTGGCGGTGGTGCCGCCCATGTCGAAGGCGATCAATTCGCCCAGGCCCTCGGCGGCGCCCAAGGCGGCGGTGGCGATCACCCCGGCGGCGGGCCCGGATTCGATCAGGTGCACCGGATAGCGTTCGGCGTTGGCGGCCGAGGACAGGCCGCCGTTGGACTTCACCACCGCCAGGCGCGGGATGCCGCGTGTCGTCAATTCCCCGCCCAGGCGGAGCAGATAATCACGCACCGTCGGGCCGATATAGGCGTTGACGACGACCGTGCTGGTCCGTTCGTACTCGCGGAACTCGGAAGTGACGTCGGAGGAGATCGAGACGAAAACCCCGGGCAGTGCCGCCCGGATCGCCTCGCCCAGGGCCTGTTCGTGGCCGTCATTGGCGTAGGCGTGCAGCAGGCAGACCGCCACCGCCTCGATCCCATCGGCCCGCAGGCCATCGACGATGCGCTCGATCTCGGCCGGTTCCAAAGGGGTCAGAGCGCCGCCGTCATGGGTCATGCGCTCATGCGCCTCCAGGCGGCGTTCGCGCGGCACCAGGGGCGGCGAGATCCTTGGTTCCAGGTCGTAGAGCCTGGGCCGGGCCTGCCGGCGCAGGGCCAGGATGTCGCGAAAGCCCTCGGTGGCGATCAGGGCGGTGCGGGCGCCGCGCTTCTGGATCAGGGTGTTGGTGCCGATGGTGCTGCCGTGATAGACGGCCCCGGCGCCCATCCCGGTCCGCTCCAGGTAACGCTCGGTGCCGGTGACGGCGGCGATCGAGGGGTCGTCGGGCGTGGTCGGCAGCTTGAAGGAGGCGACGATGCGCCCGGCCGCCAGATCCAGGGCGATGACGTCGGTGAAGGTACCGCCGACGTCGATGCCGAGGGCGATCTGCGGGGCAGCGGCGGATCCTGATCCGGCCATCGACGACTCCGGTCTCTACTGACGGGCGCGTTGCCCGGTCAGCCTAGCATTCGGGCGCCGACGACGCCCATCTAGAGTGAGACCCGGCCCTCGTCACGTGAAACGATAATTTCGCCCCTTTGAATGCCCGGTCGGCGTATTCTGGCGAACAAGCATACCGGTGACGTACCGGCGATCACCTTCGGGGCACCGGTTGGCGGGAGGCATGGCCGATGAAGCGCACGCTTTCCGAGCTCCGGGCCCGGGTCGAAAGGGTCGGCACGCTCGAAACCGACAGTTTCGAAGAACGCCGCAACAAGGTGACGCTGCTGGTGCTGTCGGGCATCTGCTTCTTCGCCAGCATCGTCTGGGGGACGATGTATCTGGCCATTCTCGGCCCCACGATCACGGTGTTCATCACCTACGGATTCACCTTGGTCATCGGGGCCGCGCTGTGCGTCTTTTTCGCCACCAAGCGGTTCGCCCTGCTTCTCTATCCCTTCTTCCTGATGATTCTGTGGAATCCCATCGCCATGCAGTGGAGCCTCGGCGGCTTTGCGGCTTCGGGCGTTCTGATGACCTGGTCGATGCTGGCGCCTCTTTGCGCCCTGATGTTTCAGACCGTGCGCGCGGCGCTTTGGTGGTTCGCCGCCTACCTCGTTCTCCTCGCCGTCTCGCTGGCTCTCGATCAGCAGTTTCAGCCGCTGGCCCCGCCGCTGTCGCAGCAGATCTCGATGCTGTTCTTCGCCATGAACATCGTCGGTCCCTCGGTGGCGATCTTCCTGACCATGCTCTACTTCGTGAAGGCGTTTCAGCGCGAGCATGAAAGATCGGAGAACTTGCTGCTCAACATCCTGCCGGCGCCCATCGCCGAGCGCCTGAAGGAGGGCGACGAAGTTATCGCCAATGCCAATGATGACGTCACGATCCTGTTCGCGGATATCGTCGGCTTCACCGAAATGGCGGCGCAAAGAGACCCGGAGCAATTGGTGGTGCTGTTGAATGGGGTGTTTTCCGCCTTCGATCACCTGACCGCGCGATACGGGCTCGAAAAGATCAAGACCATCGGGGACGCCTACATGGTTGCCGCCGGCCTGCCGGAGCCACGGCCCGATCACGCCGAAGCCGCCGCCAGTCTGGCCTTGGACATGCGGGCCGAGGCCAAACGTATCAGCGAGGAAGTCGGCGTGCCGCTCAGCTTGCGGGTCGGCATCAATACCGGGCCGGTCGTCGCCGGCGTCATTGGCGCGCGAAAATTCGCCTACGATCTTTGGGGTGATGCCGTGAATACCGCCAGCCGGATGGAATCGCATGGTGTCGAGGACTGCATCCAGTTGACCGAAAGCACCTACCAGCACCTGAAATCAGCGTTCGAGTGCGAGGAACGCGGCGTCATCGCGGTCAAGGGCAAAGCGGACATGAAAACCTATTTCCTGATCGGCAAGCGAAGCTAGGGCATCATCGAGATTGGCTGAACCACCCGCTGCCGATCCGCCGTCAGGCGGGCGGCTCGGCGGCGGCGGTCTCGATGCCGTCCCACTCGGCCAGGCCCATCAGTTCGCTCAGCTCTTTCAGGCTCAGCATCGCGGCCGCGCTGCCGGGACCGAGACGGCCGGTTTCGAGCAGTTCGCCATAGACCGCCATCTGCGCCTTCAGGGCCGCGGCCAGGCCGGTGACGGCATAGAGCACGAGCTCGACGCCCAATGCCGCCAGGTCATCGCGGCCGAGCATGCTTTCGGGCCATTCCGGGACGCCGCCGACCATGGCGATCGGTCCCCTGACCTCGGCGCACAAACGCCGCAGCTCCTCGACCTCGAAGGGTTCGGCGATCATCGCCAGGTCGGCACCGGCGGCGAGATAGGCGTTCAGCCGCTCGATGACTCCGTCGAGGCCGGCTTCGGCCTTGGCGTCGGTGCGGGCGATAATGACGAAGTCGGCGTCCTGCCGGGCCGCCAGCGCCGCCCGCAGCCGCGCCAGCATCTCCGCCACCGGCACCACACGACGGCCGGCCATGCCGCCGCAGCGCTTCGGCAGGGCCTGGTCCTCGATATGGACGCCGGCGATGCCGGCCCGCTCGAAGTCGCGGATCGTGCGGTGGACGTTGATCAGGCCGCCATAGCCGGTGTCGGCGTCCGAAATCACCGGCAGGTCCACGGCGGCGGCGATGCGGCCGGCATGGCTGACGACCTCGGCCTGGGAGGCCAGGCCGATATCCGGCATGCCCAACATCGATGCCTCCATGCCGAAGCCGGTCAGATAGACCGCCCGATGACCCAGGGCCTGCACTACCCGGGCGCTGGCGCCGTCGTAGGCGCCAGGCACCAACAGCGGTCCCTCGGCGGCGAGAAGCTGACGCAGGCGGCTGGTCGGGTTCATGGCGTCGGGTCCTCCCTGGCGGTTCATGGCGCGGCGGTCAGCGGTCAGGCATCGCGCGCCGCCACGACGGCGTCGATCAGGTCCTGCGGGACCTCCTCGGGCAGCACCTGGCTCTCCGCCTCGAGGCCCTGCTTCGCCAGGTCCATCGCGGCGCGATAGGCCCGCAGGTAGTCGCGGCATTCGCGACACACCTTGAGGTGCATCTCGAACACCAGGCGTTGCTTGCGCGGCAGGTCGTCTTCCAGGTAGGCGAGGATGAAATCCTCGAGCGCCTCGCAGGTGATCATCAGCGGCAGCTTGAACATGGCGCCATGCAGGCGGCGCATCAGCGTCTTCTTCGGGACCGTCATAGCGCTTGCCCCCGGATCAGTGGCTCGAGCAGCTTCTTCAACGCGGCTCTTGCCCGATGCAGCCTCACCTTGACGTTCGTTTCGCTCATGTCCAACAGCTCCGCCACTTCCGCGGTGGATAGTTCTTCGATGTCGCGCAACATTAGGACGATACGATAATTGTCGGGCAATTGATCAATGAGTTCACTGATTCTTGCCCGAGTCTGGGTTTGCTGGAGAAGGGATTCCGGCGTTTCAACCGTCGTCCATCTGTCTTCGATGCGGCAACCGGCGTCGTCGAAATCCGGCAGCAAATCGTCGATCGGGGTCTCCCGACCACGCCGGCTCTTGCGCAGCAGCATCAACGCCTCGTTGACGACGATGCGGTGCATCCAGGTCCGCAGCGCCGACCGTCCGTCGAATTTTTCCAGGTTCTTGAAGACAGCGGCAAAGGCGTTCTGAACCGCGTCTTCGGCATGTCCATGATCGCGCAGGATGCGACGCGCCACGGCCAACATCCATGCCGCATGTTCGCGGACAAAACGCTCCGTCGCCACCCGATCGCCGGTGCGCAAAGCGGCCAGGTCGTCATCATCCCGGGAACGGTTCATACCGGATCGGCTATCTGGGGCGATGCGCTCATATCTCGCCAATGCTGTTCAAGGTAACCGTGACACCAAGTGAATCGAGCGCGCATGACAAATCCCCTGACCATCGTAACCTAACCACCGTCTCGTGCATCAGACAATTGAACGGCCAGGGCTGGCCGACCGGGCCTTTCAAAGGTGGAGCGGGACCGAATGACATTGGGTTTGTTGAGCGCGGCGGTGTTCACGGTCGGCTTCGCGATGATTGCCAAGCGCCTGGCCTCGACCGTACTCACCGCGCCCATGGCCTTCATCGCCTTTGGCTTCCTGTTGTCGATAACCGGTTGGCTGCCGCATCAGGCGGCCGAGGCGAGCCTGCATCTGGTGGCCGAGATCGCCCTGATCCTGTTGTTGTTTCTCGACGCCGCCCAGATCGACCTGGCCGCCCTGCGCCAACGTCACGTCTGGCCGGTGCGGATGCTGGCGGTCGGACTGCCGCTGTCGATCGCCCTGGGGACGCTGGCGGCTTGGCCGTTCCTGCCGGGTTGGCCGCTGGCGGCGGTGGCCTTGGTGGCCGCGATCCTGGCGCCGACCGATGCGGCGCTCGGGCAGGCGGTAGTCAGCAACCCGGCGGTGCCGGACCGGCCGCGCCGCGCCCTGACGGTGGAAAGCGGCCTGAACGACGGGCTGGCGCTGCCGGCGGTGTTGCTGTTCGCCAGCCTCAGCGCCCAGGCGATGGCGCAGGACGGCACCGACTGGCTTTTGTTCGGCGCCCGGCAACTGCTGCTGGGGCCCCTGGTCGGCATCGTCGCCGGCCTGGCCGGCGGTGTGCTCCTGCTCAAGGCGAAGGAGCGCGACCTGACGGCCGACACTTACGAGGGGATCGGCGCCATCGCCCTGGCCGGCTCGGCCTACCTCGGCGCCAACGCCATCGGCGGCAACGGCTTCATCGCGGCGTTCGTCGCCGGCCTGTGCTTCGGCAACGTGGTCAAGGGCCGCTGCAGGTTCGTCTACGAGTTCACCGAGGGCGAGGGCCAGCTTCTCACCTGGGGAGCGTTCTTCCTGTTGGGACTGGCATTGCTGCCGCAGGCGCTGGACCATCTCACCTGGCCGATGCTGGCGATCATCCTGGTCAGCCTTTTCGTGGTGCGGCCACTGGCGATCTGGCTGGCGCTGATCGGTACCGACGCAGCCCCCTTGACGCGGCTGTTTTTCGGCTGGTTCGGACCGCGCGTACTGGCCACGGCCCTGTTCGCACTACTTATCCTAAAGACCGTCGGTCACGACCTGGCCGAGCCGGTGCTCGCCCTGGCGGTCAACGCGGTGTGGATCAGCGCCCTGCTGCACGGCTTGAGCGCCTGGCCCGGCGCCAACTGGTACGCTGCCAGGGTTGGGGCGATGGGCGTTTGCCCGGAAACCCGGGCGATCACCAGTTCGGCCAAACCTTTGCCCACCGCGGATACCTAGTCTCGCAATACCACCGGATCGGGAAACGACATGAACAAAACAGCAATCGTGAAATTTGACGCCCTCGAAGACCGACAGCCGCAATACGCCCTGGTGGGCGAGGTCGATCTCGTCGTCGTGCGCATGGACGATGTGGTGTCGGTGTTCTATGGCCGCTGCCTGCATCGGGGCGCGCTGATGGCCGACGGCTTCGTCGATGGCGACAATTTGATCTGCGGGGTCCACTACTGGGATTACCGGCTCGATACCGGGGTCTCGGCCTACAGCAACGCCGAGGCGCTGCCCAAATTCACCGCCTGGGTCGAAGACGGCGAGGTGCTGGTCGACGCCGACGAGATCAACGCCTGGGCGGAAACGCATCCGCAGCCGTTCGACCGAGATGCCTATCTCGGCCTGTACGCCGACACGGCACACGGCACCGCGGAAGAGCCCCACAACGGCTTGATACAGCAATATGCCCGCGATGGCCTGAGCCGGACCGGTCACCACGGTCAGGTCACGGCCATGGGTGTGCCGCGCACCGAACTGCCGAATTGGGATGACATTCAGGTGCTGACGGCGCAGTTGCACAGGGCGCCGCTGCTGGATGACGAGGCGGTGGGCACCGAGGTCGTCATCGGCCCGAACGCGCCGAAGCCGCTCAGGCTGGAGATCCCACTGTTCGTCTCGGACATGAGCTTCGGCGCCCTGTCGGAACCGGCCAAGGTGGCGCTGGCCCGGGGCGCCGAGTTGGCCGGGACCGGCATCTGTTCGGGCGAGGGCGGCATGCTGCCGGAAGAACAGGCGGAGAATGGGCGCTATTTCTACGAATTGGCGTCGGGCCGTTTCGGCTTCGATTGGGAGAGGTTGCAGCGGGTCCAGGCCTTCCATTTCAAGGGCGGCCAGGGGGCCAAGACCGGCACCGGCGGCCACCTGCCCGGCCCCAAGGTCAAGGGAAAGATCGCCGAGGTGCGCGGCCTGAACCCGGGCGAACCGGCAATCTCGCCATCGCGGTTCCCCGACTGGACCGATACCAGCCAGATACGCGATTTCGCGGATCAGGTGCGCGACCGCACCGGCGGTATTCCCATCGGCTACAAACTGTCGGCGCAGCACATCGAATGGGACATCGACGCGGCGCTGGACGTGGGCGTCGATTACATCATCCTCGACGGCCGTGGCGGCGGCACCGGCGCCGCGCCGGTCATCTTTCGGGACAATATCTCGGTGCCGACCATACCGGCCCTGGCGCGGGCGCGGCGGCACCTCGATCGGTCCGGCCGGTCGGACGTCACCCTGGTGATCACCGGCGGTCTGCGCAAGCCCGCCGACTTCATCAAGGCGATGGCGCTGGGTGCCGACGCCATCGCGGTGTCCAACGCCGCCATGCAGGCAATCGGCTGCATTGCCATGCGCGCCTGCCACACCAACAACTGCCCGGTCGGTATCGCCACGCAGAAACCGCACCTGGTCAGCCGGCTGGCGGTCGAAAAGTCGGCGCATCAGTTGAAGAACTTCTTCCAGGCGTCCGTCGAGTTGATGCAGGTGATGGCGCGGGCCTGCGGGCATGATCACCTGTCGAAATTCTCGGCCGACGACCTGACGACCTGGAAGAAGGAGATGGCCGAGCTTTCGGGCGTCGCCTTTGGCGGTGTCGCCTAGGCTCCGGCGCCGTACGGCAGAACTTGGGGACAAGATAATGGACGAACAAAACTTGGATTGGATCAGTGTCGGACACGAGAGCGATCTGCCCGAAGGGCGGGTCAAGACCGTCACGGCGCGTAATGTGTCGATCTGCCTGTCGCATTTCGACGGCCGCTGGGCGGCCATGGGCAACCACTGCCCGCACCAAGGCGGCCCGCTCGGCGAAGGCTCGATCGAGCGTGGGGTGGACGGCAAATGTTGGATCCGCTGTCCCTGGCACGGCTGGGACTTCGACCCGCTGACCGGGGCGCCGCCGGGCGGCCACGAGGATACCGGGCAGAAACTCTATCCTGTGGAGATTCGCGACGGCGAGATCTTCATCGGCCTCGAGGCCGAACCGTCCCGTGCCCGCACGGTCACCGATGTCATGGCCGAGACCATGGTCAATTGGGGCCTCAAGCGTGTTTTCGGCATGGTCGGACATTCGAATCTCGGGCTAGCCGACGCCATTCGTCTACGGGTGGCGAAGGGCGATCTCGACTACATCGGCGTTCGCCACGAAGGGGCCGCGGCCTTTGCCGCCTCGGCCTACGGCAAGTTGACGGGACGGCCGGCCGCCTGCCTGGCCATCGCCGGGCCGGGGGCGACCAATCTGCTCACCGGCATGTGGGACGCCAAGGTCGACCGGGCACCGATCCTGGCGCTGACCGGCCAGGTGCAAACCCAGGTCTTCAGACCGGGTGCCTTTCAGGACATCGACCTGAAATCCGCCTATCACGCAGTGGCCCGGTTCTCGCAACCGGTGCTCGGCTCCTCCAACCATGCCGAACTTGCCTCGCTCGCCTGCAAGACCGCCATCGTCGAACGCGACGTCGCCCATCTCATTTTTCCCGACGACGTCCAAACCATACCGAACGATGCCAAGGCGGCCGGACCTGACGGTCGGACCGGCGGTTCGGTCGTTTACCCGAGCGAAAACGACCTGGAGCGAGCGGTCGACCTGATCAACGGCGCCAAGCGCCCGATCGTCGTCATGGGTCACGGCGCGGTGGCGGCACGGCCAGCGGTCATCAGGCTCGCCGAAACGCTCGGGGCGCCGGTAATGACCACCTTCAAGGGCAAGGGGCTGATTCCCGATGGCCACCCGAACGCCGCCGGCGTGCTCGGCCGCTCCGGCACGCCGATCGCCAGTTGGTTCATGAACGAAGCCGATCTGATCATCGCCCTCGGCACCTCGTTCGCCAACCACACCGGGATCGAGCGGGGCAAGCCGATCATCCAGGTGGATTTCGAGCGCATGCAGCTCGGGAAATTCCACCCCGTCCAGCTGCCGATCTGGGGCGAGATCGGCGCTTTCTGCCAGGCCATTTCGCCGCGCCTTGCCAGGTCGGGCGAGGCGGACGATCAACTCGAAGAATTGACGGTGCGTTGGCAAATGTGGCGTGACGAAAAACGCACCCGGCTGTCCGAGGATCGCGGCCAGGGCGTGCATTCGGCGGCGGTCTTCGATGCCCTGTCCCGACTGTGCGACGACGACGCGATCATCGCCGTCGACGTCGGCAACAACACCTATTCCTTCGGCCGTTATTTCGAAACCAAGGGACAGCGGGTGTTGATGTCGGGTTATCTGGGATCGATCGGCTTCGGCTTTCCGGCCGCCATGGGGGCCTGGGCGGCGACCCGGGATTTCGCGGAGTTCGCCGGCCGCCAGGTCATCTCGGTCTCCGGCGACGGCGGCTTCGGACAATATCCGATGGAATTCACCACCGCCGTCAAATACGGCATGAACATCACCCACATCCTGCTCAACAATTCGGAACTCGGCAAGATTTCCAAGGAGCAGCGGGCCGGCGAATGGCCGGTCTGGTCGACCGATCTGCACAACCCCTCATTCGCCGCCTTTGCCCGCCTTTGCTAAGGCCACGGCAGCAAGGTGACGGAAGCCGGCAGGCTCGATCGGGCGATCACCGAGGCCCTGCGGCACGACGGCCCGGCCCTGGTCGAGGTGATCACCGATCCGGAGCTCGTCTGAGTTCCTAGCAAGTATCGATACAACAGGAGACAGCCGTCATGAGTCTGGAAGAGAAACTCCGACGCCAGCCGCCGCATGACCTGAGCGGCGCGCGCACGATCGCCCACAAGGCGGTGCAACTGATTTCCCAGGCGGCCCGTGCCAACCTGTCGGCCGAACCCGACGACAGCCAGGCCAACCTGGGCTGGGATGCCGGGGAAGGCCGCTTCCTCTCGCGGCCGGTCGCGGCCGACGGCGGGACCTTCATCTTCGTCGTCGCGCTGTCGCTGGCACCGCTGCGCCTGAGCCTGCTGCGCGGTAGCGAACTGGTCGCGAGCCTATCGCTCGATGGCCATTCAGTGGACGATGCGACCAATTGGCTCGATGCTCGGCTCCAGGCGGTCGGCCTGAACCCGGCGTCAACCGTGGCGATACCCTACGAGCTGCCGCCGGAGGTCATAGCTCTTGATGGCTTCCGTCCCGCCGAGGAGGCCAACGGACTGGCTGCTCTCGCGGCATGGTTCGACTTGGCCCATGGTATGTTGTCGACGTTCGCGGCGGACAAGGCGAAACTGACGCCGGGGCCGGTGCGCTGCTGGCCACATCATTTCGACATCGCCACCTATGTCGACCTGGAAGCCGGCGATGCGGAATCCGCGAAAGGCATCGGCGTCGGGCTGTCGCCCGGCGATGGAGCCTATGACCAACCGTATTTCTACATCAATCCCTGGCCGCATCCGGACCCCGCTAGTCTGCCGGTGCTACTTGCGCCGGGGCATTGGCACACGGAAGGGTTCGTCGGCGCCATTGCGACGGCCGAGGAGGTGCTGTCACTCGACGGCATCGCGGCCAGGCTACCGGTGTTCATCAGCGGCGCTTTCGCCCTGGGACGTGAGATACTCGGAGCTTGATGGAAGATGGCGGCGGCCTTGACCATCGTGATGTTGCTGGCCCTGTCCTTCGCGGTGGTTCGGATCGCCGCCGTCGCCATGCGCCTGACCGGATTGCCCGAAAACGTCGCCCGCTTTCAGTGCATATCGGCGCTGACGGGAACGGGGTTCACCACCCACGAATCCGAGATGATCGTGAACTACCCCGTCCGCAGGCGGGTTCTGGTCGCCCTGATGATTCTGGGCAATTTCGGACTGGTGTCCGTCGCCGCGACGTTCATCGTGGCTTTCGTCGATGCCGGCGGCGACGCCGACGCCATCCTTCTGCAAATCGTCGCGATCGCGGCGGCCATTGGCCTGACCTTGTTCATCATGACCAACAAGACCTTCGATCGGCTGATGTGCGGCGCCATGGGATACATCCTGCAGCGCGTGACCTCGCTGGGCCGGCGCCAATATCAGCGCATCTTGCAATTGGACGACGGGTTCAGCGTTGCCGAGCACCTCTTTGCCGGTGCGCGGGGGCGGCGCGTCGATGGCCTGGCGATGGCCGATATCCCGCTGACCCTGTTGGCCGTCCGTGGCGGCAAGGCACGCGATTTCCGGCAGGTCGAAGACGACCTGACCCTGTCGCCGGGCGATGTGCTCCTCTGCTACGGCAGCGAAGCGGCCCATGACGCCTTCGAGGAGGCGATGGCGGCGTAGACCGGGCCGTCGGGCTCAGGCCTCGACGCCGCCTTCCTCGTGATGGACGTAGGCGAGCACCAGATCGCGCAGGGTGACGATGCCGACCAGCTGGCGGTCATGGTCGACCACCAGGGCCCGCGATACCCCGAACCGGGTGAGTAGGCGGACGCCGTGGCGGATGTCCATCTCGGCCGGCAGGTTCAGGGCCGGCTTCGACAGCACCTCGTAGACGTCGACCCGGTCCAGCGAACGGTTTTCGGCGATCACCTTCCCGGCGATATCCTTGACCGATATCAGCCCGAGCTCGTCTTGCTCGTCGCGCCGTTCGATGACCAGGGAGCTGACGCCCTTATCGCTCATCAGCCGCATGGCCTGGCGAATGGTCGCCATCGGATCGATCAGGTGCACTTCCGTGTTCATCACCTGGCTAACTTTGATGTGGGGGGGTGTGCTCATAGCTCGTCTTCGATCTCATGTAGCAGGGTATTGAGTTGGGATTTCAAGCCGACGGCATCCTCGATGCCGACCTGGAAGGCGATGCCGGCGCCCGGGTCCTCGTTGAAGCGGCCGACCACGGCGATCTTCTCCAGGATATCGCGGGCCAGCTGCTCGACGACAAGGAACATGACGAGGTCCCGCTGCCCGGCCAGATTGAGGCCCATGAAGGTCTTTTCCGGCGTCAGCCCCTCGCCGCGGGCCGAGGTGATGACGGTGGCGCCGGTGGCCCCCGCCTCGCGCGCCGCGTCGAGGATGGTGTCCGTCACGCTGTCGTCGACCAGCGCCATGATCAGCTTCAGTTTCATTCCTCACTCCCATGCACTTTGGCGCGGCGCTGCCACCAGGCAGCGAGCTGCGCATAGCCCATGACCGAGATCATGGGAAACAGACTGGCGAACGCGATCAGCCCAAATCCGTCCAACAACGGGCTGCGACCGGGGATCGCCGTGGCCAGGCCCAATCCCAGGGCCGTCACCAGGGGGACCGTCACCGTCGACGTCGTGACGCCGCCCGAATCGTAGGCCAACGGAATGATGGTCCGTTGCGAACGAGCCGTCTGAATGATCACCACGATGTACCCCACCATGATGTACCAGTGCAACGGTGTGCCGGTGACGATACGGAAGACGCCCAGCGAGATGCCGACGGCGACGCCGATGGCGACCGAGATACGCAAGCCCCAGACACCGATGGCGCCGCCGGAGACCTGGTTGGCCTTGATCGCCACGGCGATCAGCGCCGGCTCGGCGATGGTCGCCGAGAAGCCGATCGCGGCGGCGAAGATGTAGACCCAATAATAGTCCTGCCAGCGCACGCCCTCGACCACCGCGCCGGCGCCGTGGATGAAGGCCGGATCGGTCAGCTGCGCGGCCATCAGCTCGCCCAGCGGGAACAGCGCCTGTTCCAGGCCGACCAGGAAAAAGGTCAGGCCGATCACCACGTAGACGAAACCGATGACGATGCGGCGCAGATTGGCGATCGGCCGACGGATGATCAGATACTGGAAGCCGAAGATCACCAGCACGATGGGCAACACGTCGCGCACGGTACCCAGGCCGGTCCAGAACAGGTGCAGCAGCAGATCCAGCATCCCGGCCCTACCCCGCCAGGTCCCAGAGGATGCCGAAGGCCATGACGAAAATCATCGGCGTCAGGCTGGCGAAGGCGATCAGGCCGAAGCCGTCGATCAGCGGGTTGCGCTCGCGGATGGTCTGCGCCAGGCCGACGCCCAGGGCGGTGACCAGCGGCACGGTGATGGTCGAGGTGGTGACGCCGCCCGAATCGTAGGCGATACCGATGATCTCGTTGGGCGCGATCATGGTCATCGCCACCACCAGCACGTAGCCGCCGATGATTAAATAATGCACCGGCCAGCCCTTGAGGATGCGGAAGACCCCGATCACCAGGGCGATGCCGACCGAAATGGCGACGGTCAGGCGCAGGCTGAAGGCATAGGTGTCCTGAGCGTCCTTACTATCGGCCACCACGCCGGCGGCCGCCGCCACTTCCGCCGCCTCGGCCGCGACAGCGATCAGCGCCGGTTCCGCCGCCGTGGTACCGAACCCCAGGGCGAAGGCGAACGCCAGCAGCCAGAACAGGCTGCCCTTGCGGGCGAAGGCGTTGGCCATGGTCTCGCCGACCGGGAACAGGCCCATTTCCAAACCCTGGATGAACAGGGTCAGGCCAAGCAGGACGAAGACCACGCCGACCAGGATGTTGCCCAGATCGGGAATCGGCTGTTGCAGGACGACCAGTTGGAAGAAGGCCACCACGGCGACGATCGGTGCCAGATCGCGGATCGATCCGACGATCAGCCTGAGGAAGCGAATGATGTTGGTCTGCATCGCCGCGGTGGAGCCCCTGACCTAGTCCATGGGCCGGGGCCAGTGGTGCCGCCGCCCGCGGTACTTTAGCCGATATTATCAACGGTCCTTAGTATTGACCCGTCTCGTGGGCCGTGTCGGATCGTCCGAGTAGGCGCGCCGCGCCGTGCGCCATGCCTGGCACACCAAGAAAAACGGGGAGCGGCGGGCCGCTCCCCGAATAGGTGTGTCCGGTTGCCGAATTACCACATGGCCACCGGATTGATGATCATCTGCACGGCGCCCTTGATACGGGCCTGGCCGAGCACGAACATGAACTCCGTCACGCCTTCCTTGGCCAGGCGGCCGGTATTCATGGTCTCCAGGATGTAGATGCCGTTCTCCTTCAACAGCGTTACGTGGCCGTAGAAGACCTTGTCGCCCTTCGGCGGGGGCACCGCCTCGACGCCCCAGGTATCGGCCCCGACCGCCATCGGATTGAGGCTGGCGAGATAGACCGCGGCCTCGTTGTTGATGCCCGGCTCGCCGGAGACCCAGCCCTTCGGATCGCTGGCCAGCATGCCGTCGGTCCAGCCGGTGTGCAGCAGGATCACGTCGCCCTGTTTGAAGCTGACGCCCTGGGCATTGGCCGCCGCCTTGATGTCGGCGGAGGCGATGACCTGGCCGGCCTTCATGGTCTCGACGCCGAAATGCTTGGCCATGTTGACCACCACACCGCGGCCGACCATCGGTGGAATGGCATGGGTCCCGAGCTTCTTCAGGCCGGTGATGTGGATGAAGTCGACGGCCTTGTTGCAGTTGTAGTACACGCCGGCCTCGCCCAGATGGCCCAGGCCGTCGATCTGCGGCCCGGTGCCGAACCAGAGCTGCGCCAGGTCGTCGTTGTAGACCACGTCCCAGCCGAAGTCCTGGGCCAGGTTGCGGCCGTTATGTTGCCCCGGCTGGACGATCTGCAAGGCGGTCGAGCGCGGCGGGAATGCCGGCATGCCCGGATAGACCACGATGCCGAGGCCATGGCTTTCGCCCTTCTTGACCAGCTTCGTCGCCGCCATCACCTGCGCCGGCGTGACGTAGTTGGCGCTACCGATTTCGTCGTCGGCACCCCATTTCGACGGTTTGCAGTCCGCCGCCAAGGCCGAACCGGCCACCAACATCAGGCCACCGGCGAGCAAGGCCGTGGTTGTTGCTTTCGATATGCCCTTCACAGTAGGTCCTCCCCACATAGGTTTATGGTTAACGTGCGCGCGCCGACGTCGGGTCTCATAAAGCGGACGATCGGATCGGATTGTCGGCAAAGGCGAGCCCGAAGCGGCACGCCGTGAGCATAGCGCGAACCTGGAAACCGCCAACAGCCGAATCTTTTCGCGGCGAACTCCGGTCGGCTAGGATGGGCGCAATGGTCGGGACAGCGAGCGGCGAGATGCCTTACGTCGTCGAGTTCGAGAAGCAGACCGGCGTCATCGTCGTCACCTGGCGCGATGAACTGACCGGGGCGGCTTTCCGTGAATACTATGACGCACTGGGAAGCCACCCGGAGCTGCGGCCGGGCATGAACAGGCTGTACGATTTTCGGGCCGCCGACCTGGCCTTGTCGACCAGCAACATTGGCGCCGCTCGCGACGCCATCAGTCGGAGAGACGCCGTACATGGCAGACGCAAAACCGCCATTCTCATCGTCGACGATCACGGCTTCGGTTTGATGCGGGTCTACATGGCCAAGTCGGATCAGCAGGTGGCATCCGACATCTTGGTGACCAGAAGCTCGGGTGAGGCGATGGCCTGGGTCGGCCTGCCCGAGGGCTATGTGTTGCCGTCCGAGAGGTGACGTGGCGGGCCGGCTGGCCGCGACGCCAGCCGTGCCGAGAGGGGACAGGAACACCAGAAAAGCTGTCCGAAAGCGATCCGACATGGAACTTTCCTTCGTTTTCCCCTGAAGGCGCCATCGGGTAGCATCGGCGGATGTTACGCATCGCCTTCGACATCGGCGGCACCTTCACCGATTGCGTCCTGCACGACGGCGACAGCGGCCGGGTGCGGGCGCTGAAGATCTCCAGCACGCCTGGCGACCCGGCCGAGGGGGTGCTGGCGGGCTTGGCGGCGCTGTTTTCGGAAAATGCCATCGATGCCGCCGAGGTCACCGCGATCCTGCACGCCACCACCGTCGCCACCAACGCGGTGATCGAACGCAAGGGCGCGGCGACGGCGCTGCTCACCACCAAGGGTTTCCGCGACATCCTGATCATCGGCCGGCAGAAACGCTACGAGACCTACGATCTCTACGCCGACAAGCCGACGCCGCTGATCAACCGCGGCAACATCTTCGAGGTGGCGGAGCGGACGGGCGCCGACGGCGCGGTGCTCGAGGCGCTGGACATGGCCTCGGTGGACGCCGCGATCGACGCGGTGCTGGCGGCCGGCGCGGAGTCGGTGGCGGTCGCCCTGCTGCACGCCTATGCCAATCCCGGCCACGAAGGGGCCATCGCCGCCCGCTTCCGGGACCGGGCACCGGATCTGCCGGTCTCCCTGTCCTCGGACATCTCGCCGAAATACCGGGAGTACGAGCGGACCAACACCACTGTGGTCAACGCTTACCTCCGGCCGGTGGTCGAGCGCTACCTGGGGCATTTGCAAACCGCCCTGAAGGAGCGCGGCTTCAAGCGGGAATTATCGGTGATGCAGTCGAACGGCGGCATGGTCTCGCCGGCCCTGGCTCGGCGCTACCCGGTGCGGATCCTGGAATCCGGCCCCGCCGCCGGGGTCCTGATGGCCAGCCAGATCGGCCAGGCCCTGGGCGCCGATCACGTGATCACCTTCGACATGGGCGGCACCACCGCCAAGCTCGGCGCCGTCGACGGCGGCACGCCGGCCGTCGCCCCGGTGTTCGAGGTCGATCATGTGCGCTACCGCAAGGGCAGCGGCCTGCCGGTCAGCGTGCCCGCCATCGAACTGTTGGAGATCGGCGCCGGCGGCGGCAGCATCGCCGCCGTCGAGATGGGCATGATCGGCGTCGGGCCGGAAAGCGCCGGCGCCGAGCCGGGGCCGATCTGCTACGGCCAGGGCGGCGACCGCCCGACCGTCACCGACGCCAACCTGGTGCTCGGCTACATCGACCCGGACTACTTCAACGGCGGCGCCTTGCCCCTGGACGGCGACGGCGCGGCCGCCGGCATCGCCGAGCGGATCGGCCGGCCGCTCGACCTGTCGGCCGGCGAGGCGGCCTGGGGCGTGCACCTGGTGGCCACCTCGAACATGGAACACGCCATGCGCCTGGTCTCGGTCGAGCGCGGCCGCGACCCGCGCCGCTATGCCCTGGTCGCCTTCGGCGGCGCCGGGCCGTTGCACGCGGCGCGGCTGGCCCGGTCGATCGGCGTGCCGCGGGTGATCGTGCCGGCGGCGGCCGGGGTCGGCTCCGCCGTCGGCCTGCTGCGGGCGGAACCGCGCATCGACGTCGGCGCCACCCGGGTGCTGGGACTGGACGACGGCGCGGCGCCAACGATTGCGGAGGTCTACGACGGCCTATGGCAACGGGCGGAAGCCGAGCTGGCGCAGATCGGCGATGCGGCCGGGGTCCGCTGGTCGCGCTACGCCCAGATGCGCTATGCCGGCCAGGGCTTCGAGGTGCACGTGGACCTGCCCGACGGGCCGGTCGACGGCGCCTTCCCGGCCCTGGCGGCGGCTGCCTTCCATGACGCCTATGAACGCCAGCACCGCTACCGCGACGATCGCGCGGCGGTGGAAGGGGTGGATTGGACCCTGGTCGCCAGCCTGCCCAACCCGCAAGCCGACCATTGGCTGTTCGGCGCCGGCGAGGTGGCCCGGCGCGGGCGGCGGTCGGCCTGGTTCCCGGAGCGGGACGGCTATGTCGAGGTGCCGGTCCGCAACCGCGCCGCCCTGGCGGCGGACGGCGGCGGCGTCGGTCCCTTGATCGTCGAGGATCCAGACTGCACCGCCATCGTACTGCCGGGCGACCGCGCCGCCATCGACGGGGCCGGGCATCTCATTATCGACATCGGGCAAGGAGACGATTGATGACACGGGACGAGATCGATCCCATCACCCTGACGGTGATCTGGAAAGGGCTGTTGTCGATCGCCGAGGAACTGGGGGTGACCCTGCGCCACACCGCCTTTTCCGAGGGCGTGCGCGAGGGCGACGATTTCTCCACCGCCGTGTTCGACGCCCAGGGCCGGATGATCGCCCAAGGGCCGTTCAGCCCCGGTCATCTCGGCTCGTTCCCTTACGTGGTGCAAGCGGCGCTGGACTATTTCCCGGCCGAGAGCCTCTCCCCCGGCGACGACATCCTGTTGAACGACTCGCAACTCGGCTCCGGCCACTTCCCCGATACCTTCCAGATCCTGCCGGTGTTCCTGGCTGAGCGGTTGATCGGCTTCGTCTGCAATTCCGCCCATCAGGCCGACATGGGCGGCGCGGCGCCGGGCTCGCAAAAGGTCCACGGCGTCACCGAGGCGTTCCAGGAAGGGCTGCGCATCCTGCCGATCCGGTTCGTGCGCGGCGGCGAGGTGGACGAGGACATCCTGCGCCTGGTGCTGGGCAACGTCCGCCTGCCGGACAAGGTGAGGGGCGACCTGATGGCCCAGCACAGCGCCAACCGGGCCGCCGCCGTGCGCCTGGAGCAATTGTTCCGCGACCATGGCGTCGATACCGTCGAAGCCGCCTACGAGATCATCCTCGACCGCTCGGAAGCCAGCATGCGCGAGGCTCTCGCCAAGGTGCCGGCCGGCACCTACGGCTTCGAGGACTATATGGACGACTACGGCCCGGATACCGAGCCGATCCGCATGGCCGTCGACGTTACTTTCGATGGCGAGGGCGGCGTCATCGTCGATTTCTCCCGCTCCTCCGATCAGGTGCCGGCGGCAATCAACAGCTACCTCAATTACACCCGGGCCTATTCGGTGTTCGCCATCAAGGTGTTCTGCGATGCCCTGTGGCCGCAGAACGCCGGCAACATGCGACCGATCAAGGTGGTGGCGCGGGAAGGCAGCTTCTTCAATCCCCGCTTCCCGGCGCCCAGCGGCGGCCGGGCCGTGCTGCAGGTGCGCATGTTCGACGCCATCAATGGCGCCCTGGCCAAGGCCATGCCCGAGCGGGCCATGGGCGCCTTCTCGCACTGGTCGAACCCGAACATCGGCGGTGTCGACGACCGCACCGGCCAGCCGTTCATCATGTACGACGCCATCATGGCCGGCTATGGCGGCCGGGCGAGTGGCGATGGACCGGAAGCCCTGTGCCCGGTGATGAATTGCTCCAACATCCCGGTCGAGGTGCACGAAACACACAATCCGGTGCTGATCCAGCGCCTGGAGTTGATTCCGGATACCGGCGGCGCCGGCCGTTATCGCGGCGGCTGCGGCCTGCGCAAGGACGTCGAACTGCGTACCGAGTCGGCAACCCTGTCGCTTCTCGGCGATCGCCATGACTTCTACCCCTACGGCCTGTTCGGCGGCGCCCCGGGCGCCCCGGCCGAGACCGTTCTGAACCCGGGCCGCAACGCCCGCGCCCTGCCGTCCAAGGGCCTGGTGCCGATCGCCCGGGGCGACGTGGTCAGCCTCCGCCTGTCGGGCGCCGGCGGCTACGGCCCGCCCGGGGAACGCGAGGCCGAGGCCATTCGTGCCGATCTCCGCGACGGCTATATCAGCGCCGAGGCGGCCCGGCGAGACTACGGCTTCGACGACTAGGCGGCGGGAAGATGCAGCGATGACCGTCGCCGCCTGGCTCCACCGCAACGCCCATTGGCGGGGCGATAACATCGCCCTGGTCTCCGCCCAGCGGCGGCTCAGCTACGCCGAGTTCAATGCCCGGGTGAACCAACAGGTGCACGGCCTGTACCGCCAGGGCCTGGCCAAGGGCGACCGGGTAGCGGTGCTGCTCAACAACACGGTGGAAGCGGTCGAGGCCCTGGCTACCGCGGCCAAGGGCGGCTTCGTGCACGTGCCGATCAACTTCCGCCTCTCCCCGCGCGAGGTGGCGCAGATCCTCCGCCACAGCGGCGCCCGGGTGCTGCTGATCGACCGGGAGTACGCCGGCAAGCTGCCCACGGCCGGCGACTGCCCGGATCTGGAACGGGTGTTCCTGATCGATCCGGCCGATGCCGACAGCGATTTCGAGGGCTGGCTGGCCGAGGGCGGCGCCGGCGAACCGGACGTCGACATCGTCGACGACGACGATTTCCTGATCGTCTACACCTCCGGCAGCACCGGCGAGCCCAAGGGGGTGCTGTTCCAGCAGCGGCAATCGACCATCCACGCGCCGATTCCGGTGCTGCACTACGAGATTGCCGAGGACAGCCGCCTGTTGATGGTCTACCCGCACAATTCCGTGGCCTCGATGAACATGTTCTACATCCCGGCCTGGATGGTCGGGGCGACGGTGGTGCTGGCCGACGCCCGGGGCTTCTCGGCCGAGGGCTGGCTCGATTGGGTGCAGCGGGAGCGCATCAGCCATTGCCACCTGGTGCCGACCATGCTGTTCCGGGTGCAGGACAGCCCAGGCCTGGCCGACGCCGATCTCTCCAGCCTGCGGACCATCGGCTACGGCTCGGCGCCGATGCCGCGCGAGCGGGTGGAACGGCTGCGCCAGACATTCGGCCCGATCCTGATCCAGGGCTACGGCATGACCGAGGTCTCCTCCCTGGCCACGGTGCTGGGCAAGGCCGACCACGAGCGGGCCCTGGCCGGCGACGGCGGCCTGTTGGCCTCCTGCGGCCGGCCGGTGTTCGGTTCGGAAATCCGCGTGATCGACGACGACGGCGTCGATGTGCCGGTGGGCGAGCCGGGCGAGATCGTCTTCCGCGGGCCGCTGCTGATGTCCGGCTACTGGCGGGAGCCCGAACGCACGGCCGAGACCATCAAGAACGGCTGGCTCCATTCCGGCGACGTCGGCCGGTTCGACGGCGACGGCTACCTCTATATCGTCGACCGCAAGAAGGACATCATCATCAGTGGCGGCGCCAACATCGCCGGTCGCGAGGTCGAGGAGGTGCTGTACTGGCACGATGCGGTGCGTGAGGCCGCCGTGGTCGGCCGGCCCGATGCCGAATGGGGCGAACGGGTGCATGCCTTCATCGCCCTGCACGAAGGCGCCGAGGCCTCGGCGGACGAGTTGATCGCCTTCTGCCGCGACCGCCTGGCCCACTACAAATGCCCCGATGCCGTGACATTTCTGCCCGACATCCCGAAGAACGCCCTGGGCAAGTTCATCAAGCCGGAGTTGCGCGCCCGGCTGGCCGGCGGTTAGGCGATGACCGACGGTTGGTCGCACCTGCCATCCAACTCGGGACTGGGTGTCGCCTTCGAGGGCGGCGAGGGGGCGGCGGAGCTGCCGGGCCTGGCCCGCCGGGCCGAGACCGGCGGCGCCGATACCCTGTGGCTGGCCTGTCATCTGTTTCAGCGCGACCCGGTGGTGCAGGCGGCCATGGCGCTGTCCGCCACCGAACGGATCGGCGGCGCCCTGATGGCGATCAGCCCCTACGTGGTGCACCCGGTGCAGGCGACCATGGCGGCGGCCAGCCTGAACGAACATTTCCCCGGCCGGACGATCCTGTGTCTGGGCGCCGGCGCGCCCGGCGATCTGGACGCCGCCGGCGTCGCCCGGCCCCGGCCGCTGGCCACCCTGGAGGAGAGCATCGACATCGCCCGGTCGCTGCTGGCCGGCGAGACCGTGGCGCACCGGGGCGAACGCTTCCAGGTCGGCGGCCGGGCCCTGGAAACCGGAGCCCAGGCGGTGCCCATCGTGCTCGCCGCCACCGGACCCGGGATGCTGCGACTGGCCGGCCGGCGGGCCGACGGCGTGCTGCTGTCGGCGGCGACCTCGGTGGCATTCGTCCGGCAATCCCTGGCCACCGTGGCCGAGGCCGCGCAGGGACGCAGCCCGCGCCGCATCGGCCTGGTCTTCGCCTCCGTCGATGCCGACGAGGGCCGGGCCCATGCCCGCCTGAAACGGCTGCTGGCCTTCATCCTGCGCGGCGCCCACCATCGGGAGAACCTGCGACTGGGCGGCGCCGATATGGACCAGGGGGCTGTCTACGACGCCGTCGCCGCCGGCGACTGGGACCGCGCCACCGCCCTGGTCAGCGACGAGGTGGTCGCCCGCCACTGCGTCAGCGGCACCCCTGGGCAGGTGCGCGAGCGTCTGCGGGCCTACCGCCGGGCGGGCCTGGACGAGGTGGTGATCGCCGGGGTGCGGGGCGAGGATATGCTGGCCGCCACCCTGGCGGCGGCCCTGGACGAAGCGTAAAGGAGCAACCGCGATGAAAGTCAGCGTCGGCTTTCCCACCGGCATGGAGGGCCTTACCTACCCGATCCCGTTTTCCGAGCCCGAGGCCCTGTTGGCCATCGCCAGGCACGCCGAGGCCCTGGGCTACCATTCGATCTGGGGCAATGACCACATGACGACGCAGCACTATGTGCGCGAGGAGTTCGGCCGGCCGCCCCGGTTCTGGGAGATCCTGTTGACCTATGCCTGGCTGGCCTCGCAAACCGAAACCCTGCGTTTCGGCACCGGCATCCTGGTGCTGCCCATGCGCCGCGACATCGTCGTCACCGCCAAGCAGTTGATCACCCTGGACCACCTCAGTGGCGGCCGGCTGGAGTTGGGCGTCGGCGTCGGCGCCTACCGCGAGGAGTTCGAGGCCCTGCTGCCCGACGATGGACGCCATCGCGGCAACATCGTCGAGGAGGGCGTGCGCGCCCTGCGGGTCCTGTTCAGCGAGGACCGGGCCAGTTTCGAGGGCCAATTCTACCGCTTCCGGGACGTGGAATTGTTCCCCAAGCCGCTGCAGGACAAGCTGCCGGTCTATTTCGGCGGCAACAACGTCAACCAGCTACGGCGCACCGCCAAGCTGGGCGACGGCTGGCTGCCGGCCGGCCTGCCGCTAGGGCGCATCGCCGCCGATATCGTCCAGTTGCGCGAACTGTGCGACGGCGAGGGCCGCGACTTCGCCGAAATCGAGGTGGCGCCGCAATACATCGCCCTGGTCGATCACGACCACGACCGCGCCGTCGAACGCTTCAGCCGCAGCCAGATGCACAAGCATCTGGTGTCGCTGACCCGCTCCACCCTAAAGGAGCAAGCCGGCATCTCCATGGTCGACGCCAACCTGGTCGGCACTCCGGCCGAGGTGGTGGACAAGGCCCTGGCCCTGAAGGCGGCCGGCGTCGGCCACCTGCTCGGCCTCTATTTCGCCGTCAACACGGTGGAAGAACTGCTCGATCAGATGACCCTGTTCGCCGAGGAAGTGGTGCCGCACCTGTCGTGAATGGATTGCCGGATCAAGTCCGGCAATGACGAATTATCGTTAAAATATAAGAACTTACGTCATGCCCGGGCTTGACCCGGGCATCTCGTCGGCGTCCCTGCCCTGCTTGAAATGCCCCAACCCTCAGCGGATGTAGCCCAGGCTCTCCAGCTTGACCAGGATGCGGTGAGCGGCCAGTTCCGGGGACAGTTCCTGGGTGTCGATTTCCATCTCGGCCAATTCCGGCACCTCGTAGGGATCGTCGATGCCGGTGACACCCTTGGCGGTGCCGGCCCGGGCGGCGGCGTACAGGCCCTTGCGGTCGCGGCTCTCGCAAACCTCCAGCGACGTCGAGACATAGACCTCGATGAAGCCGCCATAGGCCTCGACCAGGTCACGGACCCGGCGCCGGGTGGCGCGATAGGGGGCGATCGGCGCGCAGATGGCGACGCCGCCGCTCTTGGTGATCTCCGAGGCCACATAGCCGATCCGCAGGATGTTCAGATCCCGATGTTCCTTGGAGAAGCCGAGTTCGCTGGACAAATTCTTGCGCACGATGTCGCCGTCCAGCAGCGTCACCTTGCGGTGGCCGTTTTCCAACAACTTGATCAGCAGGGCATTGGCGATAGTCGATTTGCCGGCGCTGGACAGGCCGGTGAAGAACAGGGTGAAGCCCTGATGGTGGCGGGGCGGAAAGACCTTGGCCAATTCGCCGACGATCGCCGGATAGGAATACCACTCCGGCACCTCCAGCCCCTCGCGCAGGCGGCGGCGGAACTCCCCATCCGACAGGGTGCTGACCTGCATCTCCGGTGCGACCTCGTCGCGGGGCAGGTGCTGGGCCCGGTCGTCGACGTAGACCATCTCCCCCGACGGCACCATGGTGATGTCCAGTTCCTCTTCGTGTTGGGCGAACAGCTCCTGGGCGGCTAGTGGCGGATAGTAGCGTTCGCCGTCGGGGCCGGGATCGGGCGCGGCGTGGTCCGGACCGACGATGAAATGGGTGCAGCCGAAGTTCTTGCGCACGATGCCGTGCCACAGCGCCTCGCGCGGGCCGGCCAGGCGCAGCGACAGGTTCAGGATGCTCAGGGTGGTGGTCTGCTCGGGGTATTGCTCGAGGATGTGCTCGTAACAGCGGATCCGGGTGAAGCGGTCGATATCGCCGTGATCCGGGGTGCCGACGGAGGGATGGATCAGCAGGTTGGCCTCGGCCGCGCGGGCGGCCCGGAAGCTCAGTTCCTGCTGGGCCCGGTGCATCGGCTTGCGGGTCTGGAAAGCCACCACCTTGCGCCAGCCGAGCTTGCGGAAGCGGCCGCGCAACTCCGACGGCGAGTCCCGCAGCAGCCGGAAATCGTAGTGCATGCAGGGCTCCACCCCGCGCAGCCGGCCGCCCAGATAGACCGGCCCGGTCTCGTTCATCAGGGTATGGACGCCCGGATGGGCGACATCGTCGGTGCCGTAGACCGCCACCGCCTCGGCGCCCTTGTCGGGCGTCCAGATGTCGCTGACCTCCATGGTGGCGATCAGCATGCTTTCCCGATCACGCAATGCAATGGCGGTGCCTTCGCCGATCTGTTCGGCGAAGTCGGCGGTGCAATCCAGGGTGATCGGGATCGGCCACAACAGGCCCGTGGGCAGGCGCATGTCGGCCAGCACGGCCTCGTAGTCCTGGCGGCCGAGAAAACCCTCCAGCGGCGAGAAGGCGCCGTTCAGGATCAGCTCGATGTCGCAAAGCTGCCGCTCGCTCAGGTTCCAGACCGGATAGTCCAGGGCCTTCTGCTTCTCCGCCTCGGCGGCGGATTCGCCCAGGTACAGCTCCTTCAGAACGCCGCCGTGCGGCTCCTTGAAAGCGCCCATCTACGCCACGACCTCCCTGCCCGACCGATGTCGGGCCCCTACCTGCCGATGGCGGCGGCCGGGGTCAAGCGCTAATCCGACTTCGCGGCGAAATCTCTTGCCCATCGGGCGGTCCGTGGCGGTTCGGTTTGCCCAAGTGAAGGCAACGCTGCTATTGAAAGAGCAGGCCCAAGGTGCCGATGTGCTGTTTGGCGGTTTGGCGGGGAAGCGATCGACAGGGGGAATTCAAGCCATGGAATATCACCGGATTTCAGCCGACTGCCACGTGGATCTGTGCTGGATGCCGCCGGATTTGTTTACCAGCGAGGCGACGCCGGCGATGAAGTCGCGCATGCCTTATGTCACCGACGGTCCCGACGGCCCCTATTGGACCTCCAAGAACGGCACCTCGTTCGGGCTGAAGAACGGTGTCGGTCCGGCCGGCGCCAAATACGTCAAGGGTCAGCATGCCCGGGCCGACCTGATGGCCGCCACGAACCTGTACGAGGACGGCAGGAACGATGTCCGGCGGGTCAGCGATCCGCATCTGCGCCTGAAGGACATGCAGCGGGACGGCGTCGACGCGGAAGTGATCTACGGCATCCTGGGCGCCGCCACCAAGCTGGCCGACCACGAGGCGGCGACGGAGATGTTCCGCATCTACAACGAGTGGCTGGCGGATTTCTGCAGGCACTACCCGGAACAGCAATTGGGCCTGGCCTGTTTGCCCTATGGCGATATCGATGCCGCGGTGACGGAAGTCCATCGGGTCGCGGACAGCGGCCTGCGCGGCCTGGAGCTGTCCTGCTCCTGGGATATGGAGCCGATGTTCGACCCCTGCTGGGAGCCGCTTTGGCAGGCCGTGGAAGACGTCGACCTGCCGCTGCACTTCCACACCTTCCCGGCGGTGCCGCCGTCGATGCTGGCAAGGCTGGACGGCCCCTCCCGCCGGGCGGCGTTCTTTACCGTCGTCTCCGGTTTCCAGATGAACCTGATCAACATCATCGCCGCCATCATCTCCGGCGGCGCCCTGGAGCGGCATCCCGGCCTGCGCGTGGCCTTTGGCGAAAGTGGTTGCGGCTGGATCGCCTATGCCCTCGACCGCATGGATTTCGAATGGGAGGACCGCTTCCAGGACCTGGAGATGACCATGAAGCCGTCGGACTATTGGCGGCGGCAATGCAAGGCCACCTTCCAGTTCGACACCATCGGCGCCAAACTGGTCGACGATATCGGCGTCGAGACCCTGATGTGGGGTTCCGACTATCCCCATGGCGATGGCGTCTGGCCGGAATCGGGCAAATACATCGAGGAACAGTTTGGCCACCTGCCGGCGGACGCGGTGCGCAAGATCACCTGCGACAACGCCGCCGAATTCTACGGCCTGGTCAATTAGCGCATTTCAAGCTCGGCCCCATTTTGTCGGCAGCCGCTGATCGAAATTGCGTTGCCAGATCGGGGCGATGACTGGATGCGCCGCCACCCGATGGGTTACCGCGTCGCACAGGGGCAGGCCGCGCCCGCCGCCGTGCCAGGCGTTCAACATGGCCAGGTAGAGATCGGCCAGGGACATCGTCTCGCCCAACACGTAGCCATCCGGCCGAAGCTCGCTCTCGATCAGGCCGAGGCCGTCGGCCAGCCGTTTTGCGCCGGCTTCGGACACGCCGGCGGTGCCGGCGGCGTCGGTGGTGTAGCGTTCGGGATAGCCCTTGCGCAGGACGCTTTCGTAGAGGTTGACGCTCATGAACACCAGCCAGCGCAGGAACCTCCCGTGGGCCGAGGTCCCGGGGCGGGGTGCCAGATCCCGGTCCGGATAACAGGCCGCGATATGGATCAGCATGGCGGCCGACTCGGTCAGCATGGTGCCATCGGGCGTCAGCAGCACCGGCACCTGGCCCCAGGGATTGATCTCGCGAAAAGCGGCCGGCAGGGGCGTGCCGGGCGTCGAGTCCAGCTTGACGAGTTCGAACGGGGCGTCCGCCAGGGCCAGCGCCGCTTCGACCACGAAGCCGCCCGAGCCGTCACGATTGTACAGTTTGTAGGCCATTCTCGATCCACCTTGTCGCCATACGGCGTTATGATGTCGCGCGGGCGGCGGCCGTCGCGGGCGGCGACCGTCGCATTTTGCAGCGTGATTGGTTGATTTGGAGGGGAAACATGGGCAAAGGCAAGCCGCATATCGAATTCCTGCCCTTGGACATGGCCGATGGCTGGGAGACGCCGCCCGGCTATCCGGACGGCATGAAGCAGAAGGTCCTGACAAGCGACCTCGACGAGGTCGGCAAGTCGGGCAGCCGCACGCGCTTCCTACGGATCGAGCCCGGCGTCTATTCGACCGAACCCTTCGTGCACGACCACTGGGAGGAGGTCTACCTGGTCGAGGGCGACCTGATCGTCGGCAACGACGTGAACGGCCAGGGCGGCGAGAAATTCCAGGCGCCGACCTATGCCTGCCGCCCGCCCGGGGCCTTCCACGGCCCGTTCAAGTCGGACGGCGGCTGCACGATATTCGAATTGCACTACTACTACGACGCCGACGAGTAGGCTTTGCGCCAACGTCAAACGTAGGATTGTCGCCGTGGAGTATCGTCCCGGCGTGCATATGAACGAAGCCATGCCCCGCGAACGGCTGGACCTGAATACTAATTTCAACGCGCGGCTGAGTGGCAGGCGGTATCGCCAATAGCTTGAGTATCTCGAGTTATTGGAGCTTGCGCCATTGATACTGGCCCGTGCAGTACTGCATTCGATAGATGCCCCGCCACAGACTGCCGTACAGTGGTGCGGTGCCAATTACGGCCTCCCATAGTTTTCCGTTCATGCGGACCGTGCCTTCAACGCCGATGCGGCGTCCCTTGCCATCGGTGGCAAACCCAGAGACGAATTGGTTGCGAACCCTGATCTTGAAATTCCACGGGGGACAAGCTTCTTTTGTGGAAGTCGGATTTCCCGGCGCGATAGGGCGGCCTTCACCAATCCATTTACCTCCGTATGCCCTGATTTTCTCGAGCCGAGTGGCATCGTCGATCTTCTTGTCCGCTTCGAGGGAAATCTTCATATCCTTGGCGGTCGGAAATCTCTCGATGTCATCCGCACAACGCCTTGCCTCGTGGAGCGTTACCAGTCTGTCATAACGTTGACGGTAGCTGATCAGTTCTTCCGTCGCCGCGTCAGTCGTTTGCAGGCCGGCTAGACTCGTCAGATCCAATACGGCGAGGGCTAGGAACGCTACATTTCCGCGGGTCGATTTATCCACCTCCAGGTAGAGCCCGAAAGCCTTCCAGCGGACATCTTCGAACTCAATGGCCAAAGTGGCACAATCGAGATGCTCATCGGTCGGGAAATCCGACGGTATCGGCTTTGCTGTTCTGGCCTCGCCTGCGGTCGCAAACACCAGCATCGATATTGCGATGGCGGCGGTCGACGTGAGCCGATGGAGACAATTCACCATCTGTGTCAGGCCTCTCGTCTGACTGAATGACCCTACCAGTCTGGCCATTGAATGTTGCGTGATGAAAGTTTGGCCGCCAGATCGGGATAGTGTTCTTGCACGAAAGTCCGGGCGCCATTCAGATTCTGGGTGACTTCGGAGAGCGAGAACTTCGGGTAGCGTCCGCCGCCCGGACCTGCAGGTCGGGCAACAAAATGCAAGTCGCCCAAATATATGACGTCGCCAGCTCTTGCTACGAAATAGGGCGTATCAAGACGGCTGAGTTTTGCGTCTTTCGGTTCCCAGGTAGGATTTATCCCTCTGGTCATGGACATGCCGGCATCTTTGAAGTGGCCGTCTGACAGCATGTTCGTAATCGCTCGGATTCCAAACGTGTAGAAACCCAAACCTGCCCCAAGCATATAGTCGCCAGGTGGAATCCCGATGGCGACATAGGCCGGATTCTCCCGGTTAATGGCAGTCCATTGGTAAGAGCCTCCGATAGTTGCGGGATCCACGGTGGGTATGAGTTGTTTGTTTTGCCGGTCTACCGCGTACCAATAGCTCTCGAAAACCGACCGCGGCAGGTTTGCGTTGGAGACCGGGGTCAGAGTGACGCCGGCAATCACGATTGCAGAGGGCTTATCGGCCTCCTCTTTGGCCGCGAACGGATCTTTGACATCCACGTATTTGTGGTCGGCGTCACCTTGTGATTCGTCGGCGGCGGTTGCCGTGTTTAGTTGAAAACCGGCGTTGTATATCGCGTCCATTGCGTTCATCTGGCAGGCCGAGAGAAAGGCCATGATCCCGACAATTGCAACACTCAAGAATGGCTTGGCGCGCCATCCAGACCGCGCAAATGTTGAAGTGGTGGAGGTCGTCAGGGGCGAACACATGCGGAAACTCCGGTAGAAAGGCGCCGAACAGAAGTGTTTGCACCAACTTTCGGTTACACGACCGCCTCGTCTGTGGATATCAAGGCGATTGGGTTCTAATGCGGAATGGTAGATTCAAAACTCTAATTAGGGAAGAAATTTAGTCGGTCCGCACAACAGTAACTGGGTATCTCGTAGCTGTTTCGAACTAATGACATTGTAGAGCGTAGGTATATTCAATCAACACATAGCCAAGAGCGGCCCACTTGGCGACGCGAGCCAGCGAAGGCGGCGAGAAGTTCCTCGCACCCACCTATGCCTGCCGCCCGCCCGGCGCCTTTCACGGCCCGTTCAAGTCGGACGGCGGCTGCACCATCTTCGAAATGCACTACTACTACGACGCCGACGAGTAGGTCCTAGGTCGCCTTCGACCCTCAGGCCGCCGTCTTGGCCAGGATGTCCGCCAATCCCCCTGGATCGGACAGGAACGGCGAATGGCTCCGTTCCATGGTGTGGACGACGGTCTGATTGGGCATGGCCGCGTCGATCTCGGCGATCGCCGCATCCTGCGCCGCCAGCGTCACCGCCAGGTCCTGGGTCAGGCGGATGTAGTGCCGCGACACCGAACCGAAATTCTCCGCCGTGACCGGTGAGGGAACGCCCAACACGGATGCCGGCTCGTCGCAGCTCAACAGCTTCATGGTCGCCCGGACCGTCGCGTCGTCCACGTCGGCATAGAACGCCTGCTTCGCCGTGGCCGCGTAGTCCGGGTCGCTGGACAGCGGGTCGATGCGGAGGGCGCCGATGACTTCCGGATCGGCCAGCAGCAGGCTCGGCACCAGCGAGGTGCTCATCGGTTCGCTGAACAGCATTTCGCCGGGCGTCACCCCGTTGGGCAGCAAGACGGCGGACAGATAGACCACCGCGTGCAGCTTCCCGGGCGCCTGCTCGGCGACATGGGTGATGGTGGTGCCGCCAAGGGAATGGCCGACCAGGACGACCTTGCCGTTGCCCAGGGCGGCCGCCTGGTCCAGCGCCGCCAGGGCGGCCGCATTGGCATCGTCCTGCGAGCTTGCGGCGATCGGCGACGGCTCGCCTCCATAGGCCTCGGGGTCGATCGGCCGCTGGTGAAACGCCGCCGGGAACTTGGCATTCAAGCCGTCCCGCGGCAGATCGATGGCGATGGACGCATAACCGGCCTGCGCCAGCAATGGAATGACCTTGTTCCAGGTCCAGGCGCCGTGCCAGGCGCCATGGACGAACAGAAATGCCGGATTGTCCCTGTTGCTCATTCTCTTGCCCTTCCTCCGTTCATGCCGGGTGGATCTGAAATGTTCCACAATCCGTCGCGGCGATCCAGAATGAACGATCGCGAGGTCGACAGTGTTTATGGGCGCCGGCGATCGACAGCGCCACAAAACAGTCGCCGCCGTTTCGAACAGCCCGATGATTTAGAGGGTATTCAGTCCCCGCCGACGCGCCACGGCCAGGCCCAGCAGGCCCAGGGCGAACAGCGCCGGCCCACCCGGCGCCGGCACCGCGCCGGTGAATGGCGCGATGGTGAAGGTCTCCAGCGCCCCGACGGCGATCCAGCCGCTGCTGCCCGGGTTGGGGTCGAGGCCGTTTTGCTGTCCGTAGCCGGCCAGCGGGCTGCCTGGAACGCCGTACGAGTAATTATAGGAAAAGCCGTCGTCCAGGTCGGCGTTGACGTGAATGTCCTGACCGCCGCCGAAGCTCGGCCCGTAGTCCAGGTGATCGAAGGTCTGCCATTCGCCGTAATCGGCGAGGTCCCTGCCGCAGTCCGTGGGGTCGGTGGACAGGCACTGCCGTTGCAAAACCCCCGTGGTCAGATTGAAGATGAAGGCCGTGCGGTCGGCATCGTTCGGCGTGCTCACCCAGCCGTTGGTCGCGGCATCCCAGCTTCGCGGATTGTAGCCGCCGATGATCTGGGTGACGTTGGCATCCGCTTCTGGGTCGTAGGCGACCATCTCCAGCAGGCTGAAGGTGGCGCCCTGGTGGTCGACGGCGGCGTGCCAGTCGGTCGAGGTGCTGCCGTCGACGCCCTTGGTGAAGATATTGGTGAGGGTCAGCGGACCCTGGCCCAACCAGGCCTCCAACTGGGCCAGCCCCGGGCCCCCGAGCATCGAACTGCCGCCGACGATGCTGCCCGCCCGGGCCGGCGTGGCGATGATAAGGGCGGCGCAGAGCGCCAGACTTGCCTTGCGAAGCACGGTTTCCTCCATTCCCCGTTCGCATACCTTCCCGATTCCTATACACGCAAAAGTCATGCCAACTTTCCCATTCAAACAAAATCAATGACTTAGCGATCACGCGCCGCTGAATTTCGCCAAAAATGTGTAAAGGTCTCCGACGGTAGCGGGCTCGCCGATGGATGCGCCCGGCGAATTGCGGTCGGAAAAAGGCGCCCACTAAGTGTCGTCCCGGCTCCGTCCTTCCAGCAAATCCCGGTGGTCGAGGATGGCGGCGGCGATGAAGTCGACGAAGGCGCGGACGCGGGCCATGCGGCGCAGATCGGTGCGCAACAACAACCAGATACTGCGGTCCGGCATCGGTACCGCACCCGGCACCCGGACCAGGCCCGGTTCCCGGTCCCCCAGAAAGCAGGGCAGCATGGTCAGTCCCAGGCCGGCCCGGGCCATTTCCAGCTGCAGGGCGTGGTTCGGCAGGTTGTGCCGCGCCGGCAGGTGCGGATAGGAGGTGCCGCGGACCCAGGACACATCGCCATCGCCGCCGTGCCAGCCGAGCCAGATCCGCTCTTCATCGGGAACGCCGGACGTCGGATCGAGTGTTTTCGCCACTTCGGGGGCCGCGTAGATCGTCTTGGCATACCGGACCAACCGTCGGCCCACCACGTCGTCGGTCACCTCGTGGGCCATGCGGATCGAGACATCCGCCTCCAGGCGGGTCAGATCGGAGAACAAATCCGTCAGGTCGAGGTCGAGATCGATGCCCGGGTAGCGCCGCGAGAAGGCACACAAATCGGCCGCCAGGAAGCCGCGCATGACGGCATGGGGCAGGCTGACCTTCACGACGCCGTCGAGGTCGGCATCGCGTCCGGCAAGTTCCCGCTGGACCTTGAACAGCTCGTCCTCGACCCGCTCCGCCCCGTCGAGCAGGTCCTCGCCCGCCTGGGTCGGGAAGAAGCCGTGCCGTGTCCGGTCGAACAGCTTGCTGCCGAGACCGGCTTCCAGGGCGCGCAGCCGGCGGTTCACCGTGGCATGATTGAGCCCCAGCAGGCGGGCGGCGCCGCGCAGGGACCGCGATCGGAAGACCGCCAGAAAGACCCGCAGGTCATCCCAGTTAATGGATCGATTTCGCACCATCGCGGCGCAACCATACGTCTTTCGGTTCATTTATTGACCAATTAATTGTAGCGGCCGAAATGGTGCCGGCGACGGCGGGGCGAAACGAGGCGGCATGGACCAATACAGCTTTCTCATGGTGCCGGGGATCGGCCCACCGGCGGAGGGACATTGGCAGTCGCTGTGGCGGCACGAGGTCGCCGATGGCAGGGTGGTCGAGCAGGCGAATTGGGACCGCCCCGACCTCGATGGCTGGCTGTCGGTATTGGACCGTTACCTGGCGGCCTGCCGGAAACCTGCTGTCCTGGTGGCCCATAGCCTGGGTTGCGTGCTGGTCGCCCATTGGGTGGAGCGGAGCCGGCGCGGACAAATCGCCGGTCCGATGCCGGCCGTGGCGGCGGCGATGCTGGTGGCGCCCGGCGACGTCGACCAGGAAAGGCCGGGGTTCGAAGTGGTGCAGCCGTTCGCCCCCATGCCGCTGCCGCGCTTCCCCTTCCCGAGCATCGTCGTGGCCAGCACCGACGATTTCTTCGTCAGCGCCGAACGGGCGCGGCATTTCGCCCGCGGCTGGGGCAGCGACTACCTGTGCGTCGGGGCGATGGGCCACATTTCGGTCGAGACCGGCTGTGGTCCCTGGCCGCGCGGGCTGGCCGTTCTGGCCGATTTTCTGCGGCGGCAGGTGCCGCCCCGACCATGACCGCCCTCCCGGAGGTTCCCACCATGCCGCACGACGAACCCATCCATGCATCGATCCTCGAGCGGATCGGGGCGACAGCATTGATCCGGTTGCGCGGCCTGGTTCCCGGCGATGGCGCCCGCGTCCTCCTGAAGATCGAGAGCGAGAACCCGACCGGCAGCATGAAGGACCGGGCGGCCCTGGCCATGATCGAAGCGGCCGAGGCGGACGGGCGGCTGCGACACGGCGGCGAGGTCGTCGAGTATTCCGGCGGCAGCACCGGTGTGTCGCTGGCCTTGGTCTGTCGGGCAAAGGGCCATCCGCTGCATGTGGTGACCTCGGAGGCGTTCAGCCTCGAGAAGCGGGACCATATGCGGGCCCTGGGCGCCGAGCTGACCCTGGTCGACAGCGTCGACGGCGGCATCGACGAAGGGCTGATCCGCGACATGATCGAGACCGCGCGCCAGATCCGCCAACGCACGGCCGGGTTCTGGACGGATCAGCTCAATAACGCCGATCAGTTGATCGCCTACCGGGCCATGGGTGACGAGATCTGGCGGCAGACGGAAGGCAAGGTCGACGCCTTCGTGCAGAGCGTCGGCACGGCGGCGTCGTTGCGCGGCGTGGCCGAGAGCCTGCGCGAAAGGAACCCCGATATCCAAATCGTCGCGGTCGAGCCGAGCGAGTCCGCCGTGCTGTCCGGCCGGGAGACGGGCGCCCACAAGATCGAGGGCATCGGCGCCGGCTTCGTGGTGCCGTTGTGGGCGCCGGGCCTGGTCGATGACATCGCCACCGTCTCGACGGCCGAGGCCAAGCAGATGACCCGGCGGCTGGCCCCCTCGGACGCGCTGTTCGCCGGCACCTCCACCGGCGGCAACCTGGTCGCCGCGTTGAAGGTCGCCAGGCGGCTCGGACCGGAGGCGACCGTCGTCACGGTGATGTGCGATTCGGGCCTCAAGTATTTGAGCACGGACCTCTACAAGGACGGCGGCCCGTAGGCAGAGGATCAGGCCGGCCGTCGTCCGCGTCTTGCCGCCGCCAGGCCGAGCAGGCCGAGGCCGAATAGGGCCGAGGTGGCGGGCTCGCGAATGGACACGAAATCGAACTCGATTTCGTTGACCGCCCAATGGTAGGCGCTACCGGAGGTGACCCGGACGGCACGGATCGTCGGATCGCTCAACGTCAGGTCAAAGAAATCGTTGCCCGCTCCCGGCGTGGGACTCGTTACCGTCAGCGAGGTCAGGCCGATTTCCGGCGGGATCGGCGCGGCGAAGGTAATGTTGGTGTCGTAGGACCTCAGATACCGCTGATTGAGGTCCTTGTTGTCACTGAAGCGCACCCGCACCGACGATACGGTCTGGGCGAAGTTCAGGATGAACCCCGCGCCGCCGGTAACGGTCAGGTCGCCCGCAGTCGCCGCGCCGGCCTCGGTTTGCAGATTGATACCCGTCGCAATTTCCATGGTGCCGCCATAGGGATTCGTCCGGGTGTTGATCTGACCCAGCACGCCCAAGGTGCCGAAGGCATTGTTGATGTTGAGAAAGTCTATGACCACGGCGTGGGCCGGACTTTGCCACGCAAAAAACGAAATCACACAACAGATCCAACGCAGACTTTTCATTCCTGACGCTCCCCTACAACTCGAACCGAGCCCACCACCGACGCCACTCGTTGCACCCGGCACACGATATCTTCAAACCGGCGTTTCTATTCCACGATATCAGCCCACGCCCTCGCCATCCACCACCACGTCGTTGCGGTGCCGGGCGGCGCGTCCCGGCGGCTCGGATCGAGCGGACAACCTACTGAGCGATCACTTCTAGTGGTTCCACCACGGCATGTCGGAAAACGACCGCATGTCGATTTCGTGGGTCCAGGTCGATCGATGTTGTTGGGCCAGGTGGAAATAGGTATCGGCGATCCTGGCCGGCAGCATCAGCCCATCATGTTCCAGGCCGCGCGTTTCCCTGAGCTGCTGGAAGCGCTCCGGGCCGAGCATCTTGCCCAAGGTATCGGGCGCATCCACCGCGCCGTCGATCAGGATATGGGCGATGTGAATGCCTTTCGGTCCGAACTCCGCGTTGAGGGTCTGACACAGCATGCGTCGTCCGCCCATGGCCGCCGCATGGGAGTGCTGGCCGCTGTTCCCGCGCACCGCCGCCGTCGCCGAGGTGACCAGGATCGTGCCCTTGCCACGTTCCTCCATCAGCGGGCAGACGGTCGACGCGACGCGAAACAAGGCAAAGGTGGCGAGTCGCCAGCCCATCTCGAATGCCTTGTAGGAGGTGTCCGCCAACGCCCGGTCACCGATTTGGGCGCCCAGATTGAAAACCACGACTTCGATCGGACCGATATCGGCCTCGATGGCGGCCACCCGCCCCTCGATGCTGTCGGCGTCGATGGCGTTGAGCAGGAAGCCGGACGCCGACCCGCCGTCGCTCTCGATGCTTGCCACCAAGCCGTTCAGGCCTTCCTGGTCGGTGCGTCGACAGAGGACGGCGTGATAGCCCTCTTGGGCGAAGCGCTTTCCGACATTGCCGCCGATACCGGCGCCGGCACCAATTACCAGGCAGACGGGTTTCATGGTTCGATAACTCCTCATGGTTTCGATGGCCGGTCAATTCCCCGAACGGGGAAAGATGACCCGAAGCCGACTATTTGTCCGCCTTATACCAAGATGCGAAGGGCATGACTTGTCCCATGCGTCCTTCGAGACACGCCGGCGGCTCTCCTCCGGTTGAAGTGCTCCTCATGCCGGGGAGGGCGCGGAGCGCCCGTCTCGAAGCATGTCCATGAGTCAAGTTTTCTGCAATGGCCGCGATATGTCGGACTCCTCCCACTAGATCTCGAGAGCCGCCAGGGTGCCCTCCTCGATCGCCTGGAAGAACTTGCGCGAGCCGAGCACGTCACCGACGTAGTGCACCGGGATGCCGACGTCTCGATAGCCCTCGGCCTCGGCTTCCCGCCGATGGTAGCCCATGCAGTAGATCACGCTGTCGACGCCGCCCAGGGTTCGCCGCAGCCGGTTCTCCGGCTCCAGCACGACCTCGCCGGGCCGGATCTCCAGGACCTGCGTGTGGGACATCACCTCGATGCCGAAGCTGTCCACGCGATCGAGGTAGTGGACCCGGTCGGCATGCACCGCCTTTTTCAGGAGCTCGGAGCGCGCCACCAGGACGACCTTGCGACCCCCGTCGGCCAGCATGTCGGCGACCTCGACGCCGACCAGCCCGCCGCCGACCACGACGCAGTTCGGGCCCGGCGTTTCCAGTCCGGCGAGCACGCGCCAGCCCTGCAGGACGTGCGCCAGCTCGGCTCCGGGCACGCTGGGCAGCACCGGCTCGGCGCCGATGGCGACGATCAGCGCATCCGCCCCGAGGGCACGGACGGCGTCGGCAGAGGGGCTGGCATTGAGGCTCACCTCGATATCGAGGCGGGCGACTTCGGCGCGGAAATAGTCCAGCAGCCGCTCGATCTCCTCGCGGTGCGGCGGTCGGTGGGCCAGGGTCAGCTGACCGCCCAGGCGGCTTTGTTTCTCGAACAGGTGCACGGCGTGGCCCCGCTCGGCGGCGGTGATCGCCGCCGCCATGCCGGCGGCACCGCCACCGATGACGGCCAGCCGCTTCGGCGTCGGCCGCCGCGCCAGCAGCGGCTGCAACTCCAGCTCGCGGCTGACCATCGGGTTGACGGTACAGGCCAGCCCCTTGTGCAGATGAACCGTGGCGATGCACTCGTTGCAGGCGATGCAGGGGGCGATCCGCGCCGCCTCGCCCGCCCGCGCCTTGGCGGCGAAGTACGGATCGGCGATCAGCGGGCGGCTCAGGCAGATATAGTCCGCCTCGGCCCGTTCGAGGATGCCCTCGGCGATCTCCGGCGTGTTGATGCGGCCGACGGTCATCACCGGAATGCCGACCCTTTGACGCATGGCGGCGCTGCAATCGGCATAACAGCCGTGCCCGATGGCCATGCCCGGAATGATCATGTAGGGGCGCGAGGCGTGCAGACCGCCCGAGGCGCTGATGGCGTCGGCGCCGGCGGCCTCGAACAGGGCCGCGATCTCGACCGCTTCCTCGAGCTCCAGGCCACCGGGCACGTGATCGCGTGCGTTCATCCGGAAAATCACCGGAAAGCCGGCGCCGAGCCGCGCCTTGATCGCCTCCACCAGCTCGACCCCGAAACGGGCCCGGCCGGCCGTGTCGTGGCCGTAGCGGTCCTGCCGCTTGTTGCAGGCCGGCGAGAGGAACTGGCCGACCAGATAGCCATGCGCGCCGTGGATCTCGACGGCATCGAAGCCGGCCTCGCGAGCCCGCATCGCGGCCTCGGCGAAGCGCCCGACGATGCGCTCGATCTCCGCCAGGGTCAGCTCTCGCGGTACCACCGCCGCGCCGACGGCGGTGTAGCCCGATGGCAGCGGCGATGGTGCCAGCGGCGGCGAGCCGGAGACCTCGGGAATGCTCTCGCGGCCGCCGTGGTTCAGCTGCACCGCGATGCGGGCGCCGGCCGCGTGCACCGCCGCGACCAGCTTGCGCATGCCCGGGATGCAGCCATCGTCGTGCAGCATGGCGTTGTGCTTGAGGCGCTTGCCCGCCTGCTCCACATAGGTCGCCTCGACCACGATCAGGCCGGTGCCGCCGCGGGCGCGCTCGGCGTAGAAGGCGATCATGTCGTCGGTGACCAGGCCGTCGCCATCGGCCAACTCGGAGGAGGTGGCGGCGAAGACGATGCGGTTGGGTATTTCCAGCGCGCCGATCCGGCCGGGGCGAAAGAGCTCGGGATACTGCGTCATACGCCACTTACCTTCGTTGCCAGGTTAATCGCCGGAAGCACCGGCCGGCCCGGGAACCGCCCGCCATGACCCTTCGCGGACCTCGTCCGTCGACTGCGAAACACTATAGGTCGAATCGACCCACGTTATCCAAACCAGTGCAGGGATTGGCCGTGCGGTCCCGACCAGGCCACCGGAACACCGTCGACGGCTTGCAGGAACATATCGGGCGATGGCGCGGCTGCCGCGTTCTTGGCTAATTCCGGGAACACGAAGGGTGCTTCATTGCTGATCCAGACCGCGCCGAGCCCTCGAACCATGGCGGCGAAGTTGCTGCGATCGGCCTGTTCGCGCAGATAACCCAGGACCGCCGTGTGGTAGACGACGAGGGTCGCTTCCTTCGGCGCGGTCGCGGCGAGCGCCGGCAGGTCGCCGCGCAAATCGCCCTTGACCACCCGGGGCGGGTCGGACCGGGCAACTTCGATCGCCGCATTCAACCGGCTCGCACGATCATGATGTTCCGGCCAGACAAGCGTCCGCAACCATGACATGTCGGCGGCGGCGTGCACGTCGAGTGGATTGAGGTCGAGGCCCGCGCGCCACGCGACATCGATATTCCGTTGCGGAACCGGGGTATGCCGATTGACGGTGCAAGGGAACACGGGTGCCGGGGCATTCCCTTCGCCCGATGGGGAAATCCGGATGCCGTCGTAGTCATAGGCATATCGATCCGGCAGCAGACAAAGCCCGGCCGAAGCGCCGACTTCCAATAGCGCGAGCGGCTGCGGCAACGTCGCCAGGGCGGGCAACAGAACCGCGCAGCGTGAAGGTTCGTTGGTTTGCGTGGCGTGCGTCAGCATGACCTGGCGCACCCGTTCACCATTCAGGCGAATGATTTCCTCGAGTGCACCGTTGCCGTGGGGAAGCTCGCCCGTGGCGCGGAGGGCCGCCAGGAACAGGTTCGGCTGCTGTCGTTCCGGGGGAAGTGCCGCAATGAACTCGAGAAGCTCATTGGATTGCGCCACCTGCCTGGCCAGCCGTTCGTAACTCGGTGAGGAATCCCGGGCTTCCACCGAAGCGAAACGGGCATATCGCCGCGCCAGCTTCGCGAGGTCGTCATCCAATCGTTTCATGACAGCCGGCCTCCCCGAACATCTGCCCCCTTATCATGATTGTTAGGGATGGCTGCATTTGGCCACGAACGTCGGTCGGCGGGCAATCCGGTTGACGCACGCCGTCGGAGGCGAAGCGGATTTGCGCCCGTTAAGTTGCACGTCACGACCGCCGCACCTTTGCTAGCAGTCACGCAGGGTCCTCCAGGCAGACGCTGCTGAATGACCCTTTTTCGGTCGTTGCGGCCATTGGCAGGAAGGTCGGCCCACAACTTCAAGGCAGTTTCTTCTCGGTCTCAAGGAATCAACCTCGAACGAATCTTGCGAAGTGGCCGTTCAGGATTCCATTACGGTTTTTGCCAACGCTATCAGCTGCTCGGTCTCATCCTCGATCCCTTCGGCCAAGCGGGCGGCGGCGATGACAGGCAGCCAGGCCCGTACCTGTGACAGCGTCAAATCGCAGTCCCGAAAATAATGCGCTTGATAACGACGGCGGAAAAAACGCCGCACCAGCGCCGTCATCAACCGCGCCAGCGCGTCCATTTCGACGGGCGTGCCGATGGCCAACAGCAAGAGGCTACGGGCGACGTCCGCCGCCGGCTCACCGGAACAGGCGGTCATCCAGTCGATCACCACCGGTCCCCGGCGGGTCAGCATGATATTGTCGGGGTGAAAGTCGCCATGGCAGACCACCTGCCGATCTGGTGGCAGACCGCGCAAGCAATTGATCAGCCGGTCCTTGTCCGCTCCGGTCAAGCCGGTGGCATTTTGAATTTGATTCGCGAGCGAGCCGCGATACGACCTGAGCTCGGGGATTTCGCATTGATGTAGTTGGCGATGCAGGGCCGCGAACTGGCGGGTTAGGCGGAGCAACTCATGGGGCCGCCGGCGCACCGCTTCCAGCATGGTTCGGCCTTCCAATCGTTCATAGACGATGCCCGGACGGTCGTCGATTTCAACGAGCCCGTGGAAACCCGGCGCCGGCAGGCCCGCCGTTGCGACCAGTTCACCGGCACGGGCTTCAGTTTGGACGGACGTCTCGGGGAAGTCGGGAAAGAAAAGTTTGATTACGCGGTCGTCGCCAAAAGCGAACACTTCCGCCGTTCGCCCGACCCCGATCCTTAGTCCAAGTTCCGACAGTGCTGCCATGGTCCGACATTTCCTGGACAAGCCACGAATTCATGGTGATCGTACTTTAGGTTGCGCCGCCGTTGGAATGGATCTCCTCGGCAGCCTTCCGGACAGCCCGCTTTCCGGTTATGGCTGCCACGCAGGGTCCGCCGGGCTGACGCTACTCAGTGACCCAAAGGCGAAGTCGGGAGCATCGAGTTTCATGCACCGCTCCATCGCCGCCACCGCAACTTCAAACCAAATGGGCTTCGTCAAGATCCCGATGAAAACGCAAACTCCCCATTGATCGATTGGCTGCCGCTATTGAGCTAAGAAGGTCCATCGGATCGAATGACGGGAGTGGAGGAGCCGATGCGTAGCCCACGGATCAAGCCAACAATCGGCGCGGTGCTGATTGTTTTCATTCTGCTCCTGCAAAATTTTCGCGCCGGGACCGCGATGTCGGCCGATTATTGGCCGACCGATGGTTGGCGCCATTCCTCTCCAGAAGATCAGGGCGTGGCTGCCGAGCCCTTGGCCGACCTGTTGGCGGAAATACACGAGTATAGATATCGCATCGACAGCGTCACCGTGGTGCGCAACGGTTATCTCGTGCTGGACAGCTATTTCTCTCCCTTTGAAAAGGGCCTGAAACACATCATTCACTCGGACACCAAAAGCTTCATGTCCGCGCTTATCGGCATCGCGCTGGACCGGGGCGAAATCGAAAGCGTGACCCAGCCGGTGACCGGTTTCTTTCCCGGCCGGGTCGTCGCCAACATGGATGCCCGCAAACGGTCCATGACGCTGGAACATCTTTTGACCATGACCGCCGGTTTCGACTGCAAGGACAGCTATCGTCATCGATGGGTCGGTCTGTGGGAAATGCGCCGAAGTCCGGATTGGGCGCAACATGTCCTTGATCTGCCGATGGCCCGGGAACCGGGCCGGCTTTTTGATTATTGCAATGGGGTCTCGTTTCTGCTTTCGGCGATCCTGCAGCAGGCAACCGGGACGTCCGCCCTGGACTATGCCCGCAAGCACCTGTTTGGCCCGCTTGGCATTAGCGATGTGGCTTGGCCGGAATCGCCCAAGGGCCTATCCGTCGGTTATGGCGAAATGTGGCTGAGGCCGCACGACATGGCCAAGTTTGGTTGGCTCTATCTGAACAAGGGCAAATGGGCCGACCGCCAGATTGTCTCCGAAGCCTGGGTCGAGAGGTCGACCAGGCGGCATACCGACGCCACCCTGTTTGATCATTACGGCTATCAATGGTGGCGCGATGCCTCCGGCTACTACATGGCCGTCGGCTACCGGGGCCAGTTCATCTTCGTGGTGCCGCGGAAAAATCTGGTCGCCGTGTTTACCAGCGATCTGGACGGCGCGAAATTCAAAGTCCCCAGGGACTTGCTGACACGACACATCATCCCGGCGGCGCGCTCGGAAACGGCATTGCCGGCGGACCAGGCGCAACAGGCGCGCCTGCGGGAACTGGTCAAGAAGACGACCATCGGGCCAGTGGAAGATATTATGTGGAGGTCGGCCGAGGACGGGATTGTTCGCGACGGCGGGTTTCTCAGAACGGCGGCGCCTGGTTTCAAATTCAGCGTTCCGTTCGGCAGCCGCAAGATGCCGTTGTCGACGCCAAACCAGGTGATGCGGATGCAATCCCCATCCGGCGTCCGATTTGGCGCCAGCGTCGCCGAGATACCCGCCGGTGTCGCGCTATCGGACGTGGGGCCAAGGACATATGCCGGTTTCCTCAAGGCTTTAGCCAAGGACGTCACGGTTGCCGGCAACAGGCGGATCGTTCTGGACGACGGAACGCCGGCATACAAAACCGAGCTCAAATGGCGCTATCAGGGTCTTGACCTGACGACCCATCTGGTCTCGGTTTTTCGGGAAGGAAAGTGGATTTACCTCGCCGCCCATCCGTGGCGAGAGTTCAACGATGCCGCCGACATTGTGGGATCTTTGAGTTTCAAGAGATCGAATTAGCGTCCGGTTAGGCCCGGACCCCATTCCAAAAGACGCGGGGCCGCCATCGCTGGGACGAGATGCCATGGCCATCTTGCCACGACCCGCCGCCATGGCCTACGCTTCGCTTCGGCCAGATCAGCCGGGCACATACGAGAGCCGGACGTCTCGCAAGGTAGGTGGACCAGTTGGATCGGGCCGGCCACATTGGGGGTAGGTCGAGCCGTCCATGCCGACGTCGTCACCCCAGGGACGAAAGGGGAGACCGATCCGTGACCGCCGCCGCCCTTTCTCCCGTCCAGCGCCCCGTTCTTGCTCTCGCCGTCGTCATGACAATGGGTGTGCTCGGCTATACCTTCGGCCTGAACGTTCGGCAGGCGGGCCTTCTCCTGATCGGCATCGCGATGGGCGTCTCGCTGTACCACGCCTCGTTCGGCTTCACCGGCTCCTACCGTCGCGTCATCGTCCATGGAGATATGTCGGGCATCACCGCCCAGATGCTGATGCTGGCCGCGGCAATGTTGCTGTTCGCGCCGATCCTGGCGCAGGGGAGTGCCTTCGGCCATGGCGTCGGCGGTGCGATCGCACCGGTCAGCATTTCGATGGCTCTCGGGGCCTTCGTATTCGGTATCGGCATGCAACTCGGCGGTGGCTGCGCCTCGGGCACCCTTTTTTCCGCCGGTGGGGGCAACCTGCGGATGGTGCTGGTTATGGTCTTTTTCTGTGCCGGCGCGTTCTGGGGCAGCCTCGACCTCGACTGGTGGAGCCGCCTGCCCGGCATCGGCAAAGTGTCGCTGGCCCGTGAATTCGGCTGGGAAATCGCCCTGCCCATGCAGCTCGCCGCCCTGGTCCTGATCTATTTCGGGCTCAGGATCGCCGGTGCCCGCAACCAGCGATCGATCTGGTGGGAAAACGGATTTCACTGGATGCACCTGTTGCGCGGTCCCTGGCCGCTGCTGTTGAGCGCCGGGCTGCTGGCGTTGTTGAATTGGGCGACCTTGCTGCTCTCCGGCCATCCCTGGTCGATTACCTGGGGCTTTTCGCTTTGGGCCGCGAAGGTGGCGGTGGCCCTGGGCTGGGATCCAGCGACCAGCCCGTTCTGGAACGACGGCTACTCGCTGGCGGCTCTGACCCGCCCGGTCCTGGCCGATGACGTCTCGGTGACCAACATCGGCATCCTGCTCGGTGCCCTGATCGCCGCGTCGCTGGCCAGCAAAGTGTCTCCGAAACCGATCACCTCGCTACGCCCCCTGGTCTCGGCCGTTGTCAGCGGACTGTTGATGGGATACGGCGCGCGCCTTGGTTACGGCTGCAATATCGGGTCATTCTTCAGCGGCCTCGCTTCGGCCAGCCTGCACGGTTGGGTCTGGATCGCCTGCGCCATCCCCGGCAACTGGATCGGCATCCAGTTGCGTCCGATGTTCGGCGAGCGCAATGACTGAGCGGCGATCAACGGTATTGTCCCGCGCCGTGTGGTCCGGCGGCCGGTTGGCCAAAGAGGGGAAATGGCGAACCGGGAAAGCAGGCATTCATGCCCAGCATCGCTGAATTTTTTCACCAGACCGTGGACGGTGTGTTCGCCGTCGACGGCAACCAGCGGATCACCTTCTGGAATTCCGCCTGCGGCCAGCTTTTGGGTATTCCCGCGGAGGAGGCCATCGGCCGCCCCTGCGACGACGTCCTCGCGGGCAGGACCCTGGTTGGCGACCGGTTTTGCGAAAAGGAATGTTGCGTCTCGCGGGTGATCGACGGCGGGGAAGGGCCAAAGACGTTCAAGCTGCAATTGCGGGGCGCGAATGGCAAGACGTTGAAACTGTCGGTGAGCATCATTTTGGTGCCCTCCAAAGGCGATGAGCGGTGGACCTGCGTCCACCTCCTGCACCGGGACCACGCCGAGAGCACCATCGAGGACCTGGTCCCTCAGCCCGAGGCGCCGTCCGGGAGCAACGGCGGCGGGCGCGCCCGGGGCGGGAACGGGACCGTTTCGCCGATGACGCCGCGGCAGCAGGAAATCCTGGAGTTGCTGGCGGAAGGCAAATCCGCCACGGTGATATCCCACCTGTTGGGTATCCGTCTGGTGACCGTGCGCAACCACATCCAGCACATCCAAGCGAAACTGGGGGTGCACAGCCAGGCCGAAACCGTTGCCTACGCGTATCGCCATAACCTGATCTAGGCAGCACCGGCAACGAGGGGAACTCAGGGAGGCCGCATCAATGGTCAAGAGGCTCGCGGTTATCGTCCGCAGCCGCGTCGACGAGGCCTTTCGAATGTCTCTGGGGCTGACGCTGATGGACGACGAGGTCGACGTTTACGTGTTGGACATGAAGATCCAGGACAGCGGGCCCGCCGCCGAGCATCTCGAGTTGCTCAAGGAGTTGGATGTCAACGTGTTTTCGAACCGCGAGGACAACACCGATCTGGAGTTCGCTCCGACCGCCGATATCGGACGCAAATTGCGCGAGTACGACCACGTCCTCTGCTATTGACGCCCTGCAGCGTTCCGGCGGCTCTTCCGGGCGCGAATTGCTCCCTTCGCCAGTGCCGAAGGCCGATCCATGGCATGATGCAGTTACATCATTTCAACCGCTGATCGCGGCGCTTAGAATTTGCCATTCCGCACCCTTTGGGCGCCTGGAATCGCTGAATAATGTGTGGTCGCGCGCCTCGTCGCGAGGGGCCGCATGGAGCGTGAGCGCAGGTTCTGCCGTGGTCAATGGAAGGGGATGGGCGTGATACTGGGAATCCTCGTGAACACCGACGGGCATCTGGCGCACGTTCTGGGGCTGACCACCGCGGCTGTCAACAAAGGGCATGAGGTCACGATTTTTGTCATGGATTCCGGAACCCGGTTACTGAGGGACGACTCGTTCGTGGCACTGGCCGGGGCCGACGGCGTTTCGATGAGTTTTTGCGACCACAGTGCGCGGGAACACGAGATCGATACCGACACCTTGCCGCCGGAGGTCGAGGGCGGCAGTCAATTGAACAATGCGGTGATGAACCATCAGGCGGCTCGGATGATCGTCCTGTAGGACCCGGCCACGACAACGGCCGGGAAACGCCATGCCAGCGGACCGGCGCAGCCGCCCCGAGCCGAAAAGATCGGACACGGTCATGAAAATACTTCACATCCTGAACGACGGCGACGAACCCTTGTACACGGAAGTAATAGATGCCATGGCACAAGAAGATAGGAGGGAAATCATCGACCTTTCCAAGACAAATTTGTCTTATGACGAAATAATAGACCTAATATTCGACTCCGATAAGGTGATTTCGTGGCAATAGAAACGGTGGATGCGGAGGAATCGCGTTCCGGCAGCGAAATCGACACGCTCCGGATGGGCCTGGTTTCCCTGCTGACGCTGTCGGCGTTCCTCGTCCTCTACATCTTCCGTGCTCTCGACGACAACAGTCTGGTCAGTTGGCAATGGGCGTTCGCCGGCATCGACATCCGGCCGCTCTTTCTGGCCCTGGCGGTGGCGCTCGCCGGCAGCTTGGTCCTGTCGCGGGTCCGTTTGCCGGCCCGCCTCCGCGCGGCCGTGCTTTTTGCCGGATCGTTCCTCGCCGCCGCCGCCCTGTGGCCGATCCCCGAGGTCAACGTGGATGCGGCGCGGTATTTCGTGCAGGCCAAGTCCCTCGAACTCCATGGCGTCGGATATTTCTTGCAGCAGTGGGGCCGCGAAATTCCGGCTTGGACGGACCTGCCCCTGGTGCCGTTCATCTACGGCCTCGTGCTCGGCGTCCTGGGCGAGTCGCGGATCGCCATCCAGGTTGCCGCCACGTCGTTCTTTTCCGGCACCGTTGTCCTGACCTACCTGATTGGCCGGATGCTGTGGAACGATCGCACCGGGACCTTTGGTGCTGTGCTGCTGCTGGCCATGCCGTACCTGCTGACGCAGGTGCCCCTGATGCTGGTCGATGTGCCGACGATGTTTTTTCTGACCTTCGCCGTGTTCACGACGATCAAAGCCGTGCGGCACGGCGGTGGCTGGCTGCTGCTGGCGGCGACGGCGATCGCGATCGCGGCTCTGTCCAAGTACACGAATTGGCTGATGCTCAGCGTCGTTCCGGTCATTTTCGTGGCCCACCTCGATCGCGGCGCGGCAACGGTCGGCCGCCGTGCCGGCGTCATTTGCCTCGGTACGGGCCTGCTTGTCGGGGCGGTCGTCCTGTGGGGAGGCGACGTCATCGCCGGGCAGATCGGTCTGCTTCTTAGCTATCAGGTGCCGGCGCTCGGCGGCTGGAGCGAGAGCCTGATTTCGACGTTCCTGTTCCAGACCCACCCCTTCGTCGCCGCCGCGGCGCTTTGGTCGCTTTACCTCGCCGTCAAGAGACGGGATTTGAAGTTCGCCGTCGTCGCCTGGTTGTTGGTGCTGGTCGTGGCCTTCGAGGCGCCGCGGATCAGATACATCTTGATGATCTTTCCCATGCTCGCCCTGATG
>JASLMH010000099.1 GCA_030746635.1 Alphaproteobacteria bacterium | reverse complement strand
TGTCGATGGTGCAGGACACCCGTTTACGGAAGGCCGAAAAGCTCTCGAACATCACCACGTCGACGGGTGCGTCGAATTCGAGCGTCACGCGAAAGCGGTCCGCGGCCGACAGGGCGTGGACGCCAAGCACTGTCCCTGCGAACGCCTGACCGAGATAATGCCCGCGCACCTTCTCGCCGATCGTGACGGGGCTACGTGGCCCACGATTGCCGACGGAGGCGTGCAGCGTGTTCCAGTCCTTGTAGCCATACTGCTGCGCCAGCAATTCCAGCGATCTGCCGTGACCGATGGCCGTGCCGTCGGTCTCGAGTTTCGCCCGCAGGCGCCTGGCCTGAACCTTCAGGTCGGCAATCGATGGCAGCGATAGAGATCCGTTCATCATCAAGCCTCATTCAATATCCGCGCACGGGAGGGGAATGGTGCTCGCGTTACCATCGGGCCGCGCGTCACAGAAATCGGCGGATGGGATCGGAAAAAAGGCTTCACCATGGCTTTCGCCAGCGAGCGGCAGGGGCCTTCACCCGGACGGGCCTTCTATTGAGCCTGACAATATCTGTCAATCATGAAAACGATTCCGAGCCGATCGAACACACCGGACCGCCGTGATTGGTACACCGGCGACGAGGGGTCTACTATCGGCCTCGCGCCGTTTCCATTCGGGGAATAGGGATGAACCAGGGCGATCTGTTCACCATCGTCTCGCCGCAGTTGCGGCGCGGGGAGCGGGCCGTCTGGGTCGAGCGGCCGGCGCCCATGGCGCGGGCCTTCTCGAGAATCGCCCTATTCCTGTTCGGCATACCGTTTTTCGGCTTCGCCGTGTTCTGGACCGGCATGGCGGCGCAGTCGGGCCAGGTGTTCTTTCCGCTGTTCGGCATACCGTTCATGCTGGTGGGCGCTGGGCTGTTGTTGTCGCCCATCTGGTCCTACGTCGAAGCCAGGAACTGGCTGGTCTACGCCATCACCGACCAGCGTCTGCTGATCATCCGCACCTTCCCCCGGCACAAGATCGAGAGCTGGGAGCCGGCCGACATCAGCAAGCTGGAGCGCACCGCCAAGCCCGACGGCTCCGGCACCATCCTGTTCGCCGACGAGGTCCGCCAGGGCCGCAGGGGCAGCTACACCGTGCCGCGCGGCTTCTACGGCGTGCCGGACGCCAAGCGCGTCGAGGAAGCGATCCTGGAGCTACGGAACTCGGCCGCCGATGGTTGATGCAAAATTTCGGGGACAGGATTGAATCCTGTCCCCGAAATTTCCCTCGCCCCGAAATTGCCGCGCCAGCCCGAGCAGCAACAGCGCCGGCAGCAGCAGGGCCAGGCTCGCCGGCTGCGGGATTGCGGTGGCGGCATCGAAGGTGTAGGTCACCGTGGCGGTGCCCGAAATATCGCCAAACATATCCGGAGGGAAGATGCTGGCATTGTCCAGGAATACCGACGTCACGAAGAATGGGCCCAGATCGACGAAGACGTCGAAGAAGCTGGGCACGGTGTCGCTGACGGCCGGGAAATCCGCCAGGTCGAGGCTGACGAAGACGTCGAAGAAGGAGGAGACGGGCCCCGAATCGTCGCAGGCCTCGGGAAGGTCCGACGGCCCGCCGGAACAGAACACCGGTTCGATGACGCTGGTGCCGCCCCCGGCCGGGATGCTGGGCGCGAAGACACCGATGTCCTGGACCAGATCGGCGCTGGCGGAAAAGGGATCGTCGACGTCGATCTGGAAGGCGGTGAAAGTCTTGAAGCCGCTGAACAGCCCGCCGACGTGGATGTCCACCGCCGTCAGGGTGCCCAGCGCGCTGTCGAACTTGCTCAGGCTGACCGGCCCGGCGGTGGCGAAGATATCGCTATCGACGACGGTGTCCGCCTTGGCGGCGGCCGTGAGGCACAGCGCCAACCCGGTCGCGAGCGCCATGGCGCGCGGCCATTTCGTGAATCCCACCATGATTTCCCCCAGCGATGGTCCCCAAGGTCGCCAGATTATCGCAAATTAGCCTTTTCGCCAAGACAGAGTTCGGCGCGAAAGAATTTCGGGGACAGGATTAGATCCGGTCCCCGAAATTTCCTGAAATTCCGGCAATTACAGCGCTCGCAAGTTTCACGAAATGGCGTCGCCGCCGGGGCGGCATTGGATCAGTTTCTATTGCGCCAGACCGGCTTCGCGGTGGAGGTGGGCGGCGTGGTATTCGGGCATGGCTGCCTCGTTTGATCAATCCCGCCTGCTAGCCGACGAACTCCAGCACCGAATCGAAGGCCGGGACGCGCACGGCGACGCCGTTGCCGCCGGCCCGGTGGGGCAGTTCTTCCGGTGCCGTCGCCAGACGGTCGGCGATAGCGGCGGGGTCGGCGCAGCGCATCACCAGGGCGCCGAAGATGCCGGCCCGGCCGGCGGTCTCGGCGCACAGGTCGCCGTAGCGTTCGGCGTACTGGCCGGGGGAGAGGATCACCAGTTCGGCGGCGCCGACGTTGACGGTCGGCGCTTCGCCAACCGCCGGGGCGGTTTGCAACAATTGGCCGTAGCGTTCGGCCTCGGCCGCCGGGTCGTCGTGGACGATGACGAATTCGGCGATGTCGCGGGCGCCGTTGGCGTGGTCCTGCCATTCCGGCCGCCAGACCAGCTCCGGCGTGCCGTGCTCGCAGAAATAGACCCGGCCGGCCGGGAAGACGTCGCCGCGCACGGTGACGGTGCGGAAGCGGGCGTCGCGGGCGCCGCCCGGCATCTCGACCGGGCGGGAGAAGGCCTTCGGCGGCTCGCCGGCCATGCCGATCTTCTCGAGATGGGCGAAGGTGGCGTCGACGTCGGCGGTCTTGAACACCAGGCCCGTCAGGCCCAGGGGTGCTGAGGTGATCTCGGGCCGCTGCACCTCGCCCCCCGTCGGCATGCCGATCAGTTCCAGATAGTCGGTCTGGAACATCATCAGATGGTTGATCGAGCCCAGGGTGTGATAGCCGCGCGGCGTCAGGCTGAAGCCAAGGGCGGCGAACAGCGCCTCGCCCCGATCCATCTCCTGGCGGACGTTGATCACCACGTGGTCGAGTTGCGCGGCGCTGGTCATGGCGGTTTACCTCTGTTGCTTGTCGGGGTTTCTTTCTACCCGGTTCGGGGCGAATAGGTGCCGCGGCCGACGGCGACCAGGGAGCCTTTTTCGTCGGCGACGTCGATGTCGACCACCGCCACGGTGCGGCCGTGCCGGCGCACCCGGGCGACGGCGAGCAGGGAATCGCCGACCGCCGGCTTCAGATAGTCGATGCGGATGTTGATGGTCGGCACGCCGCCGCCCACCATCATGCCGATGGCGTAGTCGCCAATGACGTCGATGAAGGCGGCGATCGGGCCGCCGTGGAACTGCTTGGTGCCCTGGCGCCGCTCCATGGACGGGGCCAGCGGCATGCGCACGGTGATCTCGGCCGTCTCGTGGTCCAGCGACTCGGCGGTCAGGTTCAGGGAAGAGATGTACGGCGAGCGATCGAAGCTGGCCTGCACCGCCTGCAAATCGAGGCGTTCGACGGGTTCGTTCATGGTCGTGAATTCCTTGCCGTTCAGGGTTTGACGATAACCTTGCCGAAGACCTCGCGCTCCTCCAGCAGGCGAAAGGCCTCGTTGACCTGGTCCAGGGGCAGTTCCCGGTCGATCACCGGCACCAGGCGGCCGTCCCCGACCATCGCCACCAGTTCCTCGAGCTCCTCGCGCAGCCAGCCGTTGGCGCCCATGACCTTCAACTCGTACGACCAGATGTAGCGCAGGTCCTCCTTGGGGTCGAAGCCGGCGGTGGCACCACAGGTCAGCAGCTTGCCGCCCCGGTGCAGCACCTTCAGGGAGGGCACCCAGGTATCGCCGCCCGTGAAGTTGACGACCACGTCGACGCCGTCCTCATAGCGCCGGCGGTGCGGCTTGCCGAAATTCTTGAAGACCCATTTGTGGAATTCCTCCTCGACATAGTTGATGCCGTGGTCGGCGCCGATCTCGGCCAGCCGGGCCAGCTTGTCGGCCGAGGAGGCGCAGGCGATGACCTCGCAGCCGCGCGCCTTTGCCAGCCGCACGCAGCAGGTGCCGACGCCGCCCGAGGCGCCCAGGATCAGCACCCTGTCGCCCTTCCGCACCTCGCCGACGGTGTACATCATGCGCAGGGCGGTGCCGTAGGCCACCGGCAGGCAGGCGGCGTCCTCGAAGGAGACCTCATCGGGCAAGGCGACCAGGTGATGGCTCGGCACCTTGCAGTATTCCGCCAGGCCGCCATGCCACATCTCGCCGATCAGGCCGCCGGGACCGACCCGGTCCATCGGATCGATCAGCACCCGCTGGCCGACCCGCCAATCGCCAACCTCGGGCCCGACCTCGACGATCTCGCCGGCGAAATCCAGGCCCATGATGCAGGGCATCGGCACCTTGATGCCGGGCATGCCGCGGCGGGTGAAGATGTCGTGGTAATTCAAGGAAGTGGCGCCGATGCGCACCACCACGTCCTGGGCCGCCGGCGTCGGATCGGGGAAATCGTTCTCCACCGCGATCGAGCCCGGCCCGCCATGTTGCTGGATCACCGCCGCGCGCATGCCATTCCTCCCATCAGGTCTTGAAAAAAGGTCACTCGGCCGCCTGGCCCCTTGCCCACAATTCGCGGCCCCGTTCGGTCAGGCCGTTGCGGTCGATCTTGCCGGGGCCGGCCAGGGGCAATTCGTCCAGGAAGAACACCATGCGGGGATGCTGGTAGGCCGGCGCGTTGTCGAGGGCATGGCGCTTCACCGCCGCCTCGTCCAGCTCCGCCCCCGACGCCCGGACCACGAAGGCCACCGGCTTCTCGCCCTTGATGTCGTCGGGCACCGGCACCACGCAGCTTTGCTCGATATCGGGGTGGCCGACCAGCACCGCCTCGACCTCGCCGGGATAGATGTTCTCGCCACCGCAATTGAACATGTCGTCCGAGCGGCCGACGAAATAGTAGGCGCCCTCGCCATCGCGCCGGAAGACATCGCCGGAGATGTAGTAGCCGTCCGGCGTCAAGGCCTCGCGGCTCTTCTCCGGCAGGTTCAAATACCCGGTGGTGGTGGCCGGCGTGCGGTGCCACAACACGCCCTGCTCGGCCTCCTCGCCGTCCTCGTCGATCAGCTTCAGATCGACGTCCGGCTGCTGGAAGCCCACCGAGAGTTCCGGCACCACCCGATCGGGCAGCGCGCCGAACACGATCGGCCCGGCCTCGGTGGTGCCGTAGCCGTTCATCACGCTGGCCTCGGGGAAGGTCTGGCGCACCTGGGCCCACAGTTTCGGCGAGACCGGCGCCGACCCCATGCGCACGACGCTGACGGTGGACAGATCCGCCGCCGCCATCGCTTCCCGTTCGGCGAAACACATGGCCAGCATGGTCGGCACGCAGGTGATCCAGGTGCAGCCGAAACGGCCGATCGCCGCGAGGTAGTGGTGGACATCGAACTCCGGCAGCAGCACCACCCTGGCCGAGGTGGCCAGGCCGAACATGGTCGTGCACAAGGCGTTCATGTGATACAGCGGCGCCGCGACCAGCAGGCGGTGGTGGTCGAACGGCCAGCCCCGCCCCAGCCGGCAGCGCAGGGCCCAAAGGTGTCCGGCATGGCTGAGCGGCACGCCCTTCGGCCGGCCGGTGGAGCCCGAGGTATAGAGCACCATGGCGGTCTCGTCGTCGCCCGGGCGCACAGTGGCAAACGGACCGGGATCGAGCAACGCCTCGAAGCCACCCTCGTCGTTTTTGTCGAAATCGACGATCGGCAGGTCGGTGGACAGGCCGGCCCGGCGCTGGGAGTCGCAGAACACCAGGCGGATCGCCGAATCCTCCAGGATGAAATGGATGATCTCGGCCGGGAACTTGTAGTTGATCGGCACCGCCACCAGGCCGGCCCGCAGGGCGCCCAGATACGCGAACATGAATTCGGCCCGGTTGGCCGACAGGATGGCGACGGCGTCGCCCCGTTGCAGGCCGCGGGCCAGCAGCCCGCGGGCGCAGGCATTGGCCGCCTCCTCGACCTGGCGATGGCTGTAGCGAACCGGCGCCCGCCAGTCGCGGCAGTCGATCAGGCCGAGGTTGTCGCCGCCCAGGTCGGGGTCATACAGGGCCCCGAGGTTGTCCGTCGTGATCATGTTTCTGTCTTAACGCCCCGCCGGCGAATTGCCAAATCCGGGTGGCCGGACGGCGGCGTCCGAGACGGCGGCCTCGGCCTGGCGTGGCTCGATATGCGGCCAGGCGGCCAGAACCTCGGCCAGCGCCGCCGCGCGCAATTCGGCCGTCGTCGATTTGCCCGCGCCAAGGGCGGCGTCCACGCCGCGTCGGGCGCAGTGTCGCAGATCGTCCGCCGACGGCTTGCACAGCATGGCGCCAGCATGTGCCGCCCGCCGACGGCGGTCAATGGCGTTAGGCGAAAATCGCCGCGCCGACTGCTAGACTGGGGCCGGACAAGGGAATCTTGGAGAACGGCGATGACGGACGCGGCGGTACGGCACTACGGCTGGGACGAACTGGAGATGGAGCAGGTCGGGCCCGGCCTGGACCGGCGCTTCATCGTCGGCGAAAGACTGATGATGGCGCAGATCCGCCTGGCCGCCGGTGTCAAGGTGCCCAGCCACCGGCACGAACACGAACAGATCACCAACGTCCTGGCCGGGAGAATGGAATTCCGCTTCGGCGAGAACGGCGAAGATAAGCGGGTCGTGGGCGCCGGCGAGGTGGTGGTGATCCCCTCGAACCTGCCGCATCAGGCCGAGGTACTGGAAGCGGCCGAGGTCATCGAACTGTTCGCGCCGCCACGCCAGGACTGGATCGACGGTACCGACGGCTACCTGCGCGGCAGCGACGGCTAGACGCGATCCGAGCCGATTGCGGCGAGGCGTCGTCGTCTTTCCACCGCCGCGAACAATGTCCTATCTTGCCGGCTTGAGCGGTTGTTGGAAGGTAACGAGAGATGAGTGAAATCGTATGGCGGGCCGAGCCGTCGGTGATCGAACGGAGCAACATCAAGCAGTTCATCGATCACATGGGCGCCACCGGCTACGACGACCTGCTGGCCAGGGCGGCGGCCGACCCGGACTGGTTCTGGGACCGGACGATCGGCTACCTGGGCTTCGTCTTCCAGCGGCCCTACGATAGGGTCCGCGACCTCTCGGACGGCGCACCGTGGGCAAAATGGTGCCAGGGCGGCACCACCAACGCCACGCTCAGCCTGCTGGACAAGCATCGCGACTCCCCGACCTACGACAAGCCGGCGATCCGCTTCGAATCCGAAGCCGGCGACGTGCGCAGCTGGAGCTATGCCGATCTGGATCGGGAGACCTGCCGGCTGACGGCGGCCCTGGCCGAACTGGGCTTCGGCAGCGGCGATACGATCGGTATCTACATGCCGATGATACCGGAGGTGGTGGCCGCCTTTTTCGCCACCATCCGCCTGGGCGCGGTGGCGGTGCCGCTGTTTTCCGGTTTCGGCCACGAGGCGATCGCCACCCGCCTGAACGACGCCGGCGCCACCGGGGTGATCACCGTCGACAGCACCCGGCGGCGCGGCCGCCAGATCGCCATGAAGGCGGTGATGGACCAGGCCCTGGAAGAGGTGCCGACGGTGCGGCGGCAGATCGTGCTGCGCGATCACGACGACGAGATCGCCTGGGACGAGGTGCGCGACCGCGACTGGCGCGAGATCACCGAAGGCCAGCCGGATTTCGTCCCGGCCAGCATCGTCGCCGCCGACCACCCGATGCTGCTGGTCTATACCTCCGGCACCACCGGCAAGCCCAAGGGCACGGTGCTGAGCCATGTCGGCTTCACCGTCAAGATCAGCTTCGATCTGCTGGTCTGCATGGATTTGAAACCGGACGACCGGCTGATGTGGATCAGCGATTTCGGCTGGGTGGTGGGGCCGATGATCACCACCGTCAGCACCCTGGCCGGCGCCACCATGGTGCTGGTCGAGGGCACGCCCGACTATCCCGATCCCGGCCGCATGTGGCGGCTGGTGGAACAGCATGAGGTCAGTTTCCTGGGCGTCGCCCCGACCACCATCCGCGGCCTGATGCGCGCCGGCACCGAGGAAGTGGACAAATGGGACCTTTCCTCCCTGCGCGTCGTCCCCTCCACCGGCGAACCCTGGACCGATGAAGCCTGGAACTGGTGCTTCGAGCATGTCTGCGGCGGCAAGGCGCCGCTGTTCAACTGGACCGGCGGCACCGAGATCGGCGGCGGCATCCTGGTCACCACCATGATGCATCCCCTGAAACCGTGCTGTTTCGGCGGCTCGATCCCGGGCATGGAAGCCGACATCCTGGACGATGCCGGGAATTCGGTGCCGGCCGGCGAGGTCGGCGAACTGGTGTTGCGGGCGCCGTCGATCGGCCTGACGCGCGGTTTGTGGCAGGATCCGGAGCGCTACCTGGAGACCTATTGGAGCGTCTATCCCGACATCTGGCGACATGGCGACTGGGCCAGCCGCGACGAGGACGGCCTGTGGTACGTGCACGGCCGCTCGGACGATACCCTGAAGATCGGTGGCAAGCGCACCGGCCCGGCGGAGATCGAGGGCCTGGTGATGGCCACCGGCCTGGTCTCGGAGGCGGCGGCGATCGGCATCCCCGATCCGCGGGCCGGCCAGCAGGTGATGTGCGTCTGCGTGCCCGCACCCGGCGTGGCGGCGGACGAGGCGACGGCCGGTGAGTTGCGCAACGCCGTCGCCGCCGGCCTGGGCCACGCCTTCCGGCCGCAGGCCATGCTGTTCGTCTCGGACCTGCCGAAGACCCGCAACATGAAGATCATGCGCCGGGTGGTGAAGGCGGCGGTGCTGGGCCGCGATCCCGGCGACCTGACCGCCCTGGTCAACCCCGAAGCGGTGGACGAGGTCGCGGCGGCGGCGAGTGGCTAATGCGGTTCACTTTTAGATGGAATCGCGAGGCGGCTCGACAAACCAGGGCATAAGGCAGATGGCGACGCTGATGGATCCCCGGGTCAAGCCCGGGGATGACATAATTTGTTGTTTTTAAATACAGATTCGTCATTGCCGGGCTTGACTCGGCAATCTCGCGACGGGCCTGGCGATGCGCTGCAACTGGCACCGAAACCGAATCGGCTGACCCTATTGCCGCGCGAGCGATATCAACACTAGTCACTTCTGTTCCGCCTTCCAGGCCTCGTAGGCGGCCAGGGTGTCCTCGTTCGGCGGGTAGGTGCCGATGGTCGGGTGGCCGGCCTCGACCCGTTGCTTGAGGAAGCCTTCCAGCCGCTCCTGTTCGGCGCCGTCGGCGGCCACCTCGTCGGCCAGGGCGCGGGGGATCACCACCACGCCGTCGCCGTCACCGACCAACAGATCGCCCGGGAACACCGCCACCCCGCCGCAGGCGATGGCGGTCTGCAGATCGGCGCCGAAATGCACGTTCAGGCTGGCCGGGGCGGCGCTGCCGGCGCAGAACACCGGCAGCGCCAGCTTCGCCACCTCGGCCCCATCGCGCACCGGGCCGTCGCTGACCACCGCGGCGGCGCCGCGTTCGTGCAGCCGGGCCGACAGGATATCGCCGACCACGCCGGCACCGGCGTGACCGCGGGCGTCGATCACCAGGGCCTGGCCCGGCGGGATGTCCTCGATCGCCTTGCGCGGCGGATACTCGGGATCGCCCAATACCTCCGGCCGGCTGAGGTCCTCGCGCATGGGAATGAAACGCAGGGTATAGGCCTCGGCGGCGAAGCGGCAGGCGGCCGGATTCAGCGGCCGGGCGCCGACGATGAAACAGGCCCGCAGGCCGCGCTTCAACAACTGCATGGTGACGGTGGCGGTGGAAACGCCGCGCAGCCGCTCCAGGGTGTCGGCCGCCAGGGTCACAACAGCCCCCGCGCCGCCAGGTTGGCCATCAGGGCGCCGGTGCCGAATTGCCACGGCGGGATCCGGTCGGTCCGGTTGACCCGGTTGATCAACCTCCCCAGCAACGGCGTGGCGATGGAGACGACATCGCCCAGGTGGTGGGTGAAGCCCTGGCCCGGGGCGTCGCGATCCTCGGTCGGCGCGAACATGGTGCCGGTGAACAGCAACAGGCCATCGGGATACTGGTTGTGGGCGCCGCAGGCCTCGGCGGCCAGGTCCTGCAGATCGCGGCTGATCTCGGCCAGCGAGGACCGGCCCTCCAGGATGAAACCGTCCGCCCCTTCGACCCGCAGATCGATCGCCATGCCGCGCACGTCATCGAGGCTGAAGCCATCGTCGAACAGGCGCAGGAACGGCCCGACGGCGCATGACGCCCGGTTGTCCTTGGCCTTGCCCAGCAGCAGGGCGCTGCGGCCCTCGAAATCGCGCAGGTTGACGTCGTTGCCCAGGGTGGCGCCGATGATGCGGCCCGACGGCGCGATCGCCAGCACTACCTCCGGCTCCGGGTTGTTCCAGGACGAGCCGGGGTGGATGCCGACCTCGGCGCCGCTGCCGACCGCGGCCATCGGCTGCGCCTTGGTGAAGACCTCGGCGTCGGGGCCGATGCCGACCTCCAGATATTGCGACCACAGGCCGCGGGCGCTCAGCACCTCCTTGATCCGCGCCGCCTCGGCCGAGCCCGGCTTGACGTCGGCCAGGGATTGGCCGATCTGGTCGCCGATGGCCCGGCGGATGTCTACCGCCTGCTCCGGGTCGCCCTTGGCCTGTTCCTCGATCACCCGCTCCAGCATGCTGCGCACGAAAGTGACGCCGCAGGCCTTCAGGGCCTGCAAATCGGTCGGCGCGAGGAACCAGGGCCGCCCAGGGTCGCGGCCGTCGGCGGCGGTGTTGGCGAGGATTTCGGCCACCCCGCCCAACCGCTCGCCCGGCCCCGCCGTCACCGCCGCCGCCGGATCGTCCAGGGCCAGCAGTCCCGACAGGGTGGGTGCCAGGTGGGCCAGGTCATGGACACCGTCATCGCCGACCAGCACCGGGCTGGGGCCGGCCGGCGTCTCGCCGCTGGCGGGGCGCCAGACACGGGCCAGGAAACAGCCCGCCAGGCCGCCTTCCGGCAGGGTGTTCTCAGGCGTCAGGGATAGTTCCGTCATGGCGGCACCCGGTTTGCGGTGGCTGATTGGCGGGATCCAGTATGACACCCGCGGCGGCCCCGGCGGAAGCGGCAAAGGGTTTGTTGCCGGCCCGGCAACTCGGTTACATTCAGCGCCGACCATCGCTATCGGAGCCCGAGACCGCCGCCATGTACCGTTCCACCATCTCAACGCTCGCCGCCGGCGCGCTGCCGTTGCTTGGGCTGCTGGCCGCCCTGGCGGCGGCTCCGGCGGAAGCCGTCTCGGCGCGGGAGCAAGACTATCAGGACTGGCGGCTACGCTGCGAAAAGCGGACCGACGCCGATGCCGAATCCTGCGTCATGTTCCAGGCCATCACCGCCACGGTTAAGGACCGCAAACAGCGCATCCTCAACGTCGCGGTACGCTACCCGGCACCGGAACAGCCGCCGATGCTGTTCTTCTCGGTGCCGCTAGGGGTCTATCTGCCGGGCGGCCTGTTGCTGCAGATCGACGAGGGCACCGCCCTGCGCCTGCAGATCGAAGTCTGCAATCCGAACGGCTGCCATACCCGCCTGGCCCTGGAGGAGCCATTGATCGACGATTTCAAGGTCGGCCGGCAGGCCAAGGTAACGTTCCAGGACGGCCGCCAGCGCGAGGTCGCCGTGCCGGTCTCGCTCACCGGCTTCACCGCCGCCTTCAAGGCCCTGAAATAAAAGAATAGAATGATCGACAAACAGGAGGACCTTGCCATGACGGAACCCACGCCAGAGGCCCAATCCGGCCTGCTCTGGACCTACCTCAAGGGCTATCACGCCGTCCACCACATCGCCATGGGCACCGAAATGGGCCTGTTCGGCAAGCTGCAGGAGGCCGGCGAGGCCGGTTGCAGCAGTGCCGATCTGGCCAGCAGCGCCGAGCTGCACGCCCCTTATGTCGACGTCTGGTGCCGCACCGGCCACCACTACGGCCTGCTGGAAGGCGGCGACGACGGCCGCTACCGGCTGGCGCCGTTCATGGACAAATTGCTGGTCGACGCCGCCGATCCGCGGCATCTGGCGCCCTACGTGATGACCACGGCCCGCTTCGTCGGCAAGGACCTGGAGGACTATCCCAACTACTTCAAGAGCGGCGGCACCTACAGCTTCCAGGACCACGGCCACGATTTCACCCGCCATATCGGCGACACCACGGCCGGCTTTCACAACGTGGTAGCGCGGCGGATGATCGCCGGCATTCCCGACATGAAGGACCGGCTGGAAGCCGGCGCCCTGGTGCTGGACGTCGGCTGCGGCGTCGGCGGCCTGATGATCAAGATCGCCCAGGCCTGGCCGAACACCTCCTGCCTGGGCGTCGACACCGACCCGCACGGCATCGAACAGGCCCAGACCAACATCGCCGCCAGCGACGTTTCCGACCGGGTGGCGGTGGAACATATAGGCGGCGAGGGCATCGGCCACGAGGCGGAGTTCGACCTGGCCACCATGTTCGAGGTGCTGCACGAGATCGCCGCCGAGGTCCGACCGCAGGTGATGCAGGGCGTCGCCAAGGCGCTGAAACCGGGCGGGGCGCTGTTCATCCTGGACGAGACCTACCCCTCCAACCTGGACCAGTTGCGCGATCCGGCCTTCGATTTCGCCGTGCAGACCCAGTTCAACGAAATGATCTGGGGCAACATCGTGCCGACCGTCGAGGAACAGCGGGAATTGTTCCAGGGCGCCGGCCTGAAGGAAATCGCCCGCGAGCCGATCGGCGGCCTGTTCACCATGCTGGTCGCCGTCAAGGAATAGGCGCGGAGGGGGGCAATGGCGGAAACGGCCATCGAGGCGGCGGCCCGCAAGCTGTTCGCCGACACCAGGGCCGGCCGTCAGGGAACGCCGCTGCCGGCCGAGTTGACGCCGCCCGACATGACGGCCGCCTATGCCGTGCAGGACCGCCTGCAGGCGCTTTGGCAGGACGCAGGCGCCGGTCCGGTGGCGGGCTGGAAGGTGGCCCTGACCTCGAAGGTCATGCAGGAACTGGTCGGCGTCGACGAGCCGTGCGAGGGGGCGGTTTTCGCCAACCGGGTATATCGCCACCCGGCCACCGTGGCGGCCGGCGATTTCATCAACCTGGGCGTGGAGGCGGAAATCGCCGTGCGCCTGGGCCGCGACCTGCCGGCCTCGGACGGCCCTTACGATCGGCACGGCATCGGCGAAAGCGTGGCGGCCTGCATGGCGGCCATCGAACTGGTCGACGACCGGGCCTTCGACTACGGCCTGATGACGGCGCCGCTATTGGTGGCCGAGAACTCCTTCAACGCCGGCTGCGTGCTGGGGCCGGAGGTCACGGCTTGGCGGCAGCTGGATCTGGCCGCCGTGCCGGGGCGCATGCTGATCGACGGCGAGGTGGTCGGCGAGGGCGTCGGCGGCGACGCCCTGGGTCACCCGTTCGAGCCCCTGGCCTGGCTGGCCAACAACCTGAACCGGCGCGGCGGCATGCTGCGGGCCGGCCAGGTGGTGTTGACCGGCTCGATCGTCGCTACCAAGTGGCTGCAGGCCGGCGACCGCATGCAATGCCAGGTCGACGGCCTGGGCGAAGCGGAGCTGACGGTAAGCTAGAGCCGAGCCGCCCAGGTAACGACGAGATATTTTCCGGCGCTGGGCCGTGACTATTCGGCGGCGGCGGTCAGGCGGCCTTCCTCTTCGCGCAGGGCCGGCATCACCTCGCTGGCGAACAGGTCCATCGAGCGTATGACCTTGTCGTGCTCGAGGCCGCCGATGCGCATCTGGATGATGAAATTCCGGGCGCCAAGCTTGTGCATGTACATCTTCAGGATTTCGGTGACGCGCTCCGGCGAACCGAACGCCGTGCCGCGCTCCCAGACGTCCTCCAGGGTCAGCTTGGCGAGCGCGTCGGGATCGAGCGGGTATTTCTCGTAGCCCTTCGGCACCTCCTCCCGCCCCGGCGCGCCGGGCACCAGCGTGCCCAGCAGGCGATAGAACCACAGCGCATGCTCGGTTTCGCCCTTGGCCTCCTCGTCGGTGGGCGCGACATGGACGCGGATCGAGACCGGCTGGTCCAGGCTCGCCGGATCATGCCCATACTCGCGAAGCAGGCCGGTGTATTCGTCGAAGGCCTCGGCCACCGCATTCAGGTTGCTGAACTGCGGCGCCCTGAGCAGCGACATGTTGAAACGCGCCGCCACGTCCAGGCTGCGCCGGCTGACGCTGGCCACGTAGAGGGGCGGATAGGGCTTCTGGAGGGGCTTTGGATAGATCTCGATGGCTTCCTCGATTTTCCAGAAATCGCCGTCATAGGCGAATTTCTCGCCGCTCAGCGCCCGCGTTATGATCTCCATGCTCTCCATGAACATCGCCGAGGACTCATCCTGGGGCACGCCGAAGCCGTGGAATTCCGGCGGCTGGTAGCCGCGCCCGACACCGAGCAGCAGGCGTCCGCCGCTGAGGGCGTCGACCATGGCGGCGTCTTCCGCCACCCGAAGCGGATGCTGGAAGGGCAGCACGACGACCGCCGTGCCGATCTTCATCCGCTGCGTGCGCTGGGCCACCGCCGCCGCCAGCAACAACGGATTGCCCAGCATGCCGTAGATCGCGAAATGGTGCTCGGGCAGCCAGACGGAATCGAAGCCCAATCCCTCGCCGTGCTCGATCTCCTGCATCACTTCGCCGAACAGCTGTTCCTGACTGATGTCGCCGAAATCGCTGAACAAGTAAAATAAGCCGAATTTCATGCCCTGATCTCCCTTCTGTGCCGCCGCGCTTTCAGCCGGCGGACATCTTGTCGTTGCCTCTCGTCGTTGCATGGCGGTCAAAGCACGCTTCGTGCGATGGCGCGGCCGCCGTCCGCGCCAAAATGGCGAACCGGCATATCGCGCACACCACGCGATAGGCGCCAATGGTCATGGCGCAACGCTGGCAACAATCCCCGAAGCCGGCATTGATCCAGATCAGGCGAGCCAAGGGCGTGGTTCCCCTTGAAGAGCCAGTGCGCCGGATTTTCCGTCACCCGGGCGGGTCCGTTTTGATATTGTTCAAAAGAAGCCAATTGGCATTCGCGGCATCAAGGCGCAAGCGACAGAGGATGAGATGAACAAGGTCAATCTGCCCCTCCTCGACATATCCGCCGCCGACTATGGCGCGGACGAGGCCGAGATGATCCGCTATCGGGAATTGGGCACCGCCCGCGCCCTGGCCATGGACAATCGCGGTCCGATCCGCTTCGACGAGGCGGGCAGGCTGGACCCGGCGATCCTCGAAGCCTATTCCCGCCACGGCTTCTATGTTTTCGAAGGCGTTCTCGGCGCCGACGAACTGGCGGATATCGAACGGGACGTCGCCGATCTGCTCGAGCGGGCGCCGGTCGCCAAGGACGCCAAGTTGGACAAGCATGGCCGCCCGGCGCTGGGGGTGGATTGCCAGGGGCGCACGGTCGGCTGGGTCAGGCCGTTGTCCGACCCCATCGGCGGCACCGATGCCAACCATGGCCGCCATCCGGCGAAAATGACCGAACCCGAGGTGCCCCCCGACGCACCGGCGGAGGTGATGCAGATCGTGCTGGGGTCGTTGCAGTTTTCCGAGGCCTGTTTGCGCGTCTATGGGCATCCGCAACTCCTCGCCGTGGCCGCCGCCATCAACGGCCCGGACTTCACGCCCTTCAACGAGGCGGTGTGGATCAAGCATCCGCGTCTGGGCGGCTCGGTGGCCTGGCACCAGGACGGCTGGACACATTGGGATGATCCGGACCTGGACGAAGGCACCCACGGCTTCAACTACATGGCACAGCTATACGGTTGCGACGCCGCCAACGGTTTGTGGGTGGTGCCCGGCTCGCACCGCCTCGGTAAGGCCGACATCAGGGCCATGGTCGAGGCCGCCGGCTCCGATCGTCTGCCCGACGCGGTGCCCCTGATCTGCGCGCCGGGCGACGTCGCCATCACCAACCGACAGGCGGTGCACGGCTCGTTCGCCAATACCAGCCCGAATGTTCGGGTCACCATCAATTTCGGCTTCCACCGGCGCAAATCGGTGCTCGGCGTCGAAAGCGGCGGCGTCCACAACCCGGTGACGCTGTACGACGAGGCGTACATCCGTCGCCGCTCGCGCATGATCATCTACGGCATCGACGCCCGGCGGCAGCGTTTCTCCGAGGAAACGCCCTACACCTACGAACCCCTGGCCGACAGCGCCGATGAATGGCGCTGGACGCCGGCGGCCAGGGCGGAGGTCAGGGACTACAACCTGCAGGACCTCGGCATCTGAGACCGGGTCGAGGGGCGTGTGGCACCATGGACGGGACGGGTAGTTCGATCACCGACGCCATCGGCCGTTTCGTGCTGGAGACCCATGCCTCGGAGATTCCCCCGAAAACCCGGCGCCTGGCGCTGATGCTGCTACTCGATACCTTGGGCGTCTGCGCGGCGGCGGGCCGGATGGAGGCCAGCGCCATCGCGTCGGCATACGCGGTGCGCCAGTTCGGCACCGGAGCCGATGCGCCCGGCGCCCGGCTGCCGTTCGACGGCCGCTGGGTGAGCATCGCCGGCGCGGCCTATGCCTCGGCCAGCCGGACGGACAACCTCGATGGCCACGATGGCTTCGCGCCGGCCAAGGGTCATGCCGGCGTCGCCCTGGTCCCGACCCTCCTCGCCTTCGCCCAGAGCATCGATCGGCTGAACGGCGAAGAGGCGTTGACGTCGCTGGTCATCGGTTACGAGATCGCCTGCCGGGCGGCGCTGGCGCTGCATGGCACGGTCGCCGACTACCACACCTCGGGGGCCTGGAACGCGCTGGGGGTGGTCGCGCTGGGCGGCCGGCTCAGGGGCCTTGATCGCCCGCGGCTTCGCCAGGCACTCGGCATCGCCGAGTATCACGGACCGCGCAGCCAGATGATGCGCGAGATCGACAACCCGACCATGCTGCACGATGGCTCCGGCTGGGGCGCGCTGGCGGGCGCCTCGGCGGTCTTTCTGGCCGAGGACGGCTTTACCGGCGCGCCGGCGATCACCGCCGAGGCCGATCCGGTGGCGCACCTCTGGGCCGATCTGGGCAGGCGTTGGTATACCGACGAGCAGTACGTCAAGCCCTATCCGGTGTGTCGCTGGGCGCATGCGCCGATCGACGGCGCGCTTCGCCTGCGCGGCGAACACGACCTGGCCGTCGACGACATCGCCGAGGTGCGCATCAACACCTTCCACGAAGCGGCACGGCTGGCCGCCGGCATGCCGGAGAGCAGCCCGAAGGCGCAATACAGCCTCGCCTTTCCGGTCGCCGCCGCGCTGGCGCGCGGCCGGGTCGGGGTCGAGGAAGTCACCGGCGCGGCGCTCGCGGATCCGCTGATCGAGCGTCTGGTGCGGCGCACGACGGTGACCGAGGATGCCCGCCATCAGGACCGCTTTCCCGACGGCCGCTGGGCCGATCTGACGCTGGTGCTGGAAGACGGCCGTCGCCTCGCCTCGGGCGACATCGATGCCCGTGGCGGTCCTGCCGCGCCGCTATCCGAGGCGGAAATCGTCGAGAAATTCAAAGCCTTCGCGACACCGGCGATCGGCGAGGCGCGCGTGGCCGAGTTGGTCGCCGAGATAGGCGCGCTGGACGGCGCCGATGTCGATTTCACCGATCTGATCGACCGGCTGATCTCCCCCGCCTAGCGGCAACGTCGCGGCCTGGACTACCGGTTCGACGTCGTCGGCTCGTAGCCGCTGGCCCGCTCGTCGCGGGCCGTTGGGGCGAGGTCGTTGGCCGGATCACCGGCGACCCGGGTGTGCCGCATGACGCGGGTTTCGCCGTAGTCATAGGGCCGCGCCCGGTGCAGCACGCAGCGGTTGTCCCAGACCACCAGGTCGCCGGGCTGCCAGGCGTGCTTGTAGGTGCGCGGCGGCCGGCAGGCGAAGTCGAGCAGGTCGTCCAGCAACGCCTGCGCCTCGCCGTCTTCGAGCCCCGGAATGCGGTAGGCGTGACGGCCGATGAACAGCGACTTGCGGCCGGTGGCCGGATGGGTCTTCACCAGCGGTCGCAGCGGCGCGCCCTTGGTGTGGTAGCCGTAGCCGGCGCCGGTCTTGATGGTGTAGCCCACCTTGGCTTGCGACTGGTACAGCGAGTGATAGGCGGAGAGGTCGCGGATGCGGTCCTTTCTCTCGTCATCCAGGGCATCGTAGGCATCGCGCATATCGGCCAGTTCAGTCTCGCCGCCGGCCGGCGGCACCACCAGCGCCGTCAGCATGGCCGCCTTGGACGCCAGCGGCATGTACGAGCTGTCGGTATGCCAGCCCTCGTTGCCGCGCAGGGTCTGGTAGCGATGCTCGTCGGGCTCGACCACGCCGCCATCCGGCTTCTCGTTGCTGATCAACACGGCCTCGGCCTTGGGATCGTCGCGCAGCAATTCGATGTTGCCGAAGCGCTTGGCGAAGGCGACCTGCGCCTCGTCGCCGAGATTCTGAGCCGGAAAGACCAGCGCCGCATATTCGTGAAAGGCATCCTCGACGATGTGCCACCCGGCATCGTCCAGGCCGGCCAGGTCGATGCCGGTAATGACGGCGCCGAAACTGGCGTCGAGGGGCGTGATGGTCGGATCCATACCTCACCTTTGCTTGTCGACCCTGGTTGCGGATCGGCAGTATGGCTAAGTTCGGGAAAATATGGCAAGGCCGCCGCCGCGGCCGGGGTGAAGGCTGACCGTGCGATATCGGCCAATTCGGAAATGCTCTAGCATGCGCGTCCGGTCTACAGGGGGTACGGCACCATGAAGTTCGGTCTGGGACAATCGGCACCGCGCGTGGAGGACCAGCGCTTCCTGCGCGGCGGCGGCCGCTACACCGACGACATCGACCTGGCCGGCCAGGCCTACGGTTACCTCTTGCGCTCGCCACACGCGCATGCCCGGATCGGTGCCATCGACACCGAGGCGGCCCGCGCTGTACCCGGCGTCCTCGCGGTTTTCACGGGCGCCGACCTCGCC
>JASLMH010000098.1 GCA_030746635.1 Alphaproteobacteria bacterium | reverse complement strand
GAGGCCGTCGGCTTCGATTTGGACAGCGGCGCCGCCCGGTTCGCCGCCGAAGCTCATGGCCTGACCACCTACAGCGGCGAGTTGCGCGCGGCCGCTATCGCGCCCGGTTCGTTCGACCTGGTCTGTTCGGTGCAGGCCCTCGAACACATGCCCGACCCGGTGGCCGCCGTGCGCGAGTTCGGCCGCTACCTGAAGCCGGGCGGCGGGCTATTCGTCGAGGTGCCGAACCTGCACGACCCGCTGCTGACCCTGTACGACGTGCCGGCCTACCACCGCTTCTACTATCACCGGGCCCACCTTTGGTACTTCTCCGCCAAGGCCCTGACCGCCGTCATGGCCAAGGCCGGGTTCATGGGCGAGGTGGTGTTCAGCCAGGACTACAACCTGGTCAATCATCTGCATTGGGCCTTCCGCGACCGCCCGCAGGCCACGGCGGACGAAGGCCTGGGCCCGGCCCGCCTGCCCCTGCGGGACGGCGTGGCGGGCGAGCTGCGGCGCGACCTCGATGCCCTGCTGGCCGATACCGATCGACGCTACAAGCGGATCCTGGCCCGTCACCGGGCCGGCGAGAACCTCGCCTTCATCGGCCGCAAGGCCTGACGATCACCGATTTCAGTCCCGCGAGACGATCAGCGAGGCGTTCTGGCCGCCGAAGCCGAAGCCGTTCACCTGTACCGTGTCGATGGCGCCCTTTGACGGCTCGCCGATGACGATGTCGAATTCCGCCTCGGGCATCACGTCGGTGGTGCCGGCGGTGGGGACCAGGGCGCCCTCCTTCATGCTGTGGATGCCGGCCATCAGGCCCATCACCCCGGCGGCGCCCGCCGTGTGACCGACATGCCCCTTGATCGAGGCGACCTTGAGGGGCTGTTCGCGGTTGCCGTACAGGCTGTTGATCGCCTTGATCTCGGCGATATCGCCGACCGGCGTGCCGGTGCCATGGGCGATCAGGGCATCGACGTCGTCGGTGCCGCCGGCCAGGCCCGCGTCCTCGACCGCCAGGGCCATGGTACGGCTTTCCCAACTGCCGTCGGGGTTCGAGGAAGAGGGATGATAGCCGTCCGATAGCGAGGCATAGCCGCGCAGGTAGCCGTGGATCTTGGCCCCACGCGCCCGTGCCAGGTCGGCCCGTTCCAGGATCACCACGCCGGCCCCCTCGCCGCCCATGATGCCGAAGCGTTCGGTGTTGAACGGCCGGCAGGCCTTGTAGGGGTCGGGCTGCGGGCTCAGCATGCCGTACAGCCCGGCGGCGATCATCGTCACCTGGGTGCGCGAGGCCTCGCAGCCGCCGGTGATCGCCATGTCGGCGTCGCCCCGTTCGATCAGCCGGGCAGCGGTGCCGATGGCGTCGATCGACGAGGCGCAGGCGGTGACCACGGTCAACAGCGGGCCATGCAGCTTCCAGCGCAGGGCGATCTGCCCGGCCGCCATGTTGGCCCAGGCCTTGATCTGCAGCTTGCGGTCGACCCCCGCAGGTCCCTTCTCGTCCAGCCCCTGTTGCGACTCGGCGATGGTCTCGGTGCCGGCGCAGGAGGTGCCGATGACCACGGCGGTACGCGGCGCGTCGAATTCCCCGATGCCGGCGTGCTCGACCGCCTGCACGGCGGCGGCGATGGCGTACTGGGCGAAGGCATCGGTGCCGTCGACCACCCGCTGGTCCATCCAGTCCTCGGGCCGGAAGTTCTCGACCTTCGACATCCAGACGTTGCCCAGGCCCTCGACGTTGTCCCACGGCGTCGGGCCGACGGCGACCTTGGCAGCCGACAGGTTTTCGCAGAATTCGTCCACCGTATGCCCGATCGAGGAGATCACGCCCATGCCGGTAATCGCGATATCGTCCATGTTTTCCTCCTGATCTTTCCCCGATCTTGGCCCGTCCGGCGGTCCGCCGCAAGTTGGCGGTGGGAAGACTGCAAACAGGGAGGTGACGGGTTACACTCAATCGACGATCGCCGGGAGGACCAGACATGGCCATGAAGAACCCACCCCATCCGGGCCTATCGGTCCATCATGACTGCTTGGAACCTCTGGGCCTCAGCGTGACGGCGGCGGCCGGTAAACTCGGTGTCAGCCGCAAGCAGATGTCGGACATCGTCAACTGCCGCGCCGGCATCTCCCCGGAAATGGCGATCCGTCTCGACAAGGCCTTTGGCGGCGGTGCCGACACCTGGTACCGCCTGCAGGCGGCCTACGATTTGGCCAAGGCGATGAAGAAGGCCGACCGGATCAAGGTGAAGCGTATCGCCCGCGCGGCCTAGTCGTGCCCTAGACCTAGGGCATGGAGCTTTTTGGCTTGAGATGAACCACCTGGCAAAATGAGACGCCAGGCAAACGAGACGGCGGCGTCGATGGATGCCCGGGTCGGAGCCCGGGCATGACTGTGGGTTGGTGTCGACCGCCACCGTCATTTCGTCATTGCCGGGCTCCGACCCGGCAATCCATGATGCGCCCCCGGCGCGTCGTTGCCGCGATGCGGGCTACTCTTTTGTATGAACGATATCTAGGCCGTAATTGAAATCAGGCGCTCGGATCGTCCTTGTTGAACAGGTAGATCGGGCTGCTCCAGGCCTGGAAGCCGTCCTCGGTGGTGACGCAGACCCAGAGCGGGTTGTCGCCGCTGGGCCGCAGCGGCACCTCGACCTCTGTGCTGATCTCGCGGTGCGGGTTCTCGTCGGGCAGGCGGAACACTCGGATTTCGCGTTCCAGGCCACCGGCCTCCATGACCACGTCGTCGAGGCCGATCTCGGCGATCGGCAGCCGCAGGGCGCCGAGGTTGGTGGCGATGTCCAGATCGCCGGCCTCGCGGACGTCGAGCCAGGCATCGAAACCGGCGAAGTTGCCGGTGGTGACGGCGTCCCAGACCACGGTGTCGGCCGATTGCACCTCCAACTTGCGCTCCAGGTTCCAGGCGTTGATCTTTTCCAGCCGGCGCACCACGGCACCGCCGAAACGGGCCCGGCCCTTCCAATTGGTGTCGCGCCCCCTTCCCCGGTACTCGGCGCCGCACCAGAGCACCCGGATGCGGTCGCCCAGGTCGCCGGCGTCGTGGCCACGAACCGTCCGGATCGTTTCCATGCCATTGCGCACCTCGATGCGCTCGATCGGGCTTTGGGTGACGACGTCCAGGCGCAAGGTTACGCTTTCATCGTCGGTCTGGGCGATGTCGCCCATCATCACCTCGCCGACCTCGGTCGAGGCGGTGTCGGGATAGGCTTTCGGGTCCTGGTCGTAGAGGCGGCCCGCGGTCTTGAAGGCGGCGCGGACGTCCAAGTGCATACGGGTACCGGTGGTGCCGTAGTGGTGCCGCCGGCGCAGGCAGTCGAAGATGCCGTCGCGGGTCAGCCCCTCGGCATAGAAACAGGTCAGGCCGCCATAGGCCCCGAAGGTCGAGGCGCCGGGGTAGCTGGCCCCCGGCCGGCCCTTGTGGCCGTCGGAATTGCAGACCACGCCACTACGATGGCCCAGGGGAAAACCGTCGGTGAGCAGCCATTCGAAGCTGCCCCAGGCGGAATGGATTTCCATCGCCGTTTCCAGCCTGCGGTCGTGGGCATAGCTGATGTCGGCATAGCGGCCGCCGACATGGGCGTAGACCACGCAATCCTCGTCCGCCAGCATCTCGAACAACGCCCGGGCATCCGGGGCATCGGTGTTGATGTCGCTGCGGTCCTCCAACAGGGCGTGGGAAGAGCGGTGGATCTGCCGGCCTTCGATGCGGAAATAGACGTTGCGGTCGCCACCCACCGCCGTGTTGCCCGACCATTCGTAGCCCGGGAAGGTAACAAACCGCCCCTCCTCGAGGTATTCCGCCGTCAACTCGTTCAGGTAGGCCCAGAAGGCGTTGTTGACCTGGAAATCGTTGGCCTGATGGCTGGTGACATCGAGGAAGGCTTTGTTGCGGGCGAAATCGAAATACTCGCGCGAGGTGGTGACGCCGATGGATTCACCGCTCTGCCCATGCAAGTCACCCCAATAACCGGCGTAGCGCCCCTCGCGGATCACCAGGGGATGGGATTCCGCGACCACCGTGCCCGCCTCGTCGCGCACGGCGATGCGCAAGGTACCGGGCTGGTCGACCGACAGGCCCTCGAAACAGACGGATTTCTCGCCCAGGGGATAGTCGCAGCCCGCCGGCAGGCCGTTCACCGGCAGGGTGCTGTCGAAGCTGAAACCGCCTTGCGCCCGGTCGGTCGGGTTGCCCCAGAGATCTTCCGCCTTGAAACCGAACTGGAAGCGTTCGCCGGGCCGCCGCAAGGAAGGCAGCACGGCGCGCCAGACCGCCGGTTCGCCCGGCACGATCGAGACATGCGGCGTGTCCGGGATCGGGATGTAATGCCCGACGGCGCAAACGTCGGCCGCGACCTTGAACTCGAAAGCGGCCTCCTGGAAGGTCTGCAGCCGCATGCCCGGCGAGCCCTGGGAGGTATCGCCGAAGACGATGACGATCCTATCGCCCTCGCGCAGATATCCGCCCGATACCCTGACCGTCAGGGATTTCCAGCGCGGTCGCGCGGTGACGCCGTAGGGGCTGTAGTCCAAGAGCAGCGGCACGCCGCTGGAGGTGCTGGCGGTAACGTAGTTCTCGGCGGCCGGATCGGTGGTCTGGAATCGGCCGTGATCGCCCATGGCGCGGAACATCACCCGGATCGCGCCAGTGTCGTCCAGACCATAGCGACCGACCGTGTAGGTCAGGCGGAAGGTCTGCATGCTGCGGGCCTCGAAGGCGCCCTTGGGCTCGATCTCGGCATGGCCGTACAGCACCGGATCCTCGCCCGGCTGGCCGATCGGCCAGAGCTCCCCGACCAGATCGGAATCGACGAGAGAAAGGTTGGTCTTTTCGGTCATCTATCCCTCCAGGTCGGATCCTCGACGGCACACCATAGCGCCATCGCGGACAAATGCCGCCTCTAAGTAACTGTAGATTAACATGATAATCCTTGCAATGGCCGGTCAAAGTACTACTGGACTCACCATTATATTACGTTTTTTCAATATGTTAGGTGATTTTATTTGATTTCCTAATAACTATATAGCAGAATATTTCCGTACGACCCATCAAAAGCGAACTCGTAACGCGTTGGCAGCAAATCAGGGAGGATGAAATGTTGAGCAAAACAGGATTTGGATTTTCCACACGATCGGCGCTCCTAGGCGCGCTTGGTGCCCTGGCCATGGTTGCCGCCACCAGCCTGCCGGCGGCGGCCGAATACCCGGCCAAACCGGTCACCTTGGTGGTGCCCTATAAAGCCGGCGGCAGCACCGAGACCATGGCGCAGCTCTTCTCCAAGGCCTTGGGCCGCGAATTGGGTCAAAAAGTCGTCGTCAGGACCCGGCCCGGCGCCGGTGGCGCGGTCGGTTCCACCTACGTCTCGAAAGCGCCCGCCGACGGCTACACCATCATGTTCGTGGCCTTGGCCGGCCTGACCTGGGATCCGTTGACCAAAAAAGGCCTGGAATTCGATCTGAACAGTTTCCGGTACATCGCCGGCGTCACTGAGTATCAGATGGCTTTCATCACCACGCCGGACAAACCGTATGGCAACCTGGCGGAACTGATCGCCTATTCTGGCAAGGGCAATTCCCTGAACGTGGCCGACCAGGGCGGCATCTCCAAGGCCTTCATCAATTACATCGCCAAGAAGGAAGGCATCGACTGGACCGCCATCCCGACCCGGGGCGGTGGCGAGATGGTCCCCTTCCTGCTGGGCGGCAAGGTCGATTTCGCATACAGCGGCGGTGTGCATGGCAAATATGGCGACAAGATGCTGGTGCTGGCCTCCTGCCTCGGTGGCCGGCTCGCCGCCTCGCCCGAGGTACCATCGATCAAGGAACTCTATGGCATCGCGATGCCGGGCAATGCCGTCATCGTCGCACCGAAAGGCGTGTCGGACGAAGTTGCCGCCAAGCTGGAAGGCGCCATCCAACGCGCCATGAACGATCCGGACTTCACCAAAATCCTCGGCAAATTGAAGTTTCCGAAGAAGTTCGTGGACGGCAACGGAATGAAAACGGTGTTCAACGAGGTCGTTGCCAGTCTGAAGAAGGTGGTGGCAGCGACCCGGAACTGACCCCACCGCAGGACCATCGATGGCGGGGGCAATGACGGCCAGCGACGAAACGCCAACCCAAGGCGGTCCCTCCATGAGGGCGACGGACCTCATGGCCGGGATCGTCCTTGGGCTGGCGGCGCTGCTGGCCCTGATTTGGCTTATTCCCAACTATACCGCGCCGGCCCAGAGTGAGTTGGACCTAGCACCTGGTCTGATCCCGTCGGTGGCGATGTGGATCTGCCTGTTGCTGGCGCTGCTGTTGGTCAGGAAGGGTCTGCCGTTCGGGCGCCAGGGGGCGGCTCACGAGGACGAGGAATTCGGCGCCGAGGCCAGCGGCATCGGCCGCCACGAAGCAGTGAACGTCGGGCTGTGGGCGCTGACGGCAATCGTCACGATGACGCTGTTGCACATAGCCGGATTCATCGTGGCGGGTGCGGTCATGCTGGCGGCGGTCATGTTCTATGCTCGGCAGCGCAACTACTGGATACTGGTAGCGATCGCCGCGGCCATGCCCATCGCCTTGTATTGGCTGGTCTGGTTCGCGTTCACCATCGAACTCCCCTGAGCAACAACGAAAACCGCGACAGCGGTCGAGGGTGGCATATTGATCGAGAGCTTAGTCGGCGGATTCGAAGCGGCGTTTACCTTCACCAATCTGCTGTTCATCTGCTGCGGTATCGTGCTGGGTATCATCTTCGGCGTGCTGCCCGGCTTGGGCAGCGTCACCGCCCTCGCCATCATGGTGCCGATCACCTTCTACATGTCGCCGGTGGCGGCGATCGCATTCCTGGTCGGCATCAACAAGGGCGGCACCTCCGGCGGCGCCATTCCGGCGATACTGATCAATGCGCCCGGCACGCCCGAGGCCGCGGCCACGGCCCGCGACGGCTATCCCCTGGCGCGTCAGGGCAAGCCCGAGAAGGCCATGAAGATGGCACTCTATTCCTCGGTCTTCGGCGATTTCTTCTCCGACGTCATGTTGATCCTGCTGGCCGCGCCGTTCGCCGCCATCGCCCTGAAGTTCGGCCCGCCGGAATTCACCGCGATCATCCTGTTTTCCTTTACCCTTATCGCCGCCCTGGCCGGCAAGTCGCTGGTCAAGGGCATCATCGCGGCTGCCCTTGGCGTGTTTCTCAGCACCATCGGTCTCGATCCGGTCGACAGCACCTCGCGTATGACCTTCAACAAGGTGGAACTGTTCGACGGCATATCGCTGAACGCCCTGGCCATCGGCACCCTGGCGCTCAGCTCGGTGATCTCGCAGATCTTCGATACCCGTCGCGGCGGCGACCCGGCCGCCGCGATCGTTGGCGGCGACTACGCCGAGGACAACAAGCTGCGGCCGCGGGAATACTGGTCGAACTGGCCAACCCTGTTGCGCTCCGCCTGCATCGGCACCGGTGTCGGCATGCTGCCGGGCCTGGGCGTATCGCTGGCCGCGTTCCTCGGTTATGGGGCCGCCAGGCGGGCGTCCAAGACGCCGGAGAAGTTCGGCACCGGCGCCCTCGAAGGCATCGCCGCCACCGAGGCCTCGAACAGTGCCGTGGTCGGGGCCAACCTGATCCCGACCATATCCCTGGGCATTCCCGGCAACGTCGCCGCCGCCCTGCTGATCGGCGCCTTCATGATTCACGGCGTGGTGCCCGGGCCATTGATGATGGTCGAGCATGGCGAGCTGGTCTACAGCATCTTCGCCTGCATGCTGATGGCCAACCTGCTGCACCTGACGATCGGCCGGGTCGGCATTCGCATTTGGGGCCTGTTCGTCCGCGTGCCCAAGAACATCATCCTGCCCGTGGTCATTCTGCTCTGTATCGTCGGCGTCTATATCCCAACGAACTCGCTGTTCGACGTCGGCCTGATGTTCGCCTTCGGCGGCCTCGGCTACCTGATGCGCAAATCCGGTTTTTCGATCGTCTGCCTGGTGATTGGTTTTCTGCTGGGACCGATGTTCGAGATGTCGTTGCGGCAAACCATGCTGATGCACAAGACCGACCTTTCGATCCTGGTGACCAGTCCGATCTCCCTCGTTTTCCTGCTTTTGACGGTCTATTTCCTGTGGCGCTTCGGCTTCCGCACGAAGCGGCATTGAGCGCAAGACGGCGGGCGGCATGGAAAACTCCAACATACTGGCGATGGACGAGTTGTGCCGGGCCTATGAAGAAGCGGCACGGAGCCCCGGCAGCAAGAAGAGCAATCTGATCGACGCCTTCATCCGGACGATCGAGAACGGCTTTTGGCAGCCGGGCGAATTGATGCCGACGGAGCGCCAGTTCGCCGACGCCCTGCCCGTCAGTCTGGGCACCGTGCAGTCGGCGTTTCTGCGCTTGACCGACGCCGGCCTGGTGCAGCGTAAGCCGGGAGTCGGCACCCGCGTCACAGGCTCGAGCGACCGCGAAGGCGAAAGGTTGTTCCTGCGTTTCATCACCGGCGACGGTTCCTCGCTCCTGCCCGCCGATGTCCGGTCGGCAACTATCGAGGAGACGACCGCCGACGGTCCCTGGACGCGGTTCCTGGGAGATCGGCCCAGCTATATCCGGGTCAGCCGCCTGATATCGCTGGACGGCCGGTTCACCGCCGCCGCCCGGGTCTATCTCGACGGCACGCGGTTTCGGCCGATGCTGGATTTCGATCTGGCGGTGATCGGCCGACTGCACATCCGGCAAATCCTGCACGACCGCTTCAACGCGCCGACCCTGTCACGCAAGACAAGGGTTCGCTTCCAGAAACTGGAGGGCGCGCTGGCCCGCGACCTCGCCGTTGCTCCGGGCACTCAGGGCATCGCCCTCGAGGTCTCCAGCTACACCCTGCGCGAGGCGCCGCTGTGCTTCCAGCGTTTCATCATCCCGCCGAACGACTTCGCCCTGGACATCAAGACCGACTGAGCCGCCGAAGCTCCTAACCCTTGGCCGCCCCGGCCCCATCCGTGCCGCCGCCATAGACGCTCGGCTTGACGTGCACGCCCTTCGGGCCGTCGGGGTCCGGCGGCCTGGGCGCGTACTTGGCCGGCGCGGCCTCGCCGCGGGCCTGGCGGGCCGCCGCCGCCGCCGGGGTTTCCAGCTCCGCCGCCGCGGCCATGGCCACCTTGCGGTCGACCAACTGCGGGTTCAAATCGTTCGGGACCGGCATGGCGGCGGCCGGGTAGTAGGCCATCTTCTGTTTCGCCGGATCGATCCGGTGCTCCAGGTTGAGGTCACGCTGGTTCGCGCCCTTCACCGGCTCGACGCAGACGCCGTCCAGTACCTCCAGATCCAGCCACCATTTCTTTTGGGTGTTGCGCCGCCCCTTGCCTAGGTAGTCGTCCAGCCAGACCGCGATTGGCACCAACAGCGGTTTCAGCCAGCGGGCGTTGACGCCGCACCAACTGGCCAGGCGTTCCAACAGCGGGCCGTCGGCCGTCACCACCTTGTTCAACGGACAGGTCTTCATGCAGCGGCCGCAGGCCGAGCCGCGGGCGTTGGTCAGGCGATAGCGGGCGCAGCGCTCGGCGTCCGGCTTCCACATCTCGTAGCCGTTGAACATCACGCTACTGCCCCACGAGATGGCGTCGCAAGGGCATTCCCGGGCGCATTTCCAACAATTATTGCAGAAATATTGCAGCCCGAAGTCGATTGGCCGGTCGGGTGCCAGCGGCATATCGGTGGTCAGCACCACCGACTTGAAGCGCGGGCCGACGAAGGGGTTCAGCACCAGTTCGCCGATCCGCGACAACTCCCCCAGGCCGGCCCACAAGACCAGCGGCATGTGCAGGACGTCGCTGTCGACGTTGGTCTGCGAACGAGCGGGAAAGCCGAACTGCCGCACGGTTTCGGCCATCACGCCGGCGATTTCGGCGCCGCGCAGATAGGCCCGCATGGATTGGGTGCCGGAAATCCAGTCATCGCCGCTGGCCCCCTCCATGGTGTCGTATTCCTGGTCGATCAGCATCACCACGGCGTATTTGTGATAGGGCTCGATCGGCCTGCCGTCCGAATTGTGCGAGAACCAGGCGTAGCGCGGCACCTCGCAGATGCCGGTCAGGTCGGCGCCCAGCAGATAGGACAGGGATTTCAGGGCCCGCGCGTTGGCGGCCGGATCGGCATGGGCGCCGGGATCGGCGTCCGGATTGGTCTCGCCGCCCTGGATCGGCACCATCGCCCGCATCGAGGCCATCATCCCCGAGGTGTGCGGCTGCTTGAAGGCGAAGCGGTTACGTTCCTTCAGCGCCTTGTCGCCCAGATCGCCGCGCAGGGCCCGTTCGAAAAACGCCGCCCGCTTCGACACCCGGGGTACCTCGTCGTCCAGGATCAGGGTGGTGGGCCGGTCGACCCGGCTGACGGTCTCCATCGGATAGGCGCTCAGGTGGCTGGCCCGCTTGGCCCGGCGGTTGCGCTCCCGGCCCGAGGTGGCGCCGTTCCGGCCCAGCCAATAGCCCAGGCCCTTGGCGTTCAGGGCACCGGCCGCCAGCGGCAGATCGAGGGCCAGTTCATAGCTGGTGGACACGGCGGCGATGGAGAATGCGCTGCCCACGAAGGGATTGCGCAACGCCCCGCCGTCCCGTACCGCCAGGCCCGCCAGCACCGCCAGGCGGTCCAGATCCAGGGCGCCGGCGCCCATGACGTGGGCCAGTGCCGGGTGGCCCAGCTTCAGGATATGGCCCGACAGGCAGACGGCGATGCCGCCGATGCGGGCGGCGGCGGCGTCCTCGATCGCCGGGGCGATCCAGTCTCGAGCTGGGTTGCCGGCCTCGGGTACCCGGCCATGCTCCAGCAGCAGCACCACGGCATATTCGTGGGCTTCCGCCTCGCTACCATCGGCCCAGGCATTGGCTGGAATGCGGCAGATGGCCACCTGCGAGGCGTTCATGAAGTAGGCATAGCCCTTGACGTCGATCATCCGCCGATGCGGGTCGTCGGGAGCCGGCGCCTCGGCCGCCGCCGGTTCCGTCTTCGCCGTGTGGATGAAGATATCCAGATAGTCCCGCAACACCTTGGCCAGCACGCCGTCGGGCGATGCGGCGAAGCCGGGCGGCGGCACCGGCGGGCGGGCGGCCTCGATATCGATCAGGGCCTCGTCCCTGGGCAGGCCTTCCAGCGGGAACGGGCCCAGGTGGTAGGGCCGGTCAGCCGCCGCCGTTCGGAACAACATCCCCTACCCCTCTCGCAATGCCGCCGCCACGTCCGGTCACCATAGTCCCTAGCAGTCCTAACGTCCCTTGAACACAGGCGGTCGTTTCTCCATGAAGGCGCGCGGTCCTTCGACGGCGTCTTCGGTGAGCATCATCCGGCCCACCCCTTCGGTTTCCAGGGCCAGGGCTTCGGCTTGCGTCAGATCGGTCGATTTCCGCAACACCTCGCGGGCCGCCCGCACCGCCAGTGGCGCGTTGCCGGCGATCGTCGTGGCCAGCGCCATGGCCGTATCGAGGACCTCCTCGGCCGCCACCACCCGGTTGACGAAGCCGACGGCTTGGGCGTCCTCGGCCGTCATGTTGTCCCCCGTGAGCAGGACTTCGGCGGCCACCGCCGCCGGCAGGTGCCGGCTCAGTTTGGCGGTGCCGCCCATGCCGGGAATCAGTCCCAGCTTGACCTCCGACAGGCCCAGCTTGGCGCGGGTCGCCACCACCCGCAGATCGCCGGCCAGCAGCATTTCCATGCCGCCGGCGATGGCGTGGCCGTTGGCGGCCACCACCAGTGGCCGGCCCAAATCGAAGTCCCGCAAGGTCGCCTTGCCGGCCAGGGCGCCGTCGGCGGCGACGGCGGCGTCCCATTCGTCCTCCGGCTGGCGGGCGCCGGTGAACAGGGGGATCGAGCGGGCCAGATCGAAGCCGGCGCAGAAGGTCGAACCGGCGGCACCGGTCAGCACCACCACCCGGACCTCGTCGTCGCCCTGGATGTCGTCCCAGGCCCGGGCCAGGCGGACGATCAGTTCCGGGCTCAGGGCGTTGCGCGCCTCCGGCCGGTTCAGGGTCACCACCGCGATATGGTCCTTGGTCTCGACCTGCAACACCGACATAATCGACCTCCTCGTCCAACGGGTTCGCCGGGCATCTTCAGGGGATGATCGCGGCAAGCCGTCCATCTGTCCATGGAGAGCCTCGCGGAATGCAAAGATTCTCGTCCGCCGTCGTCGTGATCGTCTGCCTCGGTCTGTCCGGCCCGATGGCACGGGCCGAACACAAGCACCATGGCACCAAGTCCGGGCATAAGATGGCCGACAGCGGCGATTGCCATTTGCCGGTGCAACTCGACGCGGCGGCGGAAGACAAGCCCGGGGGTGCGGGGTATGCCGGCCCCGTCGCCCCGCATCACGGCCCCAAGGCCAAGTCGGCACAGATGGTGCCCGGCGCCCACACGCGTCACAACCCCCGCTTCGGCGGCGCCTTCTTCATGGCCCCGAACAAGCTGCATCACCTGGAAGTGGTGTACAGCGACAAATGCGGCGTGCGCCTGGTGATCTACAACATCGCCACCGAGCCGATCGCCGTCGACCGCTTTCGCGCCTTCGTCGAGATCGAGCCGGAGAGCGACCAGGAGCCGGAAATGATCCGCTTCCTGGAACCGGCCATGAACGGCGCCTACCTCGCTTCAACGGTGCGGCCGGTGCCGGCCCGGCCGTTCACCATCGAGTTGTACCTCAAGCTACCGGGCGACGACGAGCCGCAGCTTTTCACCGTGCCGGTGCGCTAGCCAATTAAGCGTCTTCCACCAGACCGGACAGCCGCGATACCGCCTCGGCGAATTCGTCGACCATCTCGCGCACCACGTCGCGGCTGGAGCGGGTGGTGTTGATGGCGCCGACGATCTGGCCCACGGGGGAGCTGATCAGCCGGCCGGCGCCGCTTTCCGGCGTCGCCTGGCCCGAGCCGGCGGCGGTATAGATGCGCTGGATGTAGTCGCCCACCAGATGGGTCTGCAACGGCGCCCCCAGCGGTTCCGGCGCCCCCTTGGCGCCCCATTCGTCCGACCAATCGGTCTTCAGGAAGCGGGCGTACTTGCCGGTGAAGCAGGTGGTGCGGGCGGTCTGGTCGGAATTCGCCGCCAGCAGCTTGTCCTTGACCAGCGGCAGGGTGTCGGATTCCACCGTGGTCAGCCACAGCGAGCCGCACCAGACGCCCTGGGCCCCCATGGCCATCGCCGCCGCCATCTGCCGGCCGCCGCCGATGCCCCCCGCTGCCAGTACCGGCAGCGGCGCCACCGCGTCGACCACCTCGGGGATCAGCACCATGCTGCCGATGTCGCCGACATGGCCGCCGGCCTCGGCCGAAGTGGCGACCACGAAATCCAGCCCGGCCTTCTGGTGATAGACCGCGTGCCGGCCCTTGCCGGCCAGGGCGCCGACCAGCATGCCCCGGTCGTGGGCCCTGGCGACCACCTCGGCCGGCGGCGTGCCCAGGGCACTGACGAAGACCTTTGGGTTGTGCCGGAACATCGCCTCGATCAGCTCGGCGTTCTGTTCGGCGGTGAAGCGGGTCTCGCCCAGCCGGCCCTGGGGGTCGCCCCGGTCGGAGGCGGTTTCGGGCACCTGGTAGCGGTCCATCATGTCGTCGAGGAAAGCCACATGCTCCGGCGGCAACAGATCGTCCAGGGACTGCCCCTCCGTCGGATCGACGAAATTGCCGGTCAGCATCAAGTCGACGCCATAGGGCCGGCCGTCCAACTCGGCCTCGATCCACTTCATGTCGACCTCGAGCTCTTCGGGCGTATGGATGGCACCGCCCAGGATGCCGATGCCGCCGGCCTTGGACACGGCGGCGACCACGTCCCGGCAATGGGCGAAGGCGAAGATCGGGAAATCGATCCCCAGTTTGCCGCAAATCTCGCTCAGCATGGTTCGGGTTCCTCCTTGTTCCCCATAGTATAAGGTGCCCAGATGAACGCCGCAGCATGGAGCCGAGCGGACCATGACCGATATCGAGTATTTCTATTCCGCCCACTCCGCCTTCGCCTACCTGGGCTCGGCGCGGTTCATGGAGATCGCCCGCCAGGCCGGCCGCGGCATCGCCCATCGGCCGATCGATCTGGGCCGGGTGGTGGCGGAAGTCAGCTCGACGCCTTTCGGCGCGCGCAGCAAGAGCCATCGCCGCTATTTCTTCGGCCGCGAGGTCGATCGCTGGTCGGAGTGGCGCAACGCCCCGGTGTGCGGCTACACGCCGACCCACCATTACAACGACATGACCCTGGCCAACGGCATGCTGATCGCCGGCCTGGTCCAGGGGATCAACATCGACCAACTGGCCCACGTCATGCTGGAGGCGCACTGGCGGGACGACGCCGACCTGGCTGATCGGCCAACCCTGGTCGAATTGGGCCGGACCGCCGGCCTCGACCCGGAGCCGCTGCTGGACGCCGCCCTGTCGGCCGACGTGCAGGCGATCTATCTGGCCAACACCGAGGACGCGATCACACGCTCGGTGTTCGGCTCGCCGACCTATGTCGTCGACGGCGATATGTTCTATGGCCAGGACCGTTTGGAGATGGTCGAGAGGGCGCTGCAACAACCCTTCGCGGGCGCGCCGTCCACGGACTAGCGAGTGCCGTCGCCGTCCAGCATGGCGAGACAGCCATCCACGTCGATCTTCGGAAACAGTTGCAGGTGGCTGCCGGGCGAGACGTTATGGATCGGCGGTATCGGCCGGTTGTACAGGAACGCGGCGCTTTGCAGCGACAGATCGGCGACCTCGTCGAAAGTCAGGGTATCGACCAGCAGGTTGAGGGCCAGCATGCGCTCCTCCGCCTCGTCCTCCGGCTGGTAACGATAGCTGTCCTCGCCGGTGCCGTAGCGATGGTGGCCGTCCGCCGCCTCCCGCGAGGTGCCGTCGCAGCCGAACAGGAACACCCGCCTGGCCCCACCCAGCACCAGGAACGGCAGCATGCAGGACAGGGTATTGCACAACGGGTAGTACAGCGGGCATTCCGGTGACGGCGGCAGGTACGAGCCCGGCGGCGGGAAAAGCATCAGCTTGTCGTCGTAGCGATCGATCATGACGTCGCCGTTGACGTCATCCCTCTCGCACAGATCGAAAATCTTGCGGCCGGTCAGCAGCAGGTTGTCGCCATCGCGCCGCAGGAACTCCTCGAGCTGGTCGAAGTGCGCCAGCATGGTCATCGGATTGGTCACCATCGCCAGGTCGCATTGGCGGCCAATCCGACCCAGCATGCGCTCCTCGAACAGGGCGAAGCCGTGCGCCGTCATGAAACAGATGTCCCGGTCGGCGAACTCGCCGATCCGGGCCTCCAACTCCGCCACCGACGGGCCGTGCATCAACACGAACACGTCCCGGCCGCCGATCACCTCCGCCAGACGGTCGAGGCGGGCCGGGGTATCGGGGGCGTGATGCTCCAGTTCGTAGATGTAGTTGGTCGGGTCCCAGCCCTGGCGGATCTCTTGGTATTTCCCCATGGCCTCCTCGCGGCGGCCCATGGCCCAGAGGGTGCGCAGCTCGAACGCCAGCATCCGCATCGGCACGTCTTTTTTCGGTTTCGGCGTCTGATTAAGGATTTCGCACAGCGCCAGGGTGGTCTCATGGGCCTGCAGGGCTTCGTCCCGGCGGCCGGCCAGCTTCAGCACTTCGCCCAACTGGAACCAGAATTCGAGCGGGACATTGCCGTATCTGTCCTTGCTGAACTGTTGGCCTTGGCGCAGCACCTCGGCGGCCTCGTCGAACCTGGCGAACAGCCGCAGCGCCCCGGACAGCTCGTCATAGAGATCCCGCGAGGGCGCGACGGCAAGGCCGCGGCGGCAGACCTCGGCCGACTTGTGCACCGTGAGATTGCTGCGCCGGTACAACCGGGCCAGCAGTTCGTAGTATTGCGAGGTCGAGGGGTCCAGCCCGATCGCCGTTTCCAGGCATTTGGCCGCCTCGTCGCAACGGCCGACGGCGGCCTGCGCCTTGCCCAGCACGGCATAGCTCTCCGCCTCGGTGAAGCCGGCGTCGAGGCAACTCTCGATCAGGGGCAGGGCCTTCTCGGGTATGCCATAGACCACCAGGCGGTCGGCCAGCATGCGATGCAGTTTGTAGTTTGTCGGCCGGTCGGCGACCGCCATCTCCGCCGCCGCCGCCGCCTCGTCCCTGCGTTTCGACTTGCACAGCGCATCCGCCAGCATCAGCCAGCCGACATCGTTCAGCCCGCCATTCCGCAGAACCTTCCGCAAGCCGTCGACGGCCGCGGCGAAGTACCTGTCGGCGAATTTCTTGTCGTTGAGTTGATAGCCGATCTCGCCGATCTGGTAGATCGCCATCACGTGTTCGGGGTCCAGGGCCAGCACATGCTCGAACTGATTGACCGCCTCGGCCAGGTTCTCGGCCTCCATGGCCTTGACGCCGTCCAGATAGATGTCGTTGATCAGGTCGGCATCGGCGGACGACAACAGCGCCAGGGCGTCGGCCGCCGTGATCGCCTGATCCTGCTGCTGTTGGTCAGGCATGGCCGCTCCGCCGCCGTTCGGCCAGGACGATGTGGAAACAGCGTTCCCGGCCCTCGACCAGCCGGGGTCAGCTGGAGGTATACCGATCCTCGATGACCCGAGCCGCGAATCCGCAGGCGTCCAGGCGCGCGATCACCTCGTTCCCGGCATAGACGTTGGAATATTTCTCCACCCCGCCGTCGTTGCCGGCCACCGGCGGGAGGTATTTCTCGATGATCTCGTCGGGCCCCAGGAAGGTGCGCAAGACCATGAACTCGCCGGCGGCGGCGGCCATGTTCTCCAGCGCCGGCGACAGGGCCGGACAATGTTCCAGCATGGCCGAGGAAATGACGATATCGCCCACCACCCCGGCCGGGCCGCTGGTGATGTCGTGACGCAGAAACCGCGTCGCCGGGTCGTCGCCGTAGTACGCCCGGGCGACGTCGAGGAAAGCCGCCTCGAAATCGACGCCGATATAGTTGACCCGGTGGGCGGCGAAGCTGCGATAGGCATAGCCGGTGCAGCAGCCGAAATCGACGATGCTGCGGCCGGGGCGCAGATAGGGTGTCAGCAGGTCGGCGAACTGCTGCAGCCAGGTCAGCTCGCCGATCTCTCCGGTCAGCCGCTTGCGGGCGATATCGGCGTATTCGGGCACGGTGACGGCGAGGAAACTCATGGCGTCCTTCCCGTCATCTCGACCACTTCCAGGTAGACGCCGTCCGGATCGGTACAAAAGAACAGTTTCGCCTGGCCATCGGCGGAAGGTTCGGGCGGCGCCACCGCCCGACAGCCGGCCTCGACGATGCGGTCGAACACCGCCTCGACGTCGTCCACGGTCAGGGCCAGATGGGTCAGGCCGATCCGCGTCAGATTGCTTTCGGCGGCGGGTTCGGGCGCCGGCCGACTGAATTCGAGCAATTCGACCAGGGGGTTTTCCCGGCCGTTGCGCAGCTTCACCGTGCGGACCCGGGTATCGGGCTGGCCCAACTGGGTATCCAGGGCGGCGCCCTGTTCGATGCGGTCCCAGGTCACCTCGAAACCGAACACATCGCGATAGAACCGCAGCGAGCGGTCCATGTCGCCGACGGCGATGCCGACGTGGCGCAGGCCGCTCATGCCGCGGCCCCGCCGTCGAGGCCGTCGACGATCTCGTCCAGCACGTCCAAACCTTCCTCCAGGGCCGCGTCGGTGATGGTCAGCGGCGGGCCGAACTTGATCGACTCCCGGCCGGTATGGACGAACAGCACGCCCTTGCGCATGGCGGCTTCGCAAATCCGGCTGGCCGTGGCGCCGTCAGGTTCGCCATTGGCGGGATCGGCGAGGATGATCGCGGCGACCAGGCCCTTGCCGTTGACCTGGGCGATGCGGTCGGGATGGCGGCCCTGCAAGCGGTTCAGGCGGGCCAGCAGGCGTTGGCCCTTGCGGGCCGATTCCGCCACCAGGTTGCGCCGCTCCAGTTCCTCCAGGGTGGCCAGGCCGGCGGCGCAGACCAGGGGGTTGGCCGAATGGGTGCTGCTCAACAGCCCGGTCTCCGGCAGATCCAGCAACTCGGCGGAGCCGAGCAGCGAGGATAGCGGCAGGCCGTTGCCGATGCCCTTGCCGCAGCAGATCAGGTCCGGCTCGACCCCGTAATGTTCGAAGCCGAACAGCCGGCCGGTGCGGCCGAAGCCCGATTGCACCTCGTCGAAGGCGACGACCAGGCCGTGCTGCTGGGCGAAATCGCTCAGTGCGCGGACATAGTCGACCGGGAAAAAGGCTGCCGCCCAGCCGATATAGGTTTCCAGCAGGAAGCCGCTGATGTCCCGGGCCGGATCGATGCCGCGGTCGCGCAACGCCGCCAGTTCGGCCTGGAAGGCGCCGGCCCAATCGGTGTTGTCGCCGCACGGCCGCTGAAAGGGAAAGGCGAAACGATGGTGGTTGGGATCGTCATGGCCGATCCAGCGGCGGGAGTCCTCGGTGCCGCTCATCAGCGCCGCGCCCAGAGTGCGGCCGTGGTAGCTGCCGTCGAAGCTGATGATGCCGGGTCCCTTGCCGGTTTTGGCGCCATGGATGCGCATCACCCGCATCGCCGCCTCGGTGGCCTCGGTGCCGGTGGACATCAGATAGGCTTTGCCGACCCCTTCCGGCGCCGCCGCCACCAGGCGTTTCAGGTAGCTGGCGCGGATCTCGGTAGCGTAGCTGTAGCTGTGCACCAGATCGGCGTCCAGGGCCGCCTTGACGGCATCGGTGATGTGCTGATTGGCGTGGCCGGCGTTGGCGACGAATATTGTCGAGGTGAAATCCAGCCAGCAATTGCCCCAACGGTCCCAGACCTGGAAGTCCTTGGCGCGATCCCAGACGATGGGCATCTGGCCGTGCATCGCGCGGGTCTCGTAGCGCCCCAGGTCCTCCAGGATGGTCAGGGATTCAGGCACCGGTGTCTAACGTCAGCGCCCTTGGGACACATTGAGGTAATTGCGTAACGGAGGATTTCTGGCTCATCGTATTGACCGAAGGGAACGAAGATGAGGCAGAAATCCATGAGC
>JASLMH010000097.1 GCA_030746635.1 Alphaproteobacteria bacterium | reverse complement strand
TCGCGCTGCGCCACGCGCCTACCCCAATGGCTTGCTAACGCCATCAAATGAATCAGATTACCCGCGACATGCTCTAGTTCGGCTCGTCGGCGTCGATCATGTCCTCGGTCAGCCGCAGCAGCCAGCCCGGCAGGTCGTCGACGAGGTGATGGACGTGATCGCCGTCGCTGCCCTCGGTGGCCCAGTCGCCATGGCCCGGCACCAGCACCGTGGTCATGCCCAGGGCCGCCGCCGGTTCCAGGTTCTTGGCGATGTCCTCGATCATCACCGCCCGCTCGGGGTCGATGGCATGGGTTCGCAACAGGCCGCGATAGGCCTCGAGCCGCGGTTTGGGCACGAAGTCGGCGGCGACGATGTCGTAGACGCCGTCGAAATGCGGCGCCACGCCCAATCGCTCCATGATCCGTTCGGCATGAGCCAGGCTGCCGTTGGTGAAGATGATCTTGCGTCCCGGTAGGCGCCCCAGGGCCTCTTCCCAGCGCCCGTCATGCGGGATCACGGTGACGTCGATGTCGTGCACGTAGTCGAGGAACGGTATCGGATCGAGGTCGTGCTCGACCATCAGGCCGCGCAAGGTGGTGCCATGGCTCCGGAACAGGCGCTTTTGCACCGCCCGGGCCTCCTCCAGGCCGGTGTCGAAGAACCGGGCGATGAACTGGCCCATGCGCTGGCTGACCTGCGGGAACATGCCGCAGTCGGCCGGATACAGGGTGTTGTCCAGGTCGAAGACCCAGACCTCCACCTCGCGCGGATCGATGGCGGCTGTCGTCGGCATGGCCGAACATATGGCCCATGGTGTGCGGCAAGACAAGCGGCGATGCGCTGTTAACAAGGCCTTAAGGCGCCGGGACTAGGCTGCCGAACCATCCCGTGTTCCGTCGGTGACCAAACCACGCTCGATGATCCAGGGCCTGCTCAATCGCAAACGGACGTCGGCGCCAGTGGGCGCCGGCGTACCGGACGCCGAATTCGACTACCAGGCGCAAAAGCGCCTGCTGTCGAAATCCGACGTTGCCGCCCGCCTGTTGCTGGCCGAACACACCGATACCCGGCCCGAAATCCTTTACTACCTGGCCGGCGACCCCTCGCCCGAGGTACGCCGGGCGGTTGCCGCCAATGCCGCCACGCCGTTGCAGGCGGACGAACTGCTGGTCGACGATGCCGACGAGGAGGTCCGCCGGGACCTGGCGATGAAGATCGCCCGGCTGTTGCCCGACATGCCGGCTGACGAGCAGCAGAAGGTCCGCGATCTGACCTTTCAAATGCTGCGCCGCCTGGCCGGCGACCAGTTGCCCCGGGTCCGTGCCATGCTGTCGGAGGAGCTGAAGGAAAGCCGTGACGTTCCCAGGGACGTGGTACGCGCGCTGGCCCTGGACGTGGCCATCATCGTCGCCGCGCCGATCCTGGAATACTCGCCGCTGTTGAGCGACGCCGACCTTCTGGAGGTGATCGCCGCCGGCTGCGCCCGGGAAAGCCTCGACGCCATCGCCCGCCGCGCAACGGTGTCCGAGGCGGTGTCCGAGGCGGTGGTGGCGACCTTCGATGTGCCCGCCGTCGCCAACCTGCTGGCCAACCCCAACGCCCGGGTGCGGGCCGAGGCGCTGGAGCAGGTCGCCGAGGGTGCCGCCGAAGTGGAAGCCTGGCATCAACCGCTGGTGATGCGGCCCGAATTGTCGGTACGGGCGATCCGCCGCATCGCCGGCTTCGTCGCCACCTCGCTGCTGGAAATCCTGGCCCAGCGCAACGATCTGGACGCCGAGACGGCGCGGCAGTTGACCGAGCGGGTGAAGGCGCGGATCGACGAAAGCCAGGGCGAGGTCCAGGAGGAAGAGCGTGAACAGGCCCGGGAACTGGACCAGCGCGATCTGCTGGACGAGGAAGCGCTGGCCGGCGCGATCGAAAACGGCCGCCAGGATTTCGTCCTCGAGGCCCTGGCCATGCGCAGCGGCCTTGCCTTGCCGACCGTCGGCAAACTGCTCCGTTCCGCCAACGCCAAGACGGTAACTGCCCTGGCCTGGAAGGCGAATCTGTCCATGCGCCTGGCGATGCGGCTGCAAAGCCGCAGCGCCCGCATACCGCCGCAAAAGATGCTGAACGCACGCCATGGCACGGAATACCCGCTGACCGCCGAGGAAATGCAGTGGCAGTTGGAGATCATGACCTAGGCGCGAAGGCGACCTGTTCGAGGCACTGCTTAAGAGGCCGTTAATCGCCCTTCGCTAGAGTTGGGTGGAAACGAGCCAACGCCCGAATCGTCAGCAACCGGAAGACCGTCAACGTGCCAGCCGCCTGGACCCGTCCGTTCCGCGCCCGCCGCCTAGGATTGCGGCGTCGTTTGCGTGGCACCGAGGAGAATCCGGCGATGGCCTTGCGGGGCGCTTCCGCCGTTGAGGGCCACGCCGGGCCGGCGATCCTGTTCGACCGCGCGGGCACCATTTTGTCCGCCAACGGCGCGGCAACGCCGATCGTCGCCGCCCTGCGCGACGGCGCGGCCCGGGAACTGCTTGAGATGGTCACCGCCGCCTGCGACGCCGCCGAACCGGCGATGCGGCGATTCAAGTTGCCGGCGGGCGACCGGCCGGCGGTGTTCGACATCTCGTTGCTGCCGGTGGCGGCCGGACGACGGCAGCAACCGCAAGTCCTGTTGCTGGCCCGCGATAGCACCTTCGACGTCAATTTCGGCCGCGCCCTGGTCGCCTCGCGGCAGATGTTCAAGGATCTCGTCGCTTGTTCGGCGGACTTCGCTTGGGAAACCGATTCCCAGGGCCAGTTCAGTTTCGTTTCCTCTCGCGGCCTGTTGGGCTACACCCCGACCGAACTGGAAGGCCGGGCGGCCGGCGAGATGCTGGCGGAAATCGAGGGTCGGCCGCGGCTCAATCCGTTTCAAAGCCGCATCCGGCTGGACGAGGTCGAATGCTGGATGCGCCACCGCGACGGCCAGGCCGCCTGCATGCGCACCTCCAGCCTGCCGGTGTTCGGCGACGACGGCACCTGGCTTGGGGTGCGCGGCGTCTGCCACGACATCACCGAAGACCGGCTGCACGAAGCGGCGCTGAACCGGGCCCGGGAGCGGGAGCGGCTGACCCACTCCATCGTCGACAGCATTCGCAACGTCCTGACCCCCGAGGAGATGTTCGCGGCGGCGGCGACGACGACGGCGGAAGCAACCGATGCCAGCCATGTCTGGATCATGCGGCGCGACGGCGGCGACGCCCTGACCATCGCCGCCTCCCACGGCAAGCCTGATAGCCGGCCCCTCGCCATCGAGGAAGCGACGGCGCGCGGCTTCGACGGCGACCCGGAAGTGCCACGGCGGATGCGGCTGAACGGTTCGCACCTGTTGCTGGCGCAGTGCCACTACCACTATCAACCCAAGGGCCTGCTGGTCGCCGCCTGGGACGACGATGCCGCCAGCGACGAGGCGGCACGGATGCTGCGGGACGTGGCGGACCAGCTTGGCATCGCCATCGCCCAGGCGGAGATCCAGGAACGCCTGGAACAGTTGTCCATCGTCGACGAATTGACCGGGCTGCTGAACCGGCGGGGCTTCCACGACAGTGTCCAAAAACGCCTGGCCCAGCATCGTCGGACCGGCCGCTTCGGCGCCCTTTTGTACGTCGACATGGACAATTTCAAGGCGGTCAACGATACCCATGGCCACGCGCAAGGCGACGCCGCATTGAAGGAACTGTCGGGCCTGCTGGCCGGCACCGAGGGCCGCGAAGGCGACATCGCCGGCCGTCTCGGCGGTGACGAGTTCGTGGTCTGGCTGGAGGAGACCGATGTCGACGGCGCCATCCACAAGGCCGAGGAATTGTTGCAACGCACAGGCAGCTTGCGGCGGTTTTCCGGCGACCCGGCACGTCCCCTGACGGTGTCCGCCGGGATCGTCATGGCCGACCCCAATGCCGAGGACGAGCTCGACGAATTGTTGCGCCGCGCCGATGGGGCTTTGTATCGGGCGAAACGCGACGGCAAGGGGCGGGCCGTTCTGGCCGACTATCCACCGGATCGAACCAAGACAAGAGCGGCGGGATGTTGAAATCACTGTTCAAGCGCGGCGGCGCGATGCTGAGCTACGAGGAACAGCGCGACCGCGTCGGCCGCGACAATTCGTCCGAGCGTCTGCGCCTGGCCGAGGGCCGGGATACGCGGCCGGAGATCCTGTATTACCTGGCCGAGGACACGGCACCGGAGGTCCGCCGCGCCATCGCCGGCAACCCGGCGACACCGCCACAGGCCGATGCCGCCCTGGTCGCCGACAGCGACGATCAGGTCCGCTGCCTGTTGGCGGAAAAGATCGGCCGGCTGGCGCCGGAACTGCCGGCCGGCGAGAAACAGAAGGCCGAGGCCCTGACCCTGTCGGTGCTGGAGGCCCTGGCGACCGACCAGTTGCCCAAGGTCAGGGCGATCGTGGCCGAACACCTGAAATGTGCCGACCACGTCCCGAAACACATCATTCGCCGCCTGGCGGAAGACCTCGAGACCATCGTCGCCTCGCCGGTGCTGCAGTTCTCGCCATTGCTGAACGACCGCGATCTGCTGGAGATCATCGCCGCCGGCCGGGCCGAGGGGGCCTTGACCGCGATCGCCCGGCGCCAGGGACTGACCGGCGACGTCGCCGAGGCGGTGGCCCGGGGCGGCGACGTGCAGGCCGTCACCACCTTGCTGGCCAACGACAGCGCGCAACTGCGCGAGGATACCCTGGATTGGATCATCGACCAGGCGGCGGACGTCGAGCCCTGGCACGAGCCGCTGGTGCGCCGGCCGACGCTGTCCGACGGCGCGGTCCGTCGCATCGCCGGTTTCGTCGCCGCCTCGCTGGTCGAGGTGTTGTGCCAACGCAACGACGTCGACGCGGCCACCGCCCAGGAGCTGTCCCACGTGGTGCGCGACGCCATGGCGCCGGCCGATCAGGAACCGGAGGAAGCGGCAGGCAAAGGCGGCGCCACCAAGCTGTTCGAAAGTGGTGCGCTGGACGACGAAGCGATGCAGGACGCCATCGAGCGCGGTGACCGGGCCTTCGCCCTGACCGGCCTGGCGCTGAAAAGCGGCCTGCCCCTCGATCGCGTGCGCGGCGTGATGGAAGCGGCCGACCCCCGGGCCATCACGGCGCTGACCTGGAAGGCCGATCTGTCCATGCGCACGGCGATGCAACTGCAGTTGCGCCTCGGCCACGTGCGGCCGCAAAACATCCTGAACGCCCGCGACGGCATCGACTATCCGCTGAGCCCGCAGGAACTGCGCCGGGAGTTGGAGATGTTGACCTAACCCGTTCATCCTTCGAGACGAGCCTGCGGCTCTCCTCAGGATGAGGACGAGGCTAACATTTTCAACGCATTCTCCTCATGCTGAGGAGGGCGCGTAGCGCCCGTCTCGAAGCATGTCTATAGGTCGGTTCTTCTGCCTCTTGGTGTAAGGCCCGGTCAGCCGTCGGCCTCGATCATGGTGCCGACGCCGGCTTCGGTGAAGGCTTCCAGCAACAACACGTGGGGCAGGCGGCCATCCAGGATATGGGCGGCGGCAACGCCCTGCTCGACCGCCGAGAGGCAGGTTTCCAGTTTCGGGATCATGCCGCCCTTGATCACCTCCCCCGCCATCAGCTCCCTGGCCTGGGCCGGCGACATCTTCGAAATCAGCCCGCCCTCGCCGTTCAGCACGCCGGCCACGTCGGTCAGCATGATCAGCTTGGCGGCCCGCAGCGTCGCGGCGATCTTGCCGGCGACGGTGTCGGCGTTGATGTTGTAGGTCTCGCCCTCGGCGCCGACGCCGATCGGCGCCACCACCGGGATCAAATCGGAGCGGTCCAGGATGTCCAGCATGCCTGGATCGATGCGCACCGGTTCGCCGACGAAGCCCAGGTCCAGGACCTTCTCGATGTTGGAATCGGGATCGCGGGTCAGGCGCTGCAGTTTGCGGGCCTCGATCAGCCGGCCGTCCTTGCCCGACAGCCCGATGGCGCTGCCGCCGGCGTTGTTGATCGCGGTCACCACCTGCTTGTTGATCGAGCCCGACAGCACCATCTCGACGATGTCCACCGTCTCCGCGTCGGTGACCCGCAGGCCGTCGACGAACGAACTCTTGATCTTCAGGCGGTCCAGCATGGCGCCGATCTGCGGGCCGCCGCCATGCACCACCACCGGGTTGATGCCGACCTGTTTCATCAGCACTACGTCGCGGGCGAAGGTCCGCGCCAGTTGGTCGTCGCCCATGGCGTGGCCGCCGTATTTGACGACGAAAACCTGGCCGGCGAAGCGCCGCATATAGGGCAGCGCCTCGGACAGGGTGCGGGCGGTCCGCAGGTGTTCGTCGTGCTCGTTGTCGCTCATGGCGCCGGCGTTATAGCCGAATCACGGGGCCTCCGCCAGCGCCGCCAGGCTGGCGCGCACGGCCTCCAGGCCCTGGCGCCTGACGGCGGAGGTAACCAGGATCTCGGGATGCGCGGCCGGACGGCGGCGCAACTCATCCTCGATCCGCGCCAGGGCGGCGGCCAATTCGGCCGGCTTCGCCTTGTCGGCCTTGGTCACCACCGCCTGATAGACCACCGCCGCCTGGTCCAGCAGCCGCATCACCGCCTGGTCGGACTCGGTGATGCCGCGGCGGGCATCCAGCAGCAGGCAGACCCGCCGCAGCCCGGCCCGGCCGTGCAGATAGTCCTCGATCAACTGGTTCCAGCGCTCAATCTCGGTCTTGGCGGCGCGAGCATAGCCATGGCCCGGCAGATCGACCAGCATCAGCCGGCCGCCCAGGCGGAAGAAATTGATCTCGCGGGTGCGGCCGGGCGTGTTCGACGTGCGGGCCAGGGTCTTGCGGCCGGTCAGGGCATTGATCAGGCTGGATTTGCCGACGTTCGAGCGGCCGGCGAAGGCGACCTCGGGCAGTTCCGGGGCGGGCAGATGCGCCTCCAGCCGGGCACCGGATACGAAATCGCAGGCTTGGGCGAACAGCAGCCGCCCACGCTCGATGGCGGCATCGTCCCCATCATCGTCGCCGGGATTACCGGCGGGCATTTACTTGTTTCCGATCGGCACGCCCATGCGCTTCATGATGACCCATTGCTGGGTAATCGACAGGACGTTGTTCCAGGTCCAGTAGATCACCAGGCCGGCCGGGAAACTGCCCAGCAGGAAGGTGAAGAACAGCGGCATGAACAGGAACACCTTGGCTTGCACCGGATCGGCCGGCTGCGGGTTGAGCAGTTGCTGCAGGTACATGGAGGCGCCCATGAAGACCGGCCAGATGCCGATCATCAGGAACTGCGGCGGATCCCAGGGAATCGCCCCGAACAGGTTGAATATGGTCATCGGATCGGGCGCCGAGAGATCGTGGATCCAGCCGTAGAATGGCTGATGGCGCATTTCGATGGTCACGAACATGACCTTGTAGAGGGCGAAGAACACCGGGATCTGGATCATGATCGGCAGACAGCCGGCCGCCGGGTTGACCTTCTCCTTCTTGTACAGCGCCATCATTTCCTGGTTCAGCTTCTGCCGGTCGTCGCCATGGCGTTCGCGCAGCTTGGTCATTTCCGGCTGCAAGCCCTTCATCTTGCTCATCGCCTTGTAGGACTTGTTGGCGAGCGGGAAGAACACCAGCTTGACGCAAACCGTCAGGGCCAGGATCGCCAAGCCGAAATTGCCCAGGCGGTTGAAGAAATAGTCGAGGACGAAGAACAGCGGCTTGGTCAGGAAATAGAACCAGCCGAAATCCACCGCCAGGTCGAAACGGGCGATGCCGAACTGCTTCTCGTAGCGGTCGAGGAGATGCACCTCCTTGGCGCCGGCGAACAGGCGGCTGACCGTTTGGGCGGTGCCGCCGTTGGCGATCTGCAACGGCTGCTGCGACAGGATATCGGCCTGATAGCGGTCGGTCTGACCCGGCTGGGTGTATTGAAAGGTGCCCTTGTAGCCGATCTTCTGGTCCGGGATCAGCGCCGCCAGCCAGTACTTGTCGGTAATGCCGATCCAGCCGCCGGTACTATCGGTCTGGTTCTTCGGTACCTCCTGCAAATCGTCGTAGTCGACTTCCGTCAGGGTATCATTGAAGACCCCCAGGGGCCCTTCGTGCAGGATGTAGAAACCCAAGGTGGGCGGCGTGCCGGTGCGGGAAATCAGCCCATAGGGATAGACGTCGAGGGGGGCGCCGGACCTGTTCTCGATGCGCTGCGTGACGGTCAGCATGTAGGCGTCGTCGACTTCCAGGACCTGCACGAAGCGCACGCCCTGGCCGTTGTCCCAGGTCAGCGTCAGCGGCCGCTCGGCCGTCAACTCGGCGCCGTCGGCCTGCCAGACCGTATCGTCGGCGGGCAGTTTCAGATCGCCGACCGCCGCCCAGCCGAACCGGGCGTAGTAGGGCTTGGGCGAGTTGGGTGGCGAGAACAGCACCACCGGCGGGCTGTCCTTTTCGATGGTTTGCTGGTAGTCGGCCAACACCAGGTCGTCGATGCGGGCGCCCGTCAGGGCGATCGAGCCGGTCAGCCGAGGGGCGTTCAAGGAGACGCGGGGCGAAGCCTTCAGCGCCTGCAGCCGGCCGCTGCCCACGCTTGGCGCGCTTGGTGCCGCCGCCGGCGCGGCGGGCGCCGTGGCGCCGGACGTGCCCACGCCCGGTGTCGCCGGCGCGCCGGGCGCCACCGGGGCGGTCGGCGTTGGCGCCTGCCCACCTGTCTGGGCCTGTTCCTGCTGACCCTGCTGGTGGCGCTGCTTCGGCGTTTCGTAAAGGAACTGGAAGCCCAGCAGAATGGCCAGCGACAGGGCGATGGCGATGATCAGGTTGCGTTGGTCGGACATGGGCGTCGCTTTGTGACTCTAGCAGCCCGCCGGGCGGCCGTTGGGCGCGGCGGCGTCGGCGGCGGTGACGGGAACGGGATCGTGACCATGCCCGCCCCAGGGATGGCACCTGGCCAGGCGCTTCGCGGTCAGCCAGCCACCGCGCCGGGCACCATGGCGCGCCAATGCCTCGAGGGCGTATTCCGAACAACCGGGCGTAAAACGGCAACTCATCGGCAACAGGGGCGACAGCGCATAGCGGTAGACCAGGACCGGCAGGCGCAGCATCTGAGCGATCGGTTTCATGGCCGCGCGACCTCGCCATCGCCGTTCGACGCCGCCAGGCTGCCGGTGCGCCGCAGCGCTTCGCGCAGATCCGACAACAATTCCGGATAGGGCCGCCGCAGGGTATCCCGGCGGCCGATCAGCACGTAGTCGCGGCCCGCCTTGGCGTCGTAGGGCATCACCCGCGCCGCCGCCGCGCGCAACCGGCGCTTGGCGCGATTGCGCGCCACCGCGTTGCCGACTTTCTTGCTAACCGTGAAACCGATCCGCACGGCAGTCTCCGACGTTTCGCCACCGGCGCCGGGCCGGCGGGCGACTTGCAGGACCAGACCGGGGGCGGCAAACCGCCGCCCTTTTCTGGCGATCCGCAGGAAATCCGAACGCCGCTTCAGCCGACCAAGCCCGTCGACCAAGGTCGGCATGGAGCTACGCCGAGAGGCGTTTGCGGCCCTTGGCCCGGCGCTTGGCCAGCACCCGACGACCGCCGACCGTGGCCATGCGGTGGCGATAACCATGCCGCCGTTTGCGGACCAGTCTGCTTGGTTGGTAGGTGCGCTTCACCCGTCAGCCTCCATCGATAGAGCTGGGGGCCCCAGGGGGCCGAATCAAGGCGGCTGTATACGTTTTCGCCCCTGTTAAGTCAACGCCGCCACCAGCCAAATCCCAGTCTCGATCGCGGCCGTTCGGCGGCCCATTGACGCGGCCCTATCACGTTTCGGTTATTGCCCCTGAAAAAGCCGTCCCGGCACCCTTATTCCATAAGGGGTTTGCCGCTATTCTGCCCAGCGAAGGAGCGTGAATTCAACACCATGATCGACGGCGCGGAGGAACAGGCGGCCGGGGAGGGCGCGGGCAAGGCGAGCGGTCCGCCGCTGCTGTCGTTTCGCCGCCTGTGGCCGCTGTTGGTCCTGGCCGCCGGGTTTGTCGCCTTCTTCCTGTTCGGCGGCGACGATCTGATGACCTTCGAGACCCTGCGCAACCATCGGGCGACCCTGGCCGGCTGGATTGCCCAACACGGCCTGGCGATGGCCGTCGGCTACGTCGTCGTCTACGCCGTCGTCGTGGCCTTCTCGCTGCCCGGCGGGGCGGTGATGACGATCACCGGCGGCTTCCTGTTCGGCAGCGTCCAGGCCACCGCCCTGGTGGTGGTCGGCGCCACCATCGGTGCGACAATTATTTTCCTGGCCGCCAAGACCGCGCTGGGCGATCCGCTGCGCGCCAAGGCGGGACCGGCCCTGCGCAAGATGGAGGACGGGTTCCGCGACAATGCCTTCAACTACCTCCTCGTCCTGCGCCTGATCCCGCTGTTCCCGTTCTTCCTGGTCAATCTGGTGCCGGCGTTCCTCGGCATGCGGCTGCGTGATTATGTGCTGGCGACCTTCATCGGCATCATCCCGGCCAGCTTCGTCTTTGCCCAGGTCGGCACCGGTCTGGACAGCATCTTCGCCAGCGGCGAGGAGCCCTCGCTCGACATGATCATGACCCCCGACGTGCTGACGGCGATGCTCGGTCTGGCGGTGCTGGCCGCCCTGCCGCTGCTTTACAAGGCCATTCGCGCCGTTCGCGGGCGGCGGGCCTGAACCGCCATGGCGCCACCCTCGAAGGTCGACATCTGCGTCATCGGCGGCGGCTCGGGTGGCCTGTCGGTGGCCGCGGGCGCCGCGCAACTGGGCGTTTCGGTGGCCCTGGTGGAACGTCATCTGATGGGTGGCGATTGCCTGAATTTCGGCTGCGTGCCCTCCAAGGCGCTGTTGGCGGCGGCGAAAACGGCCCACGCCATGGCCAATGCCGGGCGCTTCGGGCTGAACCCCGCATCGCCCAACGCCGACCCGCTCGCCGTGCGCCAACACATCCGCGAGGTGATCGCCGCCATCGCCCCCCACGACAGCCCAGAACGCTTCCGCGAGCTGGGCGTCGACGTCATCAAGGCCACGGCCCGTTTCGTCGGTCCGCGCGAGATCGAGGCCGGCGGCCGGCGGATCAGCGCCCGCCGTTTCGTCATCGCCACCGGCTCCAGCCCGCTGCTGCCGCCGATCCCCGGCCTGCCGGAGGTGCCCTATCTGACCAACGAGACGATCTTCGAGAACGCCGAGGTGAAACGCCATCTGATCGTCATCGGCGGCGGCCCGATCGGCCTGGAACTGGCCCAGGCCCACCGCCGCCTCGGCGCCGAGGTGACGGTCCTGGAAATGCTGCGGCCATTGCCCAAGGACGATGCCGAATTGGCCGCCGTGGTGATCGAACGATTGCGCCGCGAGGGCGTCGAGATCCTGACCGGCGCCAAGGTCACCGCCGCCTCGGCCGCCGCCGACGGGATCGCCGTACGGATCGATGGCGACCGGGGCGAACGTGAGATCACCGGCTCGCACCTGCTGGTTGCCGCCGGCCGCCAGGTCAATGTCGCCGATCTGAACCTGGACGCCGCCGGCATCGACCATTCCGCCCGGGGGATCACCGTCGACCGGCGCCTGCGCACCTCCAACAAGAAGGTCTTCGCCATCGGCGATGTCGCAGGCGGCCTGCAATTCACCCATGTCGCCGGCCACCATGCCGGCATTGTCATCCGCAACGCCCTGTTCCGCCTGCCGGCCAAGGCCGACCGCGCCGCCCTGCCCTGGGTCACCTATACCGACCCGGAACTGGCCCATGTCGGCCTGGACGAAGAGCGGGCCCGGGCGACGCACGGCGGGATACGGGTGGTGCGCTGGCCGTTCGCCGAGAACGACCGGGCCCAAACGGAGCGCGAGACCGACGGCCTGATCAAGGTCGTCACCGCCCGCAACGGCCGCATCCTGGGCGCCTCGATCGTCGGCGCCCATGCCGGCGAGCTGATCCAGCCCTGGATCCTGGCCATCGACCAGGGCCTGAAAATGCGCCACCTGGCCGGCAGCATCGCGCCCTACCCGACCCTGGGCGAGGTCGGCAAGCGGGCCGCCGGCAAGTTTTTCCAGGACAGCCTGTTCAGTCCGCGTACCCGTACCATCGTCCGGTTTCTCGCCCGGTTCGGCTGAACCGGGCCGTTCGGCGCCGTGCGGTTGACCCTTAGCTGGATGCTCAAAATGGACTATTTATTGATCTCATGACTGGCACGGAACCGAGATCGCCGCGATGGCTGCGGGGCTTGTCGGCCCGCCTGCTGATCCTGACGGTGTTCTTCGTCATGGTCAGCGAGGTGCTGATCTATGTGCCCTCGATCGCCCGCTTCCGCCAGACCTTCCTGGAAGACCGCGTCGTCTCCGCGCATCTGGCCTCGCTGGCCCTGAAGGCCACGCCCGACAACATGGTCAGCAAGGAGCTGGAACTGGAACTGCTGGCCAGCGCCATGGTCCGCGGCATCGTCCTGAAACGGCGCGAGGCACGCACCCTGATGCTGACCGAGGAAATGCCGCCCGAGGTCGACGCCGCCTTCGATCTGCGCGACGCCACGCCCTATGACTTGATCCGGGACGCCTTCGCCGCCCTGTGGGAGGGCGAGCGCACGATCCGGGTGATCGGCGGCTATCCCGACGGCTCGGAAGGCAGCCTGGAGGTGGTCATCGACGAGGACCAGCTGCACGCGGCGATGGTGACCTACTCGACCAATATCCTGCAGCTTTCCATCGTCATTTCGCTGATCACCGCCGGTTTGGTCTACCTGGCCCTGCAGTTCCTCCTGGTGTTGCCGATGCGCCGCCTGACCGCCTCGATGGTCGACTTCCGCCGTGAACCGGAAAACACCACGACGATGATCGCCGACAGCGGCCGCGGCGATGAAATCGGCACCGCCCAACGGGAGCTTCGCCACATGCAGGACGGCCTGCGGGCGGCCCTGAAACAGCGGGCGCATCTGGCCGCCCTGGGCACGGCGGTCAGCAAGATCAATCACGATCTGCGCAACATCCTGGCCACCGCGCAGATCGTTTCGGACGGCCTGGCCGGGGTCGAGGACCCGACGGTGCGACGGGTCGCGCCCCGGCTGATGCAGACCATCGACCGGGCCATCGACCTGTGCAGCCAGACCATGAGTTTCGGCCGGGCCGAGGAGGCGCCGCCCGAGCCCGCGCCGTTCCCGCTGGGCGAATTGGTCGACGAGGTCGCCGACTTCGTCGGCCTGCCCGGCGACGGCCGCATCACCTGGAGCAACCGGGTCGACAACGGCCTGAACCTGAACGCCGATCGCGAGCAGATCTTCCGCGTGCTGCTCAATCTCGGCCGCAACGCCATGCAGGCCATGCCCGACGGCGGCGAGATCCGCATCGAGGCGCGGCCGGAAACGAATGCCGTCGCCATCGAGGTCAGCGACACCGGCGGCGGCCTGCCCGAAAAGGCGCGCGAACATCTGTTCGAGCCCTTCACCGGTTCCGCCAGGGCCGGCGGCACCGGCCTGGGCCTGGCCATCGCCCGCGATCTGGTGGTCGCCCATGGCGGCAACCTGACGCTTTTGCGCAGCGATGCCGAGGGCACCACCTTCCGCATCGACCTGCCCGACAAGACCTAAGAGATGCGCTGGGAACCGGGCCAATACCTCGCCTTCGGCGATTTGCGCCTGCGGCCGGCGATCGATCTGCTGGCCCGGGTCGGGCTGGGCGAACCGGCGCTGATCTACGATTTGGGCTGCGGTCCGGGCAATACCACGGCGCTGCTGCGCCGGCGCTGGCCCGATGCTCGGATTATCGGCATCGACGCCTCGGCGGAAATGCTGGCCAAGGCCCGGCAGGCATCGCCGGACGTCGACTTCCGGCAGGCCGACGTCGCCATCTGGTCGCCGCCCGAGGCGCCGGCCCTGATCTTCTCCAACGCCGCCCTGCATTGGCTGTCGGATCATCACGGCCTGTTCCCCCGCCTGTTCGGGATGCTGGCGCCCGGCGGTGTCCTGGCGGTGCAGATGCCGCGCAATTTCGAGCAACCCTCGCACCGGGCGATGGCCGAGGCGGTGGCGGGGGGACCCTGGGCCGAACGCCTGCGGCCGCTGCTGCGGGGGGCGCCGGCGACCGCCGAACCGGCGGTCTACTGGCGGCTGCTGGCGCCGCTGGTGGCCGCCCTGGAGATCTTTGAAATCGAGTATCTGCAAGTGCTGGAGGGGCCCGATCCGGTCAAGGAATGGACCAAGGGCACGGCCCTGAAACCGTTCCTGGACGCGCTGTCGGGCGAGGAGCGCGACCGCTTCGAGGCCGACTACGCCGCCCGGGTCGCCGAGTATTACCCGGCCGAGGCCGACGGCCGTACGCTGTTTCCCTTCCGCCGGCTGTTCGTCATCGCGGCAAGGGCCGGCCCGTGATCGTGCTGTTCACCGATTTCGGCCACCGGGGGCCCTATGTCGGACAGATGCGGGCGGTGCTGCACGCCAGGGCGCCGGGTGTACCGGTGGTCGATCTGTTCCGCGATGCCCCGACCTTCGATCCACGGGCCGCGGCCTATCTGTTGGCCGCCTTTTGCGGCGAGTTCGCCGCCGGCACGGTGTTCCTCTGCGTCGTCGATCCCGGCGTCGGCGGCGACCGCCCGCCCTTGGCCGTATCGGCCGACGGCCGCTGGTTCGTCGGTCCGGGCAACGGGCTGTTCGAGGTCGTCGCCCGCCGCGCCGCCCAGGTCGAGGCCCGGTGCATCGACTGGCGGCCCAGCGAACTGTCGGCCTCGTTCCACGGCCGCGATCTGTTCGCGCCGATCGCCGCCGGCCTGGCACGGGGGCAGGCGCCACCGGCCGGGGTCCTCGACGCCGCGGCCTGGCGGCGGCCGGACTGGCCCGACGACCTGGCCCGGGTGATCTACATCGACGACTACGGCAACGTCATGACCGGCATCAGGGCGGCGACACTGGGGCCGGAGACGCTGCTCATCGCCAACGGCCGACGGCTCAAGCGGGCCCGTACCTTCGGCGACCGCCCGGTGGGCGAGGCGTTTTGGTACGAGAACGCCAATGGCCTGGCCGAGATCGCCGTCAACCAGGGCAATGCGGCGGCGCTACTGGATCTGAGCCTTGGCGACGCCGTCACCGTCGACGGCGCCTGACTACAACCGGGCGGCCTCCAGAATGGCCGCCGCGTCGCCGCTCGGCGGATAGATGCGCTGGGTCATGGTCACCTGCTTGCGCTGTTTCGCGTCCTGCTTGATGGCCTGCACCTCGCGGCTCCAGCCGTCGCTGAAGACGGCGCCCCAGGATCCCAGGTCGAGGCAGGTGACGTAGCGGTCCTGGCGATAGGGAACCAACGGCAGGCCAAGCAGGTCGCCGGCCGCGTTGTGGCCGGCATATTTGCCCATGACCATGGCGTGCTGACAGGACATCAGGGCGATGTGTTCCTCGTCGACAAAGGCCCGGGCCAGATCTCCGGCCGCGTAGACGCCGTCCACGCCGTCGACCCGCAGCATCGGATCCACCGGCAGCCGGCCGAGCTCGTCCAGCTCGACCGGCATCAGCCCGGCCAGGCCGCTGGCCCGTGCGCCGGCGGTCACGATCACCGTTCGGCTCGGTATGGTCGCGCCCGACGCCAGCACCGCCCGGGCGGCCTCGACCCGCCGCACCTGGTCGTTCAGGTGCAGATCGACCCCGGCCGCCCGCAAGGCCGCCATGATGTGGGGACGCAACGACGGTCCGATGTCCTCGCCGACGGCGGCGGCACGGTCGACCAGGGCCAGCCGCGCCCGTGCCGCCCGGTCGGCACCGCCGTGATGCGCCAGACGCGCCCGCATCTCGGTGGCCAGTTCGATGCCGGTGAAACCGGCGCCGACGACGACGATACCGATGTCGCCGTCGTCGGCCATCAGTTGGCCGAGATGGTCGTCAAGGGCCACCGCCGCGTCGTATTGGTCGATGTTCCAGGTGCGGCCGCCGGCCGGTTCGATGGCCGGTCGATGCAACACGCTGCCGGCGGCCAACAGCAGGCGGTCGTAGGCATGACCGCCGCCATTGCCACCTCCGGCGACACCGACGCGGCGTTGCGCGAGATCGACGGCGTCGACCTCGCCCACCAGCAGTTCGACGCCGATCGGCTCCAGCACCTGGGCCAGCGGCGTGCGCTTGCCCCGGGGATCGCTTTCGTACAACCGGGGCCGATGGGTCAGGTAGGCATCCTTCGACAGCAATCGGATATGCAATTCGCCCGCCGCCTCCCGCGCCCGGCCCGCCGCCGCCATGGCGGCCCACAGGCCGGCATAGCCGCCGCCGACGATCAACAGATCCTGCATGGCTCGATCTCCTCTAGGTTTTCGTTGTTCCCCGCGCGCCTCGCCGGCCGCGGCCTTCGAGGCGCCCCTGGAACCATTTCCCGGTGTTCTTTCGATGACCTTGCGGCAGCACGGTTTCGACGTGACCGGCGAGTTGCGCCAGGGTGTGGTCGCCCAGACTGCGCCGCATCTCGGCCTCGGCCCGCAACATCACGGCATGGATGCCGCAGACGCCCTGGCTGGCCCAACGTGGTTTCCTGTCGTCGAACAGGATGCAGTTGCCGCGAATCTCCCGGCATTCGAACAGGGGTTTCCGCCCCTCCAGGGCATCGGCCACGTCGAGCACGGTGATCCGCTCGGCCTCTCTGGCCAGGTGGAAACCGCCGCGCACCCCCTCGGTGGCGCGGACCAGGCCGGCCTTCTCCAGGCGGGTGAACAGCTTCGCCACGTAGTCCGCCGACAGGCCCTGGAATTCGGCCAGGTCGCGGGTGCCGATCGCCGGGCCCTGGTCCTGCCGGGCCAGGTACAGCAGACAATGCAAGCCGTACTCGACGGCGCTGCCAAAATGGTTCATCTCTAAACTCCGACGTAATTAGTCGGAGTTATGACACCTGTTGACGTCCTTGGCAAGTACGGCCCGGCGATTTCGGCGATGCGTTGACCCTGGGGGGTGGCAGGGCGTACGGTCCGCACCGGTTTTTCTTCCTGGATGCGTCATGATCCGTCCCGGCCCGCGTAACCTGATCACCGATGTCGACGGCATCACGGTAGGCAATGCCGAGGATCCGCGCGCCATCACCGGGGTCACCGTGGTGCTGCCGGAAGAGGGCGCGATGGCCGGCGTCGATGTCCGGGGCGCCGCACCCGGCACCAGGGAAACCGATCTGCTCGATCCCTCCTGCATGGTCGACAGGATCGACGCGGTCTGCCTCTCCGGCGGTTCGGTGCATGGCCTGCAGGCGGGCGACGCCGTGGTCGCCTGGCTGACCGCCCGGGACCGCGGTTTCGCCCTGGGGCCCTGGCGGCTGCCGATCGTGCCGGGCGCCATCATCTTCGATCTGAACTGCGGCGGCGACAAGGATTGGGGCGAGGAGCCACCCTATCGGCGACTGGCGCGGCAAGCCTGCGACGTCGCCGGGACGGACTTCGCCCTGGGCAACGCCGGCGCCGGCATGGGCGCCTGCGCCGGCCGGCTGAAAGGCGGCCTGGGCAGCGCCTCGGCGGTCGGCGACGACGGCCTGCAGGTCGCCGCCCTGGCCGTGGCCAACCCGGTCGGCGCCACGGTGATGCCGGGCGGCGGCACGTTTTGGGCCTGGGCCCTGGAACAGGATGGCGAACTGGGCGGCCAATTGCCGCCGACGCGGCCGGCCGGCGGCGAAGGGGAGATACCGGTGGAATCCCGGATCGGCGGCAACACCACCCTGGCGGTGGTCGCCACCAACGCCACCCTGGACAATGCCCAGGCCCGGCGGCTGGCGACCATGGCCCATGACGGCATGGCCCGGGCGATCCGGCCGGTGCACACGCCGTTCGACGGCGACACCATCTTCGCCCTGTCGACGGCGCGGCGGCCCTTGCCCGAACCCGCCGGCATGGCCATCGCCCGGATCGGTTCGCTGGCCGCCGACTGCCTTTCCCGGGCGATCGCCCGGGCGGTTTTCGAGGCCGAGGCGATCCCCGGCTTCCCGGCCTATCGGGAATGTCACACCGCGGCCTTTGCCGACGGCGGCAAGACGCGATAAAACTGGATCACCAGACGACGAAATGGGGCCTACCACCGGCTTTCCCAAGGGAGGACGAACAATGAGACGCATAGGCTATGCCGTGGCCGTGGCGACCGTCGCCGCCATGCCGCTGACCGCGCAAGCGGCCAAGGATTCCATCAACATCGCGATGACCCTGGAACCGCCGGGACTGGATCCCTCGACCGGCGCCGCCGCGGCGATCGCGCAGATCACCCTCTACAACATTTATGAGAACCTGACCCGGATCAACGAGGACGCCACCGTCAGCCCGATGCTGGCGGAAAGCTGGACGATCTCGGACGACGGCAAGACCTATACCTTCAAATTGCGCCAGGGCGTGAAGTTCCACGACGGCACGGATTTCGATTCCGGCGACGTCAAGTTCACCTACGAACGCAACGCCGGCAAGGACAGCAAGAACAAGCGCAAGAAGTACTTCACCAACATGGCCTCCGTCGCCGCGCCGAACGCTCATACCGTGGTCGTCACCTTGAAGGAGCCGCGGCCGCGTTTCCTGTTCAACATGGGTGAGAGCACGGCCGTTATCGTCGGCACCGAATCCGCCGCCACCAACGGCACCAAGCCCGTCGGTACCGGCCCGTTCAAGTTCGTCCGCTGGGTCAAGGGCGATTCCGTGCTGATGGAAAAGAACGCGGGTCACTACGACGCCGGCTCGGTGAAGCTGAACAAGGTCAAGTTCCGCTTCATCAACGACCAATCAGCGCAGATCGCCGCCATCATGGCCGGTGACATCGACCTGATCCCCTTCTCCCGCGCCGAGGAGGGCCTGGGCGCCCTGAAGAACCACAAGCGCGTGGAGGTGACCCACGGCACCACCGAGGGCGAGACCATCCTGTCGACCAACAACAAGCATCCGGCCCTGAGCAAACTGAAAGTGCGCCAGGCCATCGCCCATGCCCTGAACCGCAAGGAGATCATCGACGGCGCGATGTTCGGCGCCGGCACCCCGATCGGCTCCCATTTCGCGCCGCACAACCCCGACTACCTGGACCTGACCGGCACCTATCCCTTCGATCAGGCCAAGGCCAAGGCGCTGCTGGCCGAGGCCGGCTATGGCGGCGGCCTGGAATTGTCGTTGAAGCTGCCGCCGACCGGCTATGCCCGCAACGGCGGCCAGATCGTCGCCCAGCAGTTGGAGAAGGTCGGCTTCAAGATCAAGATCGAGAACGTCGAATGGCCGGTCTGGCTGAAGCAGGTCTACAAGCAGAAGACCTATGACCTGTCGATCGTCAGCCATGTGGAACCGATGGATATCGGCATCTACGCGCGGCCCGGCTATTACTTCCAGTACGAAAGCGCCGACTTCCAGG
>JASLMH010000096.1 GCA_030746635.1 Alphaproteobacteria bacterium | reverse complement strand
CGGGGGGCGACCTGGTGCGCGAGGTCGACGACATCATCTTCGCCAACGTGCGCACGCCCGACGAGCGGCGCGGCGATCTGCGGGCCCAGGTCGCCGCCAACCGGCGGGCGGTGGCCCGCCTGGAGGTGCTGGCCGGGCGTTACGGCGCCGAGCGGCTGGCCCGTATCATGCAGGGGGTGATGGACTATTCCGAAAGCATGATGCGCCAGGCCCTGGCCGCCCTGCCGGACGGCGAGGGCAGCTTCGAGGACATCTGCGACGGCGACGGCATCATCGAACCGGGCGACAACGACGACCGCACCTTCACCATCCGCATGCGGGCGGTGAAGTCGGGCGACCAGTTGGTGGTGGATTTCGCCGGCACCGACCCGGCGGTGCCGGGGCCGATGAACGCGCCCCTGGCGGTCACCGCCTCGGGCATCTTCACCGCCGTCAAGACCATGGCCGATCCCAACGCCCTGATCCCGCCCAATTCCGGCTGCTGGCGGCCGATCACGGTGACGGCGGAAGAGGGCAGCGTGGTCAACGCCAGCCTGCCCTCGCCGGTGGTCTACGCCAACCACGAGATGTCGCACCGGGTCTGCGACATGCTGTTCGGCGCCATGGCAGGCTTCGTACCCGACAACGTCATGGCCTGTTCGCAAGGCACCTCGGCGATCCTGACCCTGGGCGGCGTCGATTACCGCACTGGTGATCGCTACGTCTCCTACGAGACCATCAAGGGCGGCTTCGGCGCCCGGCCCAACAAGGACGGCATCAACACCATCGCCTCCGGCATCTCCAACACCATGAACACGCCGATCGAAATCCTGGAGATGAGTTTCCCGACCCGCATCGAGACCTATGAACTGCTGCCCGACTCCGGCGGCGCCGGCAAGTATCGCGGCGGCCTGGGCGCCCGGCGGATCTGGCGCATCCTGGGCGAGCAGTCCCATGCTTCGGTCTGTTGCGAGCGTTCGAAATCGCCGCCGTTCGGTTTGTTCGGCGGCCAGGCCGGCACGCCGACCCGGATCTACATGCTGGGGCCCGACGGCACCCGCCACGAGTTGAAAAGCAAGGGCGGCTTCATCGCCCCGGCCGACGCCCTGGTGGTCTTCGAGGTGCCGGGTTCCGGCGGCTTCGGCCCGGCCGCCGAACGCGACCCCGAGGCATTGCGGGACGACCTGCGCAACGGCTACGTCAGCCCGGAGGCGGCCCGCCGCGACTATGGACACGAAGACGGATAACGGGAAGGATGGATCATATGACCCTGCTGGCCAATTCCGCCGCCGCGCGCGACATCGAGAACCAGGTCCACCCGCAAACCAACCTGCGCCTGCACCGCGAACAGGGTCCTTTCATCGTCGACAAGGGCGCCGGCGTGCGGGTGTTCGACGACGATGGCCGCGATTACATCGAGACGGTGGCGGGGCTATGGTGCGCCGCCCTCGGCTTCTCGGCCAACGAGCGGATCGCCAAGGTCGCCTACGAGCAGTTGCGCACCCTGGGCTACTACCATTCCTACCGCCATCGGGCCAACCACCCCAGCATCGACCTGGCCGAGACCCTGATGCGGCTGGCGCCGGTGCCGATGTCGAAGGCGCTGTTCTTCAGCTCCGGCTCGGAAGCCAACGATACCGCCGTCAAGCTGGCCTGGTACTACCACCACGCCATCGGCAAGCCCGAGAAGAACAAGATCATCGGCCGCGACAAGGGCTATCACGGCAGCACCATCGGCGCCATCAGCGTCTCCGGCAAGCCGGACATGCACGCCGATTTCGGCCTGCCCCTGCCGCAGTTCCGTCATGCCGAGATGCCGCACTATTACCGCTTCGCCGAGCCGGGCGAGAGCGAGGCCGACTTCGCCACCCGGCTGGCCGACAACCTGGAAAAGCTGATCCTGGACGAGGGGCCCGAGACCGTCGCCGCCTTCTTCGCCGAACCGGTGATGGGCGCCGGCGGCGGCATCGTGCCGCCCGAGAGCTATTTCGAGAAGGTGCAGGCGGTGCTGCGCCGCTACGAGGTGCTGTTCGTCGCCGACGAGGTGATCTGCGGCTTCGGCCGCACCGGGAATTGGTGGGGCAGCCAGACCTTCGATTTGCAACCCGACATGATCTCTTGCGCCAAGGCTCTCTCGGCCGCCTTCCAGCCGATCTCGGCCCTGCTGGTGAATGAGAAGATCTATCAGGCCATGCTGACCGAGTCCGACAAGCTGGGCAGCTTTGCGCATGGCTCCACCTACAGCGGCCATCCGGTGGCGACGGCGGTGGCCCGCGAGGTGATCGCGATCTACGAGGAAGAGGATCTGATCGGCCACGCCGCCCGGGTCGGCGGTCATATGCTGCGCCGTTTGTCGGAACTGGCCGAGCATCCGCTGGTTGGCGATGTCACCGGCGTCGGCCTGTTGACCGGCGTCGAACTGGTCCAGGACAAGGCCACCCGGCAGCCCTACGACCCGGAGTTCGGCCTGGGCGCCCGCATCGACCGGCACGGCCACCAGAACGGCCTGATCCTGCGGGTGGTCGGCGACCGCATCGTCTTCGCACCGCCCCTGATCATCAGCGAAGGCGAGGTCGACGAGGCCGTCGACCGCTTCCGGCGCACCCTGGACGACACCTGGGCCGAGGTCCGCGAACTGACCTGACGGTGACGGCGCCCGACCCCGGATTACCCCACAAGCCGGCGAACCGGCGGCCGAGAGGAGGAATGACATGGACCAGCCCCCCCGCAACATCGAGCAATTGAGCGATCTGGACATCTGGCTGGAAAAGGCCGAGGCGCACGGCGAGATCAAGCACATCACGGCCGAGGTCAATCCCGACCTGGAAAGCTCCACCATCGCCTACCTCAGCGGCAAGGAGGTCGGCAGCCCGGCCCTGATGTTCGAGAACATCAAGGGGCACGAGGGCTTCCGCTCCCTCTACAACATGATGGGCAGCAGCCTGAGCCGGGTCTGCCTGTCGATCGGCGAGGAGCCCACCGACGACGCGGTCGAGGTGGTGGGGATGCTGAAGACCAAGATGGACCGCAAGATGCCGCCGGCCGAGGTCGACGAGGCGACGGCCCTGGTCAACCAGAACGTCGAGATGGGCGACCAGGTCGATGTCACCAAGTTCCCGGCCCCCCGGATGTGGCCCCTGGACGGCGGCAAGTACATCGGCACCGGCGATGCCGTGGTCACCATGGACCCGGAAACCGGGCGGATGAACCTGGGCACCTACCGGCAGATGATCAAGGCGCCGAACGAAGTCGGCTTCTACTGCTCGCCGGGCAAGGACGCCCTGCTGGACCGGGAGAAATGGTGGAAGCTGGGCAAACCGGCGCCGGTGGCGGCCGTCTACGGCATCGATCCGTTGCTGTTCATCGTCGCCGCCACCTCGTTCCCCAAGGGCGAGTCCGAGTACGACTATTACAGCGGCATCAACGGCAGCCCGATCGAGGTGTTCAAGAGCGAGCTGACCGGCCTGCTGCTGCCGGCCCGGGCCGAGATCATAATCGAGGGCTTCGCCTATCCGGACGATACCTTCGACGAAGGGCCGTTCGGCGAGTTCACCGGCTATTACGGCCGGCCGGAGGCGCCGACCCCCTATATCCGCATCGAGAAGGTGCGCTACCGCGACAACCCGATCCTGACCTGCGCCCTGATGGCCGATTGGCCGTCCAACGAATGCGGCCTGTTCTGGGCCATGGCGCGGGCGGCGAAGATCTGGAACGACCTGGACAAGCTGGGCGTGCCCGGCATCAAGGCGGTGTGGTCGCCGCCCGAGGCGGCCGGCTGGGGCATGACCGTGGTCTCGATCGAACAGTTGTATCCGGGCCACGCGGCCCAGACCATGGCCCTGGCGGCGCAGTGCATGGGCGGCGCCTATTTCAGCAAATACGTCGTCGTGGTCGACCATGACGTCGACGCCACCAACCTGGCCGAGGTGGTCTGGGCCATGGTCACCCGCTCGCGGCCGGCCCATTCCATCGACATCCTGCGCGAAACCTGGAGTACCTTCCTTGACCCCAGCCAGAACCCGCCGGAAATCCGGCCCTGGGGCTCGAAGTGCCTGATCAACGCCTGCATGGAGTTCAAGCACATCGACGTCTTCTCGCCGCGCAGCAAACTGTCGGAACCGACCTACGACCAGGTGGCGGCGCGTTGGCAGGAGCTGGGCTTCGAGGGCACGGCGCCGAAGGTCCTGGTGTTCGAGGACAAGCCGTTCGAGGAAAGCGCTTGAGTAGGCATCTCAACCGCATCACCGCCCGCACGGCCGAGGACGACTACCTGGTCGAGGCCGAGGCGGTCTACCTGGGCGACGATTTGCTGGTCTATATCTGGGGCGGCGAGCGGCCCCATATCGGCGCCGTCGCCGCCGCCACGCCGCGGCCCAGCCTGGCCGATCCGGAGCAGCGCAGCGCCACCGCCTCGGTGCTGAGCTATCTGGGCCATAAGGAAGACCGGGTGGCGCAGTATGCGGCCGAGACCATCGCCGCCGCCCTGGATACCCAGGCGGTGGTCACCGCCGGCATCCACTGGGATGATCTGGGGCCGGAGGCCATCGACATCATCCTCTCCCGCTGCCGCGAGATCGTCGATAAGCTGCTGGCGGAACTGCAAAAGGAAGGAGCGACCCCATGACCCTGCCCCTGGTGGTGGCGATGACCGGCGCCAGCGGCGTGGTCTACGGCGTCGAGCTTTTGAAGGCGCTGCGTGATCTGCAAACCCCGGCGCACCTGATCATCAGCGAATCCGCCGGCCGCAACCTGGCGATCGAGACCGACTACGGCCTGGACGAGGTGCGCGAGCTGGCCGAGGTGGTCTACCCCAACAAGGACATCGCCGCCGCGCCGGCCAGCGGCTCGTTCCTGACCCGGGGCATGATCGTCGCCCCCTGTTCCATCAAGACCCTGTCGGCGATCGCCAATTCCTACAACGCCAACCTGATCTCCCGGGCCGCCGACGTCACCCTGAAGGAGCGGCGGCCGCTGGTCCTGATGGTCCGCGAGACGCCCCTGCACAAGGGGCACCTGGAGCTGATGTCGCGGGCCTACGACCTGGGCGCCACCATCCTGCCGCCGATGCCGGCCTTCTACCACGAACCGAAAACCATCCAGGACATCATCCACCAGAGCGTCGGCCGCACCCTGGACCAGTTCGGCATCGAGCACGACCTGTTCCGCCGCTGGACCGGCGATCCGGGATAGGCCGGATCTGCGACTGTGATCGCCGTCATGTTGCGCCCTGCCGGCTTCGGTTATCATTCAACTAGGCCGCCGCGGCGTATTCCGAGGTAGTCGGTCAAGACACAGAACGGCAGCACGCCCCGGCGCGAAGCCAGCCGAGCCCGATCTGCGGGTTCTGGAAGGAGGGTGGAATGTCGCTTTCGAGATCAATCTTTGCCTTGTGCGGCGCGGCCGTGATCGCAGCCTGCCAGACCGATCAGGGCGGCGGCGAAAAACCGACCGTGTCACTGTCGGAAGCCGTCAAGGTCACCGCCAAATTCGAGGGCCAGGCCTTCACCCCGCCGCCGCGCAAGATCGAGGATGTCGAGCGGATGCTCAAGGCCGCGTCCGGCAAGACGCCGGCGGAGGTCGCTGCGCTCAAGGCGGCGGCCAACCGCGCCGCGCCGACCGGGTCGACGCCGGATGACCGCGCGGCGTCCCTCTATCAGCGTGCCGCCGCCGGCGGCGAGCTGGGCAGGATCAAGCAGATGCGGGCGGACCTCGCCGCAGCTCTGGCGGAAGGGCCCACCGATTATGACATAACCGCCAAGATCTTGATTTCACGCTCCGTCGCCGAGGTGGCAAGCGGGAACCTCCGAAGGGCGATAGAAGACCTTGAAACGATTTCGGATCGCCTTTCCAGTGCTGGCCGACGCCTCCAACTGGCCGCCAAGACCCGGGCGGCCCTCGCACGGCACAAGTCGAAGATTGGTGATATGGATGGGGCGCGGCACGACCTCGCCGTCACCCGGGCCACTATCGACGAAGTCGAATTTAGGAGAGCGCGAAGAGGCGGCATCGATGTCTCCCATGCCGAGGCGATGCTGTATCGTGCCCAGGGATGGGTGGCGCTGAACTCCGGCCAATACAAGGAAGCCGAGGCCAAAGCTCGGGCCGCCTTGCCGTTGATCGACCGGGAAATTGAGAGGGAAGGCGCACGAGAAGGTGGGTCAAAAGAATCATTCGCGCTTTATTCCGTGCTCACTCTCAGAAAGCACACCAAGATAGATATCCTTATCATCCTGGCGCGCGCGCTGGTGCATCAGGATCGCCATTCGGAGGCGGAGATAGCGGCCCGCGATGCGGTCAGCCTCTCCGTGTCGACTTTTGGCCGGAATTCGCCATATACGGTTCAGACGCTCGCCCCGATGATTGCCGTGCTGGGTCGCACCAGACGATTGATCGAGGCCCGGACGCTGTCCGGGATTGCCATCGACATCCTCGAGGATTTGCAGGTCGACCGGGACGGACACATCCTCAATCAGGCCCGCCATTCACTCGCGGGTATTATGGTCGCCAGCGGTGATTGGCCGGGCGCGCTGAAGGTCTTTGCCAGCATCGCGGAGGCTTCTGGTGGCGACGATGCGTTGCTTGACCGCTTCCATCGCTACGATCTGGACCGTGCGGTGGCCTTGCTGCAGACGGATCGTGCGGCGGAGGCGGCGCGGGTGACCGGCCCGGCCTCTCGCCGGCTCTCGGAAAAGCTCGGCAAGAAGAACTTCGAGACGGCGCTGGCCCTGGGCCTGCATGCCGTGGCGATGCATCGGCAGGGCCAAAGCAAGGCGGCGCTCGAGAGCTTCCGGGGCGCCTATCGTATTCTCAAGCAACGCTCGCGGCGCAGCGAGGGCGGGACCACCAGTTCGGGCCTGGCCGTGCGGCTGAAGCTGATCCACGAGGGCTACCTGGAGGCGCTTGCCCGGAGTGGCCATGGCGGGGCGAGCGCCGAGGCGTTCGCCGTCGCCACCCTGATCAGTGCCCGCAGTGTGCAGGCGGCGCTGGCCCAGTCGGCGGCGCGGACCTCGATCCCCGACCCCGAACTGCGCAGGCTGGTGCGGGGCGAGCAGGATGCGCAAAAGCAGATCGCGGCGCTTTATGGCGTCCTTTCCAACGCGCTGACCCAGGGCCAACTGGCGAAAGGCAAGGCTGATACCCTGCGCAAGTCGATCGACCAGCTTCGCGGTGCCCGCGCCGCGCTGATGGAGGAGATCGAGGCCCGGTTCCCCGAATACGCCAGCCTGATCAATCCGAAACCGGCATCCTTCGAGGGCGTGCAGTCCATGCTGGGCGGCGACGAAGCGATGATCGTGACCTATGTCGGGGAGAGGAAAACTCTGGTCTGGGCGATCCCGAGCAAGGGCGAGGTCGCCTTCGCCGCGGCCGACGACGGCTGGCCGGCGATCCAGGCCTCGGTGGAGGGTATTCGGACGTCATTGACCCCGGATGCGGAGACCCTGGGTGATATTCCCGCCTTCGACGTCGCCGCCGCCCACGACCTGTACGCCAGGCTGTTGCAGCCGGTGGCGAGCGGCTGGCAGGGCGCCGAAAACCTCTTCATCGCCGCCCACGGACCGCTCGGCTACCTGCCGTTCGCCCTGCTGCCCACCGAACCGGTGGCACTCGGCGCCCAGCGTGAGCCCCTGTTTTCACGCTACAGCAATGTTCCCTGGCTGATCCGCAACCACTCGGTGGCGATGCTGCCGTCGGTCGGTTCCCTGGCTTCGCTGCGCAGCCTGCCGGTGCGCACGCGCCAGCAAAGCCCCTTCGCGGGCTTTGGCGATCCCCTGTTCAGCAAGGACGACGAACCGACCCAGGTCGCGGCCGCGACCACCGAGGGCGCCGTCAAGACCCGTGGCCTGCGCACCCGGGGCGTGCGTATCAAGCTGCGGTCGACGCCGAAGACGGAAGACCTCGGCAGCGCCGGACTGGAGGACCTGCCCCGGTTGCCGGAAACGGCCGACGAGGTCCGCCGCATCGCCACCGCCCTGAAGGCCGACCTCAAGAAGGACATCTTCCTTGGCATGGCGGCCACCGAGGCGGCGGTGAAGTCGCTCGACCTCTCGGCCTACCGGGTACTCGCCTTCGCCACCCATGGCCTGATCCCCGGCGACCTGGACGGTCTGACGCAGCCGGCGCTCGCGTTGTCCGCCCCGGCCGTGGTCGGCGGTACCGAGGACGGGTTGTTGACCATGGGCGAGATTCTGGGCCTGAAGCTGGATGCCGACTGGGTGGTGCTGTCGGCCTGCAACACCGGCTCCGGCGAGGGCGCCGGGGCCGAGGCGGTGTCCGGCCTGGGCCGCGCCTTCTTCTATGCCGGCACCCGCGCCCTGCTGGTCAGCAACTGGCCGGTCGAGACCACTTCAGCCATGGCCCTGACCACCGAGCTGTTCGGCCGGCAGGCGGCCGAGCCGACGCTGGGCCGGGCCAAGGCGCTGCGTGGCGCGATGCTGTCGCTGATCGACGGCCCGGGCTACGTCGACAGCGAAACCGACAAGAGCGTGTTCTCCTACGCCCACCCGATCTTCTGGGCGCCGTTCTCGCTGATCGGCGACGGCGGCAGCCATGGCCCCGGAGTCTAGACCGATGAACCTGCCAGGAATGCCGAGGATTTCGGCCGCCTCGATGGCCGCAACAATGATCCTGGGCGTCGCCCTGCCGGGCGCGCCGCACGATGCCCAGGCGGCCGGCACGCCGGTGGCGGTGGTCGAGGACGCCGATCCCGGGCGCCAGGACCTGGGCCTGTTCGAAATGCTCGAGGCCGGCCGTCGGATCGCCCTCAAGGACGGCGAAGTGCTGGTGCTCGGCTATCTGCAATCCTGCAACCGGGAAACCATTACCGGCGGACAGGTCGTGGTCGGCGCGCGCCAAAGCGCGGTCGAGGGAGGCCAAGTCGAACGCGAGATCGTCAATTGTGCCGGCGGCCAGGTCGCCTTGAGCAAGGACAGCAAGGGCAAGGCCGGCGTGGTCGTGTTCCGAAAGGGGCCGAAAAAGAAGAAACGTGGCGCGATGGGCAAACCGGTCACCATCCATGTGGTCAGCCCGGTCTTGCGGCTGACGCAGGGCGCGACCGTGATTACCCTGCGGCGGACCGACCGTCCGGAGGCGACCTGGGACCTGAACGTCACCAGCAACATGATCGACTTCCTGGCCGCCGGCGTTCGGTTATCGCCGGGTGGCCGCTACGACATTGCCGCCGGCCGACGGCGCCTGACCCTGCGGGTGGCGGCGGACGCCGGCAACGGCGCCAACCTGTTCGAGCGCCTGGTGGTTTTTTGACGCGGCACGATCGGGTCACGACATTGTCTGAGCGGACGAAAGGCCGATGAAGCCGCGCGACGGCATCGCGGTAGTAGTGGCTGCACTGTTGTCGACACTATTGCTTTCGGGTCCCTGGGCCGATCGGCTGGGCGGCCTGAGCATCGACACTCTGCATTGGCTGCGCGGCCAGGTCCTGGCGCCCGCCGTCCGGCCGGAAATACCGCTGAACATCATCGCCATCGATGAAGCCACATACCGGACGCCGCCGTTCCGGGATACGCCACGGGTTATGTGGACCCAGGAGATTGCCCGCGTGCTCAACGCCCTCGGTCAGGCCGATGCCAAGGTGATCGGGCTGGACCTGATCTTCCCGACTTCGGTCGAGAAGTACCTGCGGGGGTTCGACCGGGCCTTCCTGCTGGCGCTGCGCGGCCTGGCCAGGGACAACCGCGTCGTGCTGGCCATGGTGCAGCATTCCGACGCCCCGATCCGGCCGCATCCGGGGCAGAGCTTCGCCGTTGGGCACGGCCGCAATATTCGCATCGTCAACCTGTTGGAGGATCCGGACGGCATCATCCGCCGCGTGCCGCTATCCTTCGCGGTGACGGGAGGCAACGGGGAAACCAGGCGTCAGACCGCTTTCGCGGCCGAAATCGCCAGCCGCCTGGCCGGCGCAGAAGCGACGATTTCCGATTCCGGCGTGTTGTTACTCAACGGCGCGCCGGTACCGGGCAGCGGCGGCAATGCCCTCGACCTGAACTTCGATACCGCCGCCGACGCCCTGACGATGTATTCTTTCGCCGACCTGCACGCCTGCGCCGAGGCCGAACGAGCCGATTTCTTTCGGAGCCAGTTCGCCGGCAAGGCCGTTTTGCTTGGCCTGGTTCTCGATGTCGAGGATCGCAAGCTGACTTCGGCCCGCCTGACCACCGAAAATCTGCTGCGGGCGACGGCACCCCGCTGCACCGACCAACCGGCAGTGCAGGCGCCCGCCACCCGGGACAGCTTGCCCGGGGTCTTCATACACGCGGCCGCCATCGCCAATATCCTGCGCGGCGATGCCTTGGTGGTACCCAGCCGCGGCGCCACGGCCGCCGTGACCCTGCTGATCACCCTGGCCGCCGCCGCACTGGCCATGCTGCTGTCGGCGCCGCGCGGCGGTGGCCTGCTGGTCGCGAGCTTGCTGATCTGGGGCGTCGTTTGCGTCGTCGCCTTTCGCGCCGTGCTGGTGTTACCGATGCTGCAGGCCGCCATCTCCGCCGGCCTCGGCTTCGCCCTGATCCAGGGCTATCGTTTCACCGTCGCCGACAAGGACAAACGCTTCCTGCGGCGCGCCTTCGCCTTCTACCTGGCGCCGGCGGTGATCGACCGACTGGTCGAAGCGGACCGGCCGCCGATGCTGGGCGGCGAGACCCGCGAGGTTTCGATCCTGTTTTCCGACCTCGCCAGCTTCACGAGCATTTCGGAATCGCTGACGCCAGAGGCACTGGTTGACCTCCTCAACACTTATCTGACGGCGATGACCGACATCGTCGAGGCGCATGGCGGCTTCGTCGACAAGTATATCGGCGATGCCATCGTCGCGGTGTTCGGCGCGCCGCTGGACGACCCGGCCCATGCCCAACAAGCGGTCGAGGCAGCGCTCGATTGCCGTGCCAGACTGCGCGACCTACGGGGCCAGCTATCGCTGCCGGACAACCGGGAACTGGCCGCCCGCATCGGCGTCAACACCGGGCCGACGCTGGTCGGCAACATCGGCTCGCAACGCCGCTTCAACTACACGGTGATCGGCGACACCGTGAACCTGGCGGCGCGCCTGGAGGGCGCCAACAAGGCCTACGCCACCGATATCCTGATCACCGCCGAAACCGCCGCTGCCTGTGGCCCCGATATCGCCCTGCGCGAAATCGACCAGGTCCGCGTGGTCGGCCGTGCGGAACCGGTGGCGATCTTCGAACCGTTGGATCGGGCCGCCAACATCGACGCGGCCACTCGGGCGCGGCTCGATCGGTTCGCCCAGGCGCTGGCCGATCTGCGGTCTCGGCTTTTCGAAGAGGCGGCGGCCGAATTCGGCGATCTCGCCGACACCGGCGATCAGATAGCGGCCAGCCTGGCGCGGCGGGCCACGGCCCTGGCGGCCGCGCCGCCCGGCCCGGACTGGGATGGCGTCACCGATCTGGAGGAAAAATAACGGCCCTGGGCTGGCCGCCGATGTCGCCCTATGCTCGCCCCACCAGAACGATCGGGAGACGGGCGATGACGACGGACAATTGGCAGATCGGCGACGTGAGGATCACCCGCATCGTCGAACTGAGCGCGACAAGAACGCCGGATTTCGGCTATCGCAACCTCTCCACCGAGGAGATTTTGCGGGAGAGCTGGTTGCGGCCGCACTTCGCCACCGACGACGGGCAATTGAAAAGCTGCATCCAGGCCTTCGTCATCGAGACGCCCGGGCGACGGATCATCGTCGACACCTGCGTCGGCAACGACAAGGAGCGCGGCAACCCGGTCTGGCACCAGTTGCAGGGGCCGTTCCTGGACGATCTCGCCGCCGCCGGCTATCCGCCGGACGGCATCGACACCGTGTTGTGCACCCATCTGCACATCGATCACGTCGGCTGGAACACCATGCTGGTGGATGGCGAATGGCGGCCGACCTTCCCCAACGCCCGCTATCTGTTCGGCCGCGTGGAGTGGGAGCACTGGCAGCAGGAGACCGTCAGCGCCATCGCCGGCGACGTCGACCACGAGATCGCCGAGGCGGTGATCGATTGTGCGGCGGTCAACCGGGATTCCATCGGACCGATCATCGCCGCCGGGCTGCACGAGCTGGTCGATATGGATCATCGCGTCTGCGACGAGGTAGGCCTGGAACCCACGCCCGGTCATACGCCGGGCCATGTCAGCGTCGTCATCGCCTCGGCCGGGCAGCGGGCGGTGATCACCGGCGATCTGATGCATCATCCGATCCAGTGCGCCCTGCCGGGCGTGGCCAGCAAGTTCGACCACGACGTCGGCCGCGCCCAAACGACCCGCCGCGATTTCCTCGGGCGCTATGCCGATGATGAGGTATTGGTTTTCGGCACCCACTTCGCGGCGCCGACCGCCGGCCGGGTGGTCTCCCACGGCGATACCTGGCGGTTCCAGGTCGACGCCAGCTAGCGCGCATTTCCCGTCATCACCGCCGCCTGTAAGGTATGATCGCAAACGAGTCCGGCCTATCCGGCACCAAGTCATCGTCCAGCATGTTGAGGAAAATGAGTATGAAGATCTATCACGCGCCCAATACCCGTTCGGTACGGATCGTCTGGTTGTTCGAGGAACTGGGCCTTGACTACGAGTTGGAGGCCTTCAGCCTGGGTGATCCGAAAATGCGCGACCCGGACTACCTGAAGGTCCACCCCATGGGGCGGGTGCCGGCGTTGAAGGACGGCGATCAAACCCTTTTCGAGTCAGGCGCCATCGTGCAGTACGTGCTGGCGAAATACGGCGACGGTAGACTGCTGCCGGATCAGGATTCGCCGGAATTCGCCACCTACCTGCAATGGTTCCACTACGCCGAAGGCATGTTGATGCCACCGGTCAACACCATTGTCGTCGAGACCATTTTGTTGCCCGAGGACAGGCGCAACCAGGTCAACCTGGATCGGGCGCTGAAGCTGCTGACCAGGATGCTGGGTGCCGTGGAGGACGGCCTTGCCGGCCGCGACTATCTGGCCGGCGAATTTTCCGGCGCCGACATCATGACCGGCCATGCCTGCGTCGTCTCCGCCCGCCTCGGCGCCGACATTTCCGACAAGCCCAATGTAACGGCTTACGTCGAGCGGCTGAAGGCCCGACCCGCCCTGCAAAAGGCGTTTGCCACCTAAACCAAAGACCGCCGCAGGCGACGTCAGGCACGGGCATCTTCCTGGATCATCGCCGCCGCCTTCTCGGCGATCATGATCGTGGGCGCGTTGGTGTTGCCGCTACTGAGCACCGGCATGATCGAGGCATCGGCCACGCGCAGACCGTCCAGGCCGTGCACCCGCAGACGCGGGTCGACCACCGCCATCGGGTCCACGCCCATCTTGCAGGTGCCGACCGGGTGGTAGAGCGTATTGCCGGTCTGGCGGGCGAATTGCTCCACCGACGCCGCGTCCTCGACCTCCCCGCCCGGGCTCAATTCGCCGACGCTGTGTTGGGCCAGCGCCGGCGCGGCGAAGATCCGCCGGGCGTGAGCCAGGCCGGCGGTCAGCACCCGTACGTCGTCGGTGTCGGAGAGGTAGTTGGGCTGGATCAGCGGCGCTTGCGCGGGATCGCCCGAGGCCGCCATCACCGTGCCCCGGCTGGCCGGCCGCACCGGACAGATCGCCGCCAGCATGCCCGGCTGGTTCTCCAGGGCCAGCTTGTCGCTGCGATAGCTGGCCGGGGTGAACAGCAACTGGATATCGGGGCTGACCACGCCCTCGCGGCTGGAACAGAACACCATGGCAGAGGTAACGCCGAAGGTCAGGGCGCCGTCCGCCTGGAGGAGATAACGCACGACCTCGCGCATTTTTCGCCAGCCCCGGGCCAATTCATTGAGGCTGATGGCGTCCCGCGCCCGATGCATCACCCGGATCACGTAATGGTCCGAGAGGTTGGCGCCGACGCCGGGCAGGTCGTGGCGCACCTCGACGCCGATCGATTGCAGGTGCACCGCCGGGCCGATGCCGGAGATCTGCAACAGGTGCGGTGCGTTGACGGCGCCGGCGCTGACGATGACCTCGCGGTTGGCGCGCAGCTCGCGGGCCTGCCCGTTCTGCCGGAAGGCCACGCCGACGCAGCGCCTGTCCTCGAACAGCAGGCCCGAGGCCAGGGCGTTCGTCTCCACCGTCAAGTTCGATCGTTTCCGCGCCCGGGCCAGAAAGGTCCGGGCCGTCGAGGCCCGGAAGCGGCCGCCCCGGGTCATCTGCGAATAGCTGACGCCGTCCTGTTGGGCGCCGTTGTAGTCCGGCGTCAGCGGGAAATCGGCCTGCTGCGCCGCCTCGACGAAGCGATGGGTCAGCGGCAGGATGGTGCTGTAGTCCGCCACCGGCATCGGCCCCTCGCGGCCGCGATAGTCGTCCTCGCCGCCGGGGTAGGTTTCCGATTGCTTGAAATGGGGCAGTACCTCGGCGTAGGACCAGCCCAGGCAGCCCCCCTGCGCCCAGCCGTCGTAGTCGGCGGCGTTGCCGCGCACATACAGCATGCCGTTGATCGAGTGCGAGCCGCCGATCACCCGGCCGCGCGGCCAGTGGATGCGCCGCCCGGCGGTGCCGTCCTCCGGCTCCGAGGAGAAATTCCAGTTGACCCGCGGGTTGTCGATCAGGTGCAGCACCCCGGCCGGTATGTGGATCATCGGGTGGCGATCGGGCGGCCCGGCCTCCAAGAGGGCGACCGTATCGCCACCCTCGCTCAAACGGTCCGCCAGCACGCAGCCGGCCGAACCGGCGCCGACGATCACATAGTCGACCATATCTTCAGCCATGACCTCGCCTCTCCCGCCACGGGTACGACGTCGATGCTACGCCAGGCGATCCGACGGCGTCTTGGGAAATCCGGCCCGGTCGGGTGCTTGACGAGGGAAACGGGTAAGGTATGTCCGGATTTGCAGACGGACAACCCGGAGGAAACGGCATGTCGGATCGGCTGGCGGGGCAATCGGCCCTGGTCACGGGGGCGGGGCGGGGCATCGGCCGGGCAATCGCCGAACGGCTGGCGGCCGAGGGGGCGGCGGTACTGGTCGCCGACATCGATCTGGCGGCGGCGGAGGACACCGCCCGGGCCATCACCGACAGCGGCGCGGCGGCCTCGGCCTGTCAGGTCGACGTCAGCCAGCGGGCCTCGGTGGCGGTCATGGTGGCGACGGCGGCGGCGCGCCAGGGGCGGTTGGATATCGCCGTCAGCAACGCCGGCATCATGGACCGGATGCCGTTCCTGGAAATGACCGATGAATTCTGGCAGCGGCTGCTGGGCATCAACCTCACCGGTGGCTTCCTCTGCGGCCAGGAAGCCGCCCGCCAGATGGTGGCCCAGGGCGGCGGCGGCCGCATCATCCTGGTCGCCTCCAACTCCGGGCTGTTCGGCGGCCGCGGCCGGGCCGCCTATGGCGCCAGCAAGGCCGGCCTGATCAACCTGACCCAGAGCATGGCCATCGAACTGGCGGCCCACGACATCCGGGTCAACGCCGTCGCGCCGGGGCCGATCAAGACCCGGCCCGAGCAGGGCGATGAGCCGCCGCCCAGCGTCATGAGCCGCATGCCCATGGCTCGGTTCGGCCGGCCGGAGGAAGTGGCGGCGGTGGCCGCCTTCCTGGCGGCCGAGGAAAGCAGTTTCGTCACCGGCCACGTCTACGGCGCCGACGGCGGCTACACCGTCGCCGGTATCATGGAAGGCTAGAACCGGCATGGAACAGCGGTTGAGCATGGTCACCCTGGGGGTCCGGGACCTCGCGTTCTCCGTGGCCTTCTATGAAAACACGGTCGGCTGGCAAATGGCCCCGGGGCCCGAGGGCATCGCGTTCTTCGACCTGAGCGGCATCGTCTTCGCGCTGTACCCGCACGATGACCTGGCGAAGGACATCGACGCCGTTGCCGCCAATGGGGGCGGCGCGGCCTATCAAGGCTTCGCGCTGGCCCACAACGTCCGGGGCAGGGACGAGGTTGATGCCGTTTTCGCCCGGCTGAAAGAACGGGGCGCGACCATCGTCAAGGCGCCCGAGGAGGCCTTCTGGGGCGGCTACTCGGGCTATTTCGCCGACCCCGACGGCCATGTCTGGGAGGTCGCCTACAACCCGTTCTGGCCGATCGGCACCGACGGCCGCATCTCGTTGCCGGCGGACTGATCCGAGCATAATAAATTGATTTGCTTGACATTTCGGGCGGCGGGCCCCATGTGTCGGCTGTACATTGTCTCGCGATTGCGCGAAGCGCCGCCAAATTGCGGCGCCACGTCCTGGGAACAATAAGCAAAAAACCCACCCGCTCCGGCCGCGCCCGGAGCAGGGCGAAACGCCGGAGCCCGGCCGCGTCGAGAACGCCGCCCGCGCACCCGGCACATAAGGAAAACTACGTGACCGATATGAAATTCTCGGATCTCGGCCTGGCCGAGCCGATCCGGCGTGCATTGAGCGCCAGAAACCACATTATCCCGACGCCGATCCAGGCCCGGGCCATCCCCGAACTTCTCGCCGGCCGGGACATGCTGGGCATCGCCCAGACCGGCACCGGCAAGACGGCGGCCTTCGCGCTGCCCATTCTCCACCGACTTTCCGGCCAGTCCGGCAACAAACGGCCGCGCGGCCCACGTGCCCTGATCCTGGCGCCGACCCGCGAACTGGCGATCCAGATAGGCGAGGAATTCCGCGCCTATGGCAGGCATCTGAAGTTGCGCCAGACGGTGATCTTCGGCGGCGTCAGCCAGCGGCCGCAGGTCAACGCCCTGGCCCGCGGCGTCGACATCGTCATCGCCACGCCGGGCCGCCTGCTCGACCTCATGGGTCAACGGCGGCTTGGGCTGCAGGCGGTCGAATTCCTGGTCCTCGACGAGGCCGATCGGATGCTCGACATGGGCTTCGTGCGCGACGTCCGAAAGATCATCTCGGCCTTGCCCAAGGCGCGGCAATCGCTGTTGTTTTCCGCCACCATGCCGGACGACGTCGCCCGCCTTTCGGGCGAGATCCTGGCCGATCCGGTGCGCATCGAGGTGACGCCCCAGGCGACACCGATCGAGCGCATCGAACAGCAGGTCCATCACGTCAACGCCACCCGCAAGGGGGCCTTGCTGGCCGGCCTGCTGGACGATCCCGCACTTTCGCGGGTGATCGTGTTCGCGCGGACCAAACACCGCGCCAACCGCGTCGCCAAGCAACTGGTCAATGGCGGCGTCGCCGCCGAGGCGATCCACGGCAACAAATCCCAAGGCGCCCGCCAGCGCGCCCTCAAGCGGTTCCGCGACGGCGAGGCGCGGGTCTTGGTGGCGACCGATATCGCGGCCCGGGGTATCGACGTCGACGGCGTCAGCCATGTCGTCAACTTCGAGCTTCCGAACGAGCCGGAAAGCTACGTCCACCGCATCGGCCGGACGGCCCGGGCCGGTGCCGGCGGCGTGGCGGTGTCGTTCTGCGACCCGAGCGAACAGGACCACCTGCGCGGCATCGAACGGCTGATCCGGCGCCGGCTGACGGTGATCGGCGGCGAGCCCGCCGCGACGACGCCCGACGGATTGGCCGAGGCCGCGAAGCCTCGCGGCGGTCCCAGGCACAAACGGGGCCGACCCCGCCCGACGCCCGCGAATGCCAATGCCCCCCGGAACAGGGCCCGGCGGCGCAAACGGGCGGCCTGATCGAGACAGGTTTGGCCGTGCCATCCATGGGGTGGTAGGCTTGAATTGGTGCGGACGGCTTTGACCGTAGCCGCATCAATTTGACCTGGAGGCCATCATGAAGGACGGCAAACGCATCCCCGAAAAGGACCGTCTGAGGCTCCGGTCGGATATCGGCAAGGTCGTGTTCCCGATCGAGAAGCTGATGGCCTTCCGCGATGCCAGCGCCTCCTGCGTGCATATCGAGGCGGCCATGGAGGCGGACCGCGGCTTGACCGATTGGGCGAAGAAGCCGCCGAAGTAAAGCAGCGCTCCCCCTGCGGTTGCGCTAATCATGTTCCCGTTGTCGCACATGATGAAATCCTTCGTGCGCGTTGGCACGCTGCGGGTGATCGACGCCAACGGCCGGGAGCATGTGTTCGCTGGCACGCCGGGGCCCGAGGTCACCATGCGGCTCAGCGATCCGTCCCTCTACCGCAAGCTGGTGTTCAATCCCGAACTGGCGGCCGGCGAAGCCTATATGGACGGGCGCCTGAGCTTCGAGGATTCGAGCCTGCGCGACTTCCTGACGCTGTTCTCGCTCAACCGCTTGTCGCTCGGCTCGTATCCGCTACAGCGGCTGCTGCGGCACATATCGCGGCAATTCAAGCGCTTCCAGCAGGCCAACCCGGTCGGCCAGGCACGGCACAACGTGGCCCACCACTATGACCTGGGCAACGACTTCTACCGGCTGTTCCTGGATCGGGACATGCAGTACTCCTGCGCCTATTTCCTCGATGACGGCGACAGCCTGGAGACGGCCCAGCGCAACAAGCTGCGGCTGCTGGCGGCCAAGCTGGAACTGTCGCCGGGGCAGCGGGTATTGGACATCGGCTGTGGCTGGGGCGGGCTGGCGCTTTACCTGGCGGCCTTGGCGGATGTCGAGGTGGTCGGCGTCACCCTGTCCGAGGAACAACACGCCGAAGCCCAACGCCGGGCCCGCGAGGCCGGCCTGGTCGACCGGGTCCGTTTCGAACTGCGGGACTACCGCGAGGTGCCAGGGCGTTTCGACCGCATCGTCTCGGTCGGCATGTTCGAACATGTCGGCGTCCACCATTACGGCGAATTCTTCGCCAAGCTCAACGAGCTGATGGACGACGACGGCATCGCGCTGATCCATTCCATCGGCCATATGAGCCCGCCCGGCACCGCCAGCCCCTGGCTGCGCAAGTACATCTTCCCGGGCGCCTACTCGCCGGCGCTGTCGGAAGTGTTCGAGGCGGTGGAGCAGCACAGCCTGTGGGTCACCGACCTGGAATTTCTCCGCCTGCACTACGCCAAGACCCTGGCCCACTGGGCCGAACGCTTCGAGGCCAACCGCGGGAAGATCGAGGCCATGTACGACGGCCGCTTCGCCCGCATGTGGGAGTTCTACCTGGTCAGCGCCGAGATGATGTTCCGTACCGGCAGCCAGTTGGTGTTCCAGATGCAACTGGCCCGCAAGCGCGACGCGGCGCCGATCGTGCGCGACTACATCGGCGAGCGGCAGCAGGCACTTCGGGAGTTGGAGGCCGAGAAAGAGATCCCTGTTCCCTGACGCCGGTGTGCCAACCCATCATGGACATGCTTCGAGACGGGCGCTGCGCGCCCTCCTCAGCACGAGGATAACTTATTGAAAATAAATACCTTTCCTCGTCCTGAGGAGAGCCGCAGGCTCGTCTCGAAGGACGCATGGGACAAGCCATGCCTTTTGCATCCTGGCATCAAACCCCGATGGTATAGCCGCCGTTCACGGACAGGTGCTGGCCGGTGATGTAGCTG
>JASLMH010000095.1 GCA_030746635.1 Alphaproteobacteria bacterium | reverse complement strand
GCCATCCAGGCTTGGCAGAGAGCCTGGCCAAGACGAAAATCGACCCTCAAATTCTATAGAGTCGTGTAGTGTGATCACTGGTGGTGGAAAACCCCTAAGCCATTGATTTTATTCGAATCAAAAAGCTGGCATGAAGCTTGCATGGTGTCGTGTGACTCGGCCGAAAGGCCCGAGCGGATTCGGAGAGAGAAGCAAGCTCTTGGCATTGCACAGTCGTGCGCCAAGGCGAAGGGGAATCGTGATGTTTCGAAAATTGATAAGTGGCGCAATCGGACTGTTGATGTTCGGCATGGTCGGGACCGCCAATGCCGCGTTTATCCCGGTGGGACCGCAAAACGACGTCGCCGTTTCGACCGTAACCGGCACCTGGGGATGGACCGTATGCTGGTCCGGCCTCTATGGCGTTGACGGCCCAAGCATTGCCGGTCTGCTGTCGGGCGCCTGTCAGGGCGACAACCTGATGCTGGCGGGCAAACTGGTTGCCAGCAATACCTTCGACGTGCTGGCGGCGGCAGCCACGGCCGACGTGACCTTCGATACGGGAACCGGAAATACCACCCATACGGCGAATGGCTCGGAGTGGTATTTCAGCAGCGGCTATTCCTGGGGTTTCGCGGGCCTGGGCGATTCCGTCACCCGCGGCTCTTGCGATTACGCTGGCTCCGGTGAACGGGACCGGTTGTGTTGGCACACGGGCGGTGGGAACATCAATCGCGGCTGGCGTTCGGGGTCGAACACCAGTTTGAACGGCAGCACGACCTGGGAGCGCTACCTCCTGGTCGCCAATGACATGGACGTTCCCGAACCCTCCGGCCTGATCCTGTTCGGCCTCGGTCTGGCCGGGTTGGGCGTGACGCGGCGTCGGCTGGCGGCCTAACGAAAAAGCTCCGATTGATGTCGAACGGCGGTCCTTCGGGGCCGCCGAAGGTGTTGGAAAATCAATCCTCGCCGGCGCCTTCGGGCCATAGCACCGCGGCCTCCTCCGCCGTGTAGTAGCCGCGGGCGATATCCCGGGAAATCAGGGCCGGATCGCGCCCCGCCGGATCGCCGTAGCCGCCGCCGCCTGGCGTGGCGACGCGGACCAGATCGCCCTCGGCGACCTGGATGTCCTGGTCCTTGGACAGATGCGGCGGCTCGTAGATCTCGCCGTCGCGGTGGATGCTGACCCGGTTGGGCGCGCCGTCGGCGCCGCCGAGGACGCCCTGGGGCCCGAAGCGGCCGTGATCCATGACGAACGAGGCCCTGCCCCAGCCATGGCGCAGGCGGATGGCATAGTTGACGCCGAAGCCGCCCCGTTGTTGGCCGGCGCCGCCCGAGCCCTCGCGCAGGGAGAACTCCTCGAACAGCACGGGATAACGCTGCTCCAGTATCTCGACCGGCTGCATGGTGGAGATGCCTATGGTCGAACAGCCATTCGTCAGGCCGTCGGTGTGGGCATTGCCGCCATAGCCGCCGCCGGTGAACAGGTACATCACATACGGCCGGTCGCGGCGGCCGTCGATGCCGCCGAGGGCGAAGTTGCCCGAGGTGCCGGCCGGCGCGGCGTACAGCCGATCCGGTATGGCCTCGACCAGGGCGGCGAACACCGCCTCGGCGATGCGCTGGCTGACCTCGGCTGCGCAGCCCGAGACCGGCCGGGGGTATTCGGCATAGAGGAAAGTGCCGGCCGGATCCTCGATATGCAGCGGCTGATAGGTGCCGGCGTTGATCGGCACTTCCGGAAAGATGTGCTTCATGGCCAGGTAGATCGACGACCGGGTGGTGGCGATGACCGAGTTCATCGGCCCCTTGCACGGCGGGCTGGAGCCCGAGAGATCGAAATACAGATCGGTCTCCCGCTTGCGGATCTTCAGGTCGATCTTCAGCGGCTCGTTGACCACGCCGTCGGAATCGACCCAGGCGACGCCATGGTAGTCGCCGTCCGGGATGGTGGCGATGCGGGCCCGCATCTGCCGATCGGCCCGTTCGCGCATTTCGCCGATCGCCTGCTCGACGGTATCCCCGCCATAGCGGTCCAAGAGCGCCGTCAGGCGCCGTTCGCCGACCCGCAGGGCCGCCGCCTGGGCCTTGATGTCGCCGATGGTCTCGTCGGCGACCCGGATATTCGAGAGCACGATGGCGAGGATCTCCTCGTCGACCTCGCCGGCCTTGTACAGCTTCACCGGCGGCAGCCGCAGGCCTTCCTGCTCGACCTCGGTCGCATTGGCGGAAAAGCCCCCCGGCACGGCGCCTCCCGTGTCCCGCCAATGGCCGGTGTTGGCCAGCCAGCAGAAGATCTCGCCTTGGTAATAGAACGGCATCGCCATGCGCACGTCCATCAGGTGGGTGCCGCCCAGATAGGGGTCGTTGACGATGTAGATGTCGCCCGGGGTCAGGTCCTTGGCCCGTTCGATCACCGTGCGGGTGGAGTATTGCATCGTGCCGACGAAGATCGGCAGACCCAACTCGCCCTGGGCGATCAGGTCGCCGTTGTCGCGATGGTAGATGCCGTCGGAGCGGTCCATGGCCTCGGCGATGACGGGACTGAAGGCGGCCCGCTGGAAGGCCAGGTCCATCTCGTTGCAGACCTGGTTCAGGCCGTTCTGCAACACCGCCAGGGTGACGTGGTCCAAGGACTGGGTCATTTCTCTTCCTCACTCCCTGAAGGCGGGTTTGACGGTGATCAGAAGGTTGCCGACCGGGTCGACCTCGACCTGGTCGTCGGGCTCGACGACGATGGTGGTGTCCAGTTGTTCGATCACCGCCGGCCCGGCGAACGTGGCGCCCAGCGGCAGGGCGTCGCGGGCCAGGATCGGCGTCTGCCGCCAGCCGTCGGCGAACCAAACCTCGCGACTGGCGCGCCGGGCCTCAGCCACCGTCGCCGCCCGGGCCGAGGGATCCATCAGGCTGGCCAGTGCGACCTCCGCCCGGCGGCCGATCACCGCCGTGTGCAGGGTCACCAGCACCGCCCGGATTTCCGGCAGCCGCAGGGAAAAGCGATTGTAGTAGGCCTCCTCGAAGGCGCCTTGGATGTCCTCCCGTCCGACCTCCGCATGCGCCAGGGGTACCCGCAGCATGTGGCTTTGGCCCTGGAACTGCATCTCGGCGGCGTGCACCAGGACCAGTTCCTCGACCTCCACCCCCTCGCCCCGGATGGTCTCCCGGCCCTGGGCGATCTGCCGCGCCAGGGCGTCGTGCACCGCCGCCATGTCGACCTCGGCCAGGGGCTGGTTGACGGTGTTGACATAGTCGTGGCGGACGTCGGCGACGACGCAGCCGATGGCGTTGGTGATGCCCGGACGGGCCGGGATCAGTACTTTCGGGATGGCCAGTTCGGCGGCCAGGGCGGTGGCGTGCAGCGGCCCGGCGCCGCCGAAGGCGAACAGCGCGAAATCGCGGGGGTCGTGGCCGCGGGCCAGGCTGACCATGCGGATCGCGCCGGCCATGCGGTTGTTGCCGATCTGCAGGATGGCCGCCGCCGCCGCCTCGGCATCCAGGTCCAGGGCGTCGCCCACGGTGGCGCCGATCCGCTGTCGCACGTGGTCGAGGGAGATCGGGTTGTCGACCGCCAGCAGGGTCTCCGGGTTCAGCCGGCCGAGCAGCAGATTGGCATCCGTGATGGTCGGCTCCTCGCCGCCGCGGCCGTAACAGATCGGCCCCGGTGCGGCGCCGGCCGAGCGCGGGCCGACCTGCAGGATGCCGGCGTCGTTGATGAAGGCGATGGAGCCGCCGCCGGCGCCGATGGAATGCACATCGACCATCGGCACGTGGATCGGCATGCCGTATTCCAACTGCAGTTCCGACGAGGTCGCCGGCACGCCGTCGCGGATCAGCCCGACGTCCGAGGAGGTACCGCCCATGTCATAGGTGATGATCTCCTTGAAGCCGCAGCGGGCGCCGGTGTAGGCCGCCGCCATGACGCCAGAGGCCGGTCCCGACATCACCGTGTTGATGGCGTGCTCGGCGACGATGCGCGAGGACACGGTGCCGCCGTTGCCCTGCATCACCAGCAGGTCCCTCTCGTAGCCGTCGGCGGCCAGTTCCCGGCCCAGGCGACCCAGATAGCGGGCCAGCACCGGCTGCACGGCGGCGTTGACGGCGCCGGCGACGCCGCGCTCGTATTCCCTGAATTCGGCCAGGATGTCGCTGCCGATGGTGATGTGGCCATTGGGCCAGACCTCGGCCGCGATCTCCGCCGCCCTTCGTTCGTGCGCCGGGTTGGCATAGGCGTGCAGGAAATGGATCACCAGGCTTTCACAACCCATCCCGGCCAATGTCGTTGCCGCCTGCCGCACCCCGGCTTCGTCCAGCGGCACCACCACCTCGCCGCCGGCCTCCAGCCGTTCGGCCACCTCCAGGCGGTGCTCGCGCGGGATCAGCGGCTCGAAATAGCCGGTCATGCCATAGGGGTTCGGCCGGGTCCGGCGGCCCAGCTCCAGGACGTCGCGGAAGCCCTTGGTGGTTATCAGGCCGCAATGGGCGATTTTCTTTTCCAACAGGGCGTTGGTGGTGGTGGTGGTGCCGTGCACCATCAACCGCAGATCGCCGGCCCGCGCCTCGGCCTCGCGCAGCCCCGCCATGACGCCGATCGCCTGGTTGTCGGTGGTGGTCGGCACCTTGGCGACCCTGACCTCGCCCGCCGCCTCGTCCAGCAGGATCAGATCGGTGAACGTGCCACCGACGTCGCAGCCAACAACCCGGCTCACCCGTACGCCCCCATGTGCATTTCCTATTCGGTTACGTTTTCCAAGGCACCATCGGCCAGCTCGCCGACCGTCGCGACCTGATCGCCGACCGCCAACAGGGCGCCGTGGATCAGCCCGCCGGCCTGCATGGCCCTGGCCTCGTTGACCCCCGCCAGCAGGGCGGCGCGCCGAGTCGGTTCCGGCAGTTCGCCGACCGCCACGGTGACCGGCAAATCGCCGAGATCGCTGTCGGGGTCCAGTTCGCTGGCCTTCACCCGTTCGATGGCCGGGTGATCGACGCTCACCTGGTTGGCCACCACGGTCGCCGCCGCATCGGCCGCCGCCGCCGTCGTCGCCAGTACCGTCACGGCATCGGCGATGCCCAGGGAATGGCTGCGCCCACGCCAGCCGCTGGTGGCGATGCCGCGCACCGGCAGGCGGTGTTCCAGGCACACCCGGGCGTCAAGGCCGGGTTGGGCGATGTTGGTGACCAGGCCGGCATCGATGCTCTCGCCCGGGGCCAGGAAGAACGCCGCATCGCCGCCGTTGTTGACGTAGCCGCGTTGCAACTCGCGTCCGGCCACGGCGGCGGCCAGCACCTCGTCGGCGACGGCGCCGGCGACCGCCGCCATCGGCGTGATGTGCCGCTGACGGAACGGCCAGACGGCCCGCGCCATGGCCTTGGTCAGCGAGATCCGCGGCATCGGATAGGCATCGCCGATCGGCCAGCGCAGCATCGGCAGTTCCGCGACCAATTCCTCGAGCAGGCCCATGAAGCGTCGTTCGGCCTGGCGGTAGGCGCCCTCGATCTCGCCGGCGGCGCCGAACATCTCGATGATCAGGTCGATCGGCCCGTGCCAAAGCCGCAATCGTCCGTCCGGCAGATACGCCGCTTTCGCCCGTTCCATCAACCGGGCCCGGTGTCCGATGGCGACAGCGGCCAGGGGTTTTCGCCGCGCCAGGGCATCGCCCTGACATCGGTCGCGCGCAACACCTCGTCGAGCCGGCGGATCGCCGACATATGCCCGCCCAGGGCCTCGTAGTCGGCCAGCGGCAGGCTGAATTCGATCGGCGCCACCAGCGCCGGCGTCGGCACATAGCCGAACGAACCCGGCGGCATGCGGCTGACGTCGACCATCAGGGTGATGCCGCCACCCGGCCAGACGTAGACCGGGGCGCCGCCGCAGGTCACCGTGGTAATCCGCTGGCGGACCGAACGGGTCAGGCGCACCGGATTGTCGGTCACCCCGGCGCGCAGGGAGCCGCCGGCGCCGGCCATGAACAGCACGGTGCAGTTGGCCGGCTCGCAATTCTCGGCGATGCGCTCGACGACGGTTTGCAACGGCGCCGGCATCGCCTGCAACACCGGCATCAAATCGTCGTCCAGGACGAAATATTCGGCGTCCTCGCCGGTGGTGCTGACCATCAGCAGACGCAGGCCCGGCCAGGCGGTCTTCGGGTCGATCTTGTCGACTATCGTCAACGGATCGCGCACGTCGGTACCGCCCCAACCATCGCCGTGGCCGGCGACCTGGAAATACCGTCCAGGCGTCGAGCGGCGGCCGCGCACCCGGATGCCGGCCGGCGGCATGTCGAGGAACCGACCGGCCTGGTGTTCGCTCAGCACGCCGGTGATGTGATCGTCGACGACGATGACCTCGTCGGCCAGGCCGTGCCATTGCGGGGCGAAGATGCCGATGGTCGCCGAACCGCAGCCCACCCGCATGCGTTCTTCCAAGCTGTCGTCGATGATCGGCGGCTGATTTGCCTGCACCACCACCTTGGCGCCGTCGTCGACCGTCAGCTCGACCGCCGCGCCGCCGCACAACTCCAGCATCATCTTGCAGGTGACGTTGCCTTCGGACTTGCTGCCACCGGTCAGGTGCCTAACGCCGCCCAGGGCCAGCATCTGGCTGCCGTATTCGGCGGTGGTGACGTGGCCGACCTGTTCGCCCTGGCAGCGCACCGCCGACTGCTCCTCGCCCAGGAACCGGTCGGTATCGATCTTCACCTTCAGGCCGCAATAGCTGAAGATGCCTTCCGAGACCACGGTCACCAGATCCACGTCGGCCGGCTTGCTGGCGACTATGAAGGGCGCCGGTTTGTAGTCGGGATAGGTGGTGGTGGAGCCGACGCCGGTGATGAAGGTCTCGGCCCCGGCGATCAATTCGCCGTCCCAGTTCTCGGCGTTTTCCAGGAACGGCACCATGGCGCCGTCATGGTCCAGGGTGCGTTGCGCCACCAGCAGCGGATCCAGGCGGACCAGTGCGCCGTCCCGGTTGGCGTAACGGTCGCAGGCGCCCGCCCGCCCATCGCGGATGCGGCACAGCACCGGGCAGGCATCGCAGCGGACCAGATCGCCGTCCTGATCGCTCATGACGCCTCTCCGGCGGCCAGGATGGCGGCGCGCAGACGGTCCGGCGTCGCCGGCACCTGGTGCATGGCGACCCCCGTGGCCTGGCGGATCGCCGCCAGGATCGCCGGCGCCGTCGGCACCAGGCCCGGCTCACCGACGCCCTTGGCGCCATGGGGGCCGGTCGGCTCCGGATCCTCGATCAGCATGACCTCGATCTCGGGCATGTCGCCCACCGTCGGGATCAGGTAGTCGTGCAGGTTTTCCGTCCGGCCCGGCAGGTATTCCTCCATCAGGGCCAGGCCCAGGCCCTGGGCGATGCCGCCCTCGATCTGGCCTTCCACCAGGGTCGGGTTGATCGCCTTGCCGACATCGTGGGCGGCGGCGATGGAGAGCACCTTGGTGGTGCCCAGCTCCAGGTCCACCTCGACCACCGCCAGTTGCGCCGCGAAGGCATAGGTGCCGTAGGGGGCGCCCTGGCCGTCGGCGTCCAGCGGCGTCGCCGGCGGATCGAAGGTCGCCTCGCCCGTCAGCACCACGCCGTCCGCGTCGGCCGGCAACTGGCTTAGGGGGATGTCGTGGACGATGCCGCCGTCAGCCACCCGCAGGATGCCGTCGGCTAGGCTGATCGCGGCATCCCGGGCGGCGTTGGCCTGGCGCAGGATGCGGCCGCGCAGATCGGCCGCCGCCAGTTCGGTCGCCTTGCCGGTGACGTAGGTCTGGCGCGAGGCCGAGGTCTTGCCCGCGTCCGGCGTCAGATCGGTATCGCCGACCACCTGTTCGATGGCGTCGATCGGCAGGCCCAGGCCGTCGGCGCAAATCTGCCGCATGATGGTGTAACTGCCCTGCCCGATATCCACCGCGCCATTGTACAGGGTAACGCGGCCGGCCGCCGACAGGGTTACCCGCATGGTGGACGGATTGGTCATGCCGGTGTTGCCGCAGCCGTACCACATACAGCCCAGGCCGGCGCCCCGGCGCCGCACCGGGTGCGCCCGGTTGTGTTCGGCCACCTCCGCCCGGGCCCGCTGCCAGTGCGGCCGCAGGGCCTCGAGGCATTGGGCCAGGCCGGCGCTGGCCGTCAATTCCTGGCCGCTGGGGGTGCGGTCGCCGGCCCGCAGGGCATTCAACAGGCGAAACTCCAAGGCATCCAGGCCGCACTTCTCGGCCAGTTGGTCGATCAGCGCCTCGTGGGCGATGGCGCATTGCGGCACCCCGAAGCCGCGGAAGGCGCCGGACGGCGGCGCGTTGGTGAAGATCGCCCGGCCGCGGGCGTTGACGTTGGGCACCCGGTAGGGGCCGGAGGCATGCACCGGCACGCGGCCGGCCACGGTCGGCCCCCACGAGGCATAGGCCCCGGTATCGAAGGTGCCCATCAACTCCATCGCCCGCAGCCGGCCATCCCCATCGCAGCCGTAGCGGGCCTCGATGCGGGCCGGGTGGCGCTTGGTGCTGGCCATCAGGCTTTCCGGCCGGTTGTAGACACAGGCCACCGGGCGGTCGGCCAGCCAGGCGGCCAGGGCGACCATCGGCTGCACCGATTGGTCCAGCTTGCCACCGAAGCCGCCGCCACAGGCCGTCGGTACGATGCGGATACTTTCGGGCGGCAGGCCCATCACCTGAGCCACCTCGTCCCGGTCCATATAGGGCGTCTGGGTCGTGACATGCAGCTCGATGCGGTCGCCGACCCGGCGGGCATAACCGGCCTCGGGCTCGATATAGGCATGCTCGACGCTGGATGTCCGCCAGGTCCCCTCGACCACATGGGCGCAGTCGGCCAGGGCCGATGACGCATCGCCGCACCGCACGTCGGCCTCGATCAACAGGTTGCCGGGTCGGTCGGCATGCAATTGCCGGGCCTCGGGCGCCGTCGCCGCCGCCAGCCCGATCACCGGCGGTAATGGCCGGTAGTCGATCGGCAATGCCTCGGGATCGATCGCCAGCACGGCCTCGCGCTCGCCCAACAGGGCCAGCACCGCCTCCCCCCGGTAGCGAACCAGACCGTCGGCGAACACCGGCTGGTCCTTCAGGTCGGGATAGATGCCGAAGCCGTTGTTGCCCGGCACGTCGGCCGCGGTCAGCACCCGCGACAACCCCGGATGACCTCGCAACAGCGGCTGCAGATCGCCGATCTCGAACTCGGCGGCAGCGTGCGGCGAGCGCACGGCGCGCAGCCACAAGGCATCGTCGGGGATGACATCGGCGCCGAAGCGTTCGACGCCGGTCAGTTTGGCGACGTCGTCGCTGCGCCACAGGCGGGCGCCGACGGCGGTCTCGGCACCGGGCGGGGTCGTTTGCGGCTCGCTGCCGGCGTCGACCACGGCGGCGATGATCTTGCGATAGCCGGTACAGCGGCACAGCACCCCGCCCAGGGCGTCGAGGACGTCCCGTTCGCTCGGGTTCTGCTTGCGCGCGGCCACGTCGGTGGCGGCCGCCAGCATGCCCGGGATGCAGGCGCCGCACTGGGCCGCGCCATGGCGCTGAAAGGCCTGCTGCACCCGCGAGAGCACGCCGTCGGCCGCCATGCCCTCGACCGTGACCAGCATCTTGCCGTCAGCCTGGGCCGCCGGCACCATACAGGCGCAGACCTGCATGCCATCCATCAGGATGGTGCAGGCCCCGCAATCGCCGGCATCGCAGCCGACCTTGACACCGGTGAAACCGAAATCCTCGCGCAGGGCCTCGGACAACCGCTTCATCGGCGCCACCTGCCGTTCCTGGCGCTGGCCGTTCAGGAACACCCGCACGGTGACGCGGTCGTCGGCGAGGTTTTGGCCGAGGTCGTTCATGGCGAGCTCGCCAGCTCCAACAGCAGACGGCGGCACAGCGTCGCCGCCGCGTCCAGGCGATAGGCCGCCGTGCCCCGATGATCGTCGATCGGCGACAGGGCCTGGAAATGCGCCGGCGAAACCAGACCGGCCAAATCGCCGTCGGCCGGTCGGCCACGCAGTGCGGCTTCCAGTTCGGGCAGGCGCCGGGCCGTCTCGGCGCAGGCGCCGATCGCCAGGGCGGCCCGTTCGACGCTGCCGTGCGCATCGACCGTCAGGGTACCCGCCACCATGACGATGGAGATCACCAGCGAGGAACGGGCGCCGAGCTTCAGGAAGCCGCCGCGCGCGCCCTCCCAGGCCTTCGGCACCAGCACGGCGGTCAGCAAATCGGATCCTTCGAGCGCGGTGCGCCGATTGCCGAGCACGAAGTCGGCCAGCGGCAGCAGCCTGACGCCATTGGCGCCGTGGATTTCGACCACCGCATCCAGGCTCAACAGCGGCGGTACGCCGTCCGCCGCCGGCGAGGCGTTGCACAGGTTACCGGCCACCGTCGCCACGTTCTGCACCTGCTGACCGCCGACCTGGCGGGCCGCCGCCCGCAGGCCGTCGAAACAGCCCGGCAGTTCGGCATCGAGGAGGTCGCGCCAGGTGGTGGTGGCGCCGATCCGCCAATGCCGCGACGTCGTCGAGATGCCGCGCAGTTCCTCGATGGCGCTGATATCCAGGATCGCTTCGTCGACCGGCCGACCGACCCGGGCCGGGTAGAAATCGGTGCCGCCGGCGATCACCGTCGCCGGCACGGACGCCAAGTGGTGGAGGGCGTCCTCCAGGTTGGTCGGACGAAGATAACTACTCATGCGACAAGGTTACGCCAGGGCGCGCCTAACCGTCGAGAACTCCCAGCATTTCCTCGACCGTCACCAGCTTGCGCCGCGGCGCCGCATCACCGGCCTGGGCCTGTTCGTGGGCGTCGAGGGTCTGCCAGTCCTGATAGCTGACCATGCGGGCACCGCGATCGCCCAACATCTCGATCAGGGCCTCGCGGCCCGGCTTGCCGCCCCGGGGATGATCCTCGACGATCTGCCGGGCGGCGGCCTGGCCATCCGGCCGGTTGGTGCCGATGACCCCGGTCGGCCCGCGCTTGACCCAGCCGACGCAATACAGGCCATCGTCGATCCGGCCGTCGTCGCTGATGACGATGCCGCCGGCCTCGTCGAACGGCAGGCCCGCCAGGCCATGGGAACGATAGCCGATGGCCGGGATCACCAGGCCGGTTTCGATCTCGAAGAAGGCGCCGCTGCCGACGGCCCGGCCGTCGACCACCTCGGTCCGTTCCAGGCGCAGGCCCTCGACCCTGTCGCCGCCCAGGATCTCGACCGGCGCGGCGAAGAACTGGAAATGCACCCGTTTCGGCATGGCGTCGGGGTCCCGTTCGGCGAAGGCCCGCAGGGTCGCCAGGTTACGCTCGCGCAGGCGGCGGTCGCGGTCGGACATCTCGCTCTCTTCCGGCACCCCGTCCGGCAGGATGGCGGCGTCGATGACCGGCGCGCAGGCCTCCAGTTCGGCCATCTCGCGCAATTCGACGTTGGTGAACTTGGCCTCGATCGGGCCGCGCCGGCCCAACATATGGACATCCCGGACGGCCGATCGTTCGATCGCGCCCAGGGCGTATTCCGGGATATCGGAGCTGGCCATTTCCGACCTGGTCTTGACCAGCACCCGGGCGATGTCGATCGCCACGTTGCCGTTGCCGACGACGCAGACGTTCGGCGTATCCAGATTGGGCGCCAGATCGACGAAATCCGGGTGGCCGTTGTACCAGCCGACGAAGGCGGCCGAGCCGATGACGCCGTCCTTGTCCTCACCGGGAATCCCCAGCTTGCGGTCGAACGGCGCGCCGATGGCGAACACCACGGCGTCGTAGATCGACCGCAACTCCTCGACCGAGATGTCCCGGCCGACCTCGATATTGCCGAAATAGCGGACGCTTTCGTGGCCCGCGGTCTTGTCGAAATTGCGCGATACCTTCTTGGTCGTCTGATGGTCGGGGGCCACGCCATAGCGGATCAGGCCATGGGGCGCCGGCAGGCGTTCGATAATGTCAATCAGGCAATCCGCTTCCGCCTTGGCCAATGCCTCGGCGGTATAGAACCCGCTGGGCCCGGAGCCCACAATCGCCACGCTAATCGGCATCACCCGCCTTCCCGTTTATTTTTTCGTTGCCCCCAAGGCTCGCGGCCGGAGCGCCCGATCATCCCCGCCGGCGCCATCAAGCGCGCCGGGGAGCCCCTTATTCCGTAACGGTCCAGGTGGCGCCGCCGCGCAGAAGCTCGTTCAGATCGGTGATCGAGGCGTGTTCGCGCACCTGCGCCACCTGCTGATAGACCGCCGTGTCGTAGGACTGCGTCTCCTCGCAGAACAACACGCCGATCGCCACCGGATAGTCGGGCCCGCGCATTTCGGCCAGCAGCCCGGCGAGGATGCGGTCGCCCTCGTCGTGCACCAGCAAATCGGCCTCGGTGACCCCATCCTTGCCGATTTCCACGACCTCCAGACTGAAGGTATCGGGCACCATGCGGATGCCGCGCTGCCGATCCTTGCCGAAAATCATCGGCTGGCCATGTTCCACGCGCAACTGGCCGGCATCCGCCGTCTCCTTCTCGGCGAAGGAACTGAACACGCCGTCGTTGTAGACGATGCAATTCTGGTAGATCTCGACGAATGAGGCGCCGTTGTGCGCATGCGCCCGCTTGAGGACGTCCGGCATGTGTTTTTGCTGGGTATCGACGGCGCGGGCGACGAACGAGGCGTTGGCGCCCAAGGCGAACTGGGCCGGCAGCAGGGGCCGGTCGAGGGAGCCCATCGGCGTCGACGGCGAGCGGGTGCCGATCCGCGAGGTCGGCGAATACTGCCCCTTGGTCAGGCCATAGATCTCGTTGTTGAACAGCAGGATCTGCACATCTACGTTGCGGCGCAGAACGTGCAGCAAATGATTGCCGCCGATCGACAGGCCGTCGCCGTCGCCGGTGACGATCCAGACGTCCAGTTCCGGATTGGCCAGCTTGACGCCGGTGGCGACCGCCGGGGCGCGGCCGTGAATGGTGTGGAAACCATAGGTCGACAGGTAATAGGGAAAGCGCGAGGAACAGCCGATGCCGGAGATGAAGACGACATTCTCGGGCGGCGTGCCGATCTCGGCCAGGGTGCGTTGCACGCCCTTCAGAATGGCGTAGTCGCCACAACCGGGGCACCAGCGCACTTCCTGATCGGAGGCGAAATCCTTGGCCTTCAGGGTATCGATCTCGGCTTGAACGTTCATCTCAACCCTCCAGACGCGCCCGGATGGCGTTCTCGATCTCGGTGATCTTGAACGGCTGGCCGTTGACTTTGTTGAGGCCTTCCGCCGGCACCAGGTATTCGGCGCGCAGCACGGTCACCAACTGGCCGTTGTTCATCTCCGGCACCAGGATGGCCTCGTAGCCCGACAGCAATTCACCCAGGTTGCGCGGCAGCGGCCAGATGTTGCGCAGGTGAATGTGCGCCACCTCCAGGCCCTGATCCAGCATGTTGCCGACCGCCCGATGGATCGGGCCGTGGGTCGAGCCCCAGCCGACCACGGCCAGGCGGCCGCTTTTCGGCCCCAGCTCGACGCCCTGCGGGGGAACATCGTCGGCGATACCGGCGATCTTTCGCGCCCTGAGGTCGGTCATGCGTTGGTGGTTCTCGGCATCGTAGGAGATGTTGCCCGAGCCGTCCTGGCGCTCGATGCCGCCGATGCGATGCTGCAGCCCCGGCGTGCCCGGCCTGGCCCAGGGCCGGGCCAGGGTTTCGCCATTCCGGCTATAGGGGTGAAAGTCCTCCGCCTGGCCAGCGAATTCGACCGGAAACGGCTCGAAGGCGTCGAGGTCGGGAATCAGCCAGGGTTCGGAGGCATTGCCGATGTAACCGTCGGTCAACAGCATCACCGGCGTCATGTACTTGGTGGCCAGCCGCACCGCCTCGATCGCCACCTCGAAGCAATCGGCCGGCGAGGCCGCCGCCAGCACCACCAGGGGCGCATCGGCGTTGCGGCCGAATACGGCCTGGTAAAGGTCGGATTGCTCGGTCTTGGTCGGCATGCCGGTGGATGGGCCGGCGCGTTGCGAATTGACCACGACCAGCGGCAACTCGACGCCGACCGCCAGGCCGATCGCCTCCCCCTTCAGGGCGATGCCGGGGCCCGACGACGACGTCACGCCCAACGAGCCGGCGTAGGCGCCGCCGATGGCGGCGCAGACGGCCGCGATCTCGTCCTCGGCCTGGAAGGTGACGATATCGAACTGCTTCATGCCGGCCAGGATATGCAGCAGCGGCGAGGCCGGCGTGATCGGGTATGAAGCCAGCAGCAGGCGCAGATTGGCCAGCTTGGCGCCCATGGCCATGCCCCAGGCCAGGGCCTCGGCACCGGTGACCGTGCGATAGAGGCCGGGCGCGATATCGGCGTGCCGTACCTTGTAGCCGTGCAGGCCGCTGGGAAGTTCCGCCGTTTCGCCGAAGGCATGGCCGGCATTGATGGCGGCGATGTTGGCGTCGGCGATGTTGCCGCGCTTGGCGAACTTGTCGCGCAGCCAATCGAGCGTGGGCTGCCGGTCACGATCGTACAGCCAATAGACCAGGCCCAGCGTCCACATGTTCTTGGAGCGCAGGGCCTCCTTATTGCCGAGGCCGAACTCCTTCACCGACTCCAGGGTCAGTTTGGAGATGTCGATCGACAGCACCTGGAAGTCATCCAGCGAGCCGTTGGCCAGGGGATCTTCGGTGAAACCGGCCTTCTTCAAATTGCGGTCGGAAAAAGTGCCGATATCGACGATCACCGTGCCGCCGGTGTTCAGTTCACCGATATTGACCTTCAGCGCCGCCGGGTTCATCGCTACCAGGACATCCGGGGCATCGCCGGCGGTGGCGATCTCGCGGGCGCCGAAATTGATCTGAAAGGCGGACACACCGAAGGTGGTGCCTATGGGCGCCCTGATTTCCGCCGGGAAATCAGGGAATGTCGCCAGGTCATTGCCGGCCAGGGCCGTGGCCAGGGTGAACTGGCTGCCCGTCAGTTGCATGCCGTCGCCGGAATCTCCGGCGAAACGGACCACGACCGATTCCACCTCTTCGCGATGGCCATCGGTCGGCTCAAGCTCTGCTGCTGTGCTCGTTACCATGTCTCGGACTTGTACGAATGTTTGCTGTCAGGTCGTTCCGTGCATCACCTGTTCCCGTCGCAGGTTGAACTCCCGATCACATATCCAGGTTGATCTAGATAGCTCGAATAACCTCGAAGAACAGGAATTAGCAAACGCCTTGCGGCGACCATCGTCCCCGCGCCGCACTGCGTCAAGGCAATGTACCCAAGGCGAGGATCAAAAGCCAATAACCTGAAAGGCCCGTAAACAAATTCCCGTGACGGACCCTCATGGCCGCAGCGCCACCAGACGGCCGTCCGCCAGGCCGTAGAGCAGTTCGCCCCGGCCGTCGCCGTCAAGATCGCTCGCCAGCAATCTGCCGACCACGGCGTCGGCGTTGTCAATCGTTGAAAACTGCCGATATTGACCATCGTGGAAGCGGATCAGGCGGATCGCCCGGCGATCGGCCGAGGGCAGCGCCAACAGGCGGCCGGCGCCGGGCCAATCGACCACCGCCGCCATCGCCTGGATCCGGCTGCCCATGGCGTGGTTGGAGAAACCCGGCATGGCATGAAGCTCGACCAGGCGGCCGGCTTCCAGACGATAGATCTTCAACACCCCGCCGATATGCGGCGTGACCACCACGGCCAGCTCGATTCGACCGTCGCCGTCCAGATCGGCGATCGCCGCCGGATTGAGCCAGCGGTAGGCCCGGCCGATCGGCGGCGTCTCGGCCACCAAGGTCAGACCCTCGCCCGCCGCCCGCCACACCGACAGCGCCGCCCCGGCGGCCGGGTAGGAGCGCACGACGACCAGTTCGTCGCCGCCGTCGCCGTCCAGGTCGGCCAGCCGGACCCGTCGGTCCTCGAACACCGAGCCGTCGGGCAATCGCGCCGACAGCACGCGCCCCCGGCGATCCCGGGCCCTGATCTCGCCGGCCTCGATGGCATCGCCCAAAACCGCATGGTCGTAGCGGTCGGTGGGCCCGGCCAGCCAGGCGGCGGCGATGTTCCGGCTGCCATAAGTGACGATGCCGTCGGGCAGGATACCGATCGGTCGTTCGCGCGTCGGGCGCCGATAATCCGGTGCGGGCCGGCTGCCGAGCCGGCCGTCCGCCAGAATTACCCCGTGGAATTCGCGGCCACCGCCGGTGTCGACTTCGATCAGCACTCGGCCTTGATCGAGGAACAGGTCGAGCAGGCGGCCGTCGGGCCGATAGGACAGAAGTTCGACGGCCCAGGCGCCCGGCGCCAGGGCGATCAGCAGGCCCGCCAGGAACAGCCGCGCCGCCGGCGCTGGCATGGCCCGGCTATTTCGCCAGTTGCGCCATCATGGCGAACAGACCGGCGATATCGACCTCCGAGGTGTCGCCGCTGAATTCGCGGTACAGGGTATTGACGTTGACGACGATGCGTTCGCCATCGCCCCAGGAGGAATAATCGTCCATGGCGATGTCCTGGGCCGCCTCCAGCACGCCCAGGCCGGCGTCGTAGCGCTTGCGGGCCTCCTGGGCGACGTATTCGAGATAACCCTGCACCGCCGCCACGCCGGCCTTGTCGGTGATCGGCCCGTGCCCCGGTACGATGTAGTCGACGTCCATCGCCATGATCTTGCCGCAGGCGGCGATCCAGTTGGCCACCGGTCCCGCCCACATGATGGGGTGGCCTTCGACGAACAGGATATCGCCGGTGAACACCGTACGGTCGGCGGGGATGTGGACCAGCACGTCGCCCCGAGTGTGGGCCGGCCCGACCTCCAACAGCCGCACCGCCTTGTCGCCGACCGTGACGGTGGTCTCCCGGTCGAAGGTGCGGGTCGGCGGCGTCATGGTAATGCCGGAAAAATCGAAATCGCCGAAGATGCGGATCAGGTATTCACCCAGCTCGCCCATGCCGGGGGCGGCCTGCATCATCCCCTCCAGCATCGCCGCCGGCACCTCCGCCATCTCCTCGGCGCCGGCGCGGGAGGCGATGATCTCGGCGCCGCCGACCAATTCGTTGCCCCAGCAGTGGTCGCCGTTGGCATGGGTGTTGACCAGGGTGCCGATCGTCTCGGCCGCCTTGGAGACGTCCCGCATGGCGCGGAGCATCTCGGAGGTCAGGTTGAGGTCGAACAGGGTATCGACCAGCAGCGATTCCCCACCGTCGACCACCAGGCCGGCGTTCGACCAGCCCCACGAGCCATCCGGCTGCAAATACGCGTAGATGCCGTTGCCGAGGTCACGCAAGCCTTTGTCGTATGCCGTCCTGGTCATCATGCCGCTCCATCGAGAATGGCCACCGCCCGGGTCCAGCCGGCCGAGGCGCCGCGTATCTTCACCGGGAAACAAGCCACCGTGAAACCGTCCGGGGGCAGCGCCTCCAGATTGTGCAGTTTCTCCAGATGGCAATAGCCGATCTGCCGCCCCGCCCGATGACCTTCCCAGATGATCGAGGCGTCCTTGCCGTCGCCGTAGCGTTCGGCGGTGAAGCTGAACGGCGCGTCCCACGACCAGGCATCGGTGCCGGTCAGCCGCACGCCCCGCTCCAGCAGGTACAGGGTCGCCGCCTGGCCCATGCCGCAGCCGCTGTCGACGTAGTTGTCGCCGCCGAACGCGGTGCCGGCGGCGGTGTTGACCACGACGATTTCGAACGGCCGCAGTTCGTGGCCGATGCGCCGCAATTCCGTCTCGACATCGTCGGCGGTGACCACGTAGCCGTCGTCGAAGTGGCGGAAATCCAGCTTCACGCCGGGCTGAAAGCACCAGTCCAGGGGCACTTCGTCGATGGTGATGGCGCGCTCGCCCCGGTTCATGGTCGAGGCGAAGTGATAGGGCGCGTCCAGATGGGTGCCGTTGTGGGTGGACAGCTCGACCCGTTCCACGGCCCAGCCCTCGCCGTCCGGCAGATCGTCCTTTTCCAGGCCGGGAAAGAAGTTGGTCATCTGTCCGACCGAGGCCTGATGGTCGACATAGTCGATCTTCGGATGGAACGGCGGCGGGTCGGAGATGACGTCGTTTTCCAAGGGTATGGAGATATCGATGATTTGCCTGGCCATGCCGGCCTCCCTGCCCGCCCGAGCTCGATTGGGCATTATGCCGTTGCCAAGCGGACTGCCAAGGCAAAGCTGGTTGCGGGCCGGCGCGAAGCATCGCATTGTTGCATGAGCAAAAAACGGGGAGGAACCGAAATGAGAGCAACAAACTTCACGCGCCGTTGCGCCCATCTGCTGGTCGCCGGTGCTTTCGCGATCGGCTTGTCGGCGGCGCCGGCCCGGGCCGAGACCTACAAGATCACCGTGGCCGCCGGCCATCCGCCGATCTTCCTGTGGGTCAAGCTGATGAGCCAGTTCTTCATCCCCGAGGTGAACAAGCGGCTGGCCGCCGGCGGCAAGCACAAGATCGAATGGACCGAGGCCTATGGCGGCACCGTGGCCAAGATCGGCGGCGTGCTGGAGGCGATCGAGGAAGGCGTGGTCGACATGGGCTTCGTCGGCACCATCTTCGAGGCGCCGAAGATGCCGATGCAGAACGTTTCCTACGTCAGCCCCTTCGGCAGCGCCGATATCTCGGTGGTGACCGGCGCCATCGTCAAGCTGCAGAACCAGATCCCCGCCATGGGCGCCTCGTGGGAGCGGCAAAACCAGGTGTTCCTGGGCGGCGCGGCGCTGGATACCTATCACCTGTTCACGACTTTTCCGGTCAGCAAGGTCAGTGACCTGGCCGGCAAGAAGATCCTGGCTCCCGGCCCCTCGGCCAACTGGATCAAGGGCACCGGCGCGGTGGCCGTGGCCGGCAACCTGAAGACCTACTACAACGACATCAAGACCGGGGTCGCGGACGGCACCCTGACCTTCACCACCGGCGCCTGGGGCTGCAAGTGCTTCGAGGTGGCGCCGCATATCACCAAGGTCAATTTCGGCTCGCAGTTCGCCGGCGGCGTCTCGATCAACAAGGACACCTGGGAAGGCTTCGCGCCGGAGGTGCGGGAGGTCTTCCAGGCGGTCTCGAACGAGTACAACGTCCGCTTCGCCAAGGCCCAGCAGGGGGCGGCCAACGCCCTGCTGGCGAAAATGGTCAAGGCCGGCGCCAAGGTCGCCGAATTCGACGCCGGCGAACGGGCCAAGTGGGCCAAGATGATCCCCAACGTGGCCAAGGTCTGGGCCGCCAAGCTGGACGGCGCCGGGCAGCCGGGCAGCAAGGTGTTGCAGGGCTTCATGGCGCATCTGAAGGCCTCCGGCGCCGACATTCCAAGGGACTGGTCCGCCGAATGAGCCACCGACCGGGGGGCGAAGCCGGGGCGGCCGCGCCGCCCCGTTTCGCCCTCCACCGCCTGACCGGGGCGATGAACGCCGTCGGCACGGCCTGGATTTTCGTGCTGATGGTGTTGATCAACGCCGACGTGCTGGGCCGCGAGGCCTTCGCTGCGCCGGTGCGCGGCGTCACCGAACTGGTCTCGCTGTCGATCGTCGGCATCGTCT
>JASLMH010000094.1 GCA_030746635.1 Alphaproteobacteria bacterium | reverse complement strand
TCGCCCCCTCGGCCATGGCCGCGCGGCCAAACGCAAACAGCCCGCACAACGCCAGCGCGATGATCATCGCTTTTCTCATCGTTCCCTCCCTTTGACGAAAAGACCGCCCAATGTCGGGGACGCGCGGCTTCATCGTCGCTCGCCGGCGCACCTGGTGAGCAGCAAGTTCGTTGTTGTCGTTGGTACGGATATCATACCGTCCAACCGCGGCTTTTTCCGTATTTTCGCCGCAACTTCCTTTATTGCCGCCGCTGATCCCGCCATCACCGCATGACCGTTCCATAACCGCCGATTGGCGTAATTCCCGGGCGACGTGGAAGTTTCGTGCCATGGGCAAGAAGGATTTCGCTTCGGGCAGCCGACGCTCCTCGGGGCCAAAGCCGAAGCGGACGGACGCCGGGCCAAGTCATGTGTACTGTCACCGTTTTCTGTAATCCCCGAGCCTGATCCAAATTCTTGTGTACGATGGCGTTATCGAAACCGTTCCCGCAATAGCGATCCTCGCAAATCCATCCCGGCCGCTAGAGACTGAAGATGTCAGAGACCGCGGAACTCATCCTGCACCATTATGATTTCTCGAATTATGCGGAGAAAGCGCGGCTGGCGCTTGGCTATAAGGGGCTGACCTGGCGGTCGGTGATCATCCCGCCGGTTGCCCCCAAGCCGGAGCTGACGCCGCTGACCGGCGGCTATCGGCGGACGCCCGTGCTGCAGATCGGCGCCGACATCTATTGCGACACCAAGCTTATCCTGCGGGAGCTCGAGCGGCGGCAACCGCAACCGACCTTCTATCCCACCGGCGCCGCCGCGATCGGCGAGGCGATTGCCTATTGGGCCGAGCATCAGCTTTTCCGGCCGATTTCGCTCTATGTGTCCGGCACCAACCTGGACCTGTTGCCGGATAATCTGCAGGCCGATCGATCCTTGATGCGGGGCCTGCCTGTACCCGATGCGGAAACGGTGCGGCGCGCGGCACGGCGCAACGCGCCCGTCGCGCGGATACAAATCGCCCGGGTCGAGGAAATCCTGTCCGACGGCCGCGACTGGCTTGCCGGCCCGGCCGTGACTGTTGGCGACTTCGCGGTTTATCACGCGTTGTGGTTCATTTCGGCGCGCAGCGAGCGGCTGGCACATGAGCTGGCGCCCTATGCCCTGATCCGGAATTGGATGGGGCGCATGCGCGAATTCGGCCATGGATCGTTTTCACCCATGACGGCGGCGGCAGCGCTCGAAGTCGCCCTGGGGGCGCAACCTGCCCCCTTGCGCGCCTCCGACCCGTTCGCCGAGGACCCGCAACCCGGCACGAATGTGCGTATCCGCGCCGACGACTACGGCAGGGACGCAATCGAAGGCGAACTCGTTCTGATAGACGCCGAAGAGGTCGCGCTGCGTCGCCGGGACCCGAAGACCGGCGACGTCGTGGTGCATTTTCCCCGCCTCGGCTACGACCTGCGGGCGGTGACTTCTCGATCTTAGGGCGCTGTCGGGCAGCTTGCCGCTCCGGCCGGCCGACAACGCCACATAACTGTTCCTTAACCGGCACTTGGCATAATTCTCGGCGAATGAGGGAGTTTCATGCCATGGGCAAGAAGGTATTGGTGCTTTCGGGGGTGGTCGGTCTGGGCCTGGTGTCTTTCATCGGGGCCCGGGCCGGGCAGGAGGTATTCGCCAGCTACACACCGCGACCGGCCGCGACGGCGCTGGCCGTCTCCGAATGGCAGGCCGATCGGGAATGGCGCACGGCGCGGCTGGATGACGCGACGCACCTGACCCTGATGCTGTCGTCCAACGGCGCGCTGTCGGCCGAGGCGGTGGCCCGGTTGGCGGCGATTGCCCCGGCGGCGGGACCCGAGAGCATCGAGACCGGCCATGCCATCCTGGCCCTGAAGCAGTTGGGCCACGCCGCCGTCGCCGTCTTGAACGACGACCGGCTGGATGGGGAGATGCGGACCGCCAAGTTCAATCGCCTCCTGCAGCGTGATTTCGATCTGCCCCTGATGGCCCGCTTCGCCCTGGGCCGGCATTGGTCCAAGGCCTCGCCGAAGCAGCAGGCCGCCTATGTCGACGTGTTCTCGAACTTCCTGCTGCACAGCTATGGCCCGAAGATCGCCGGCGTCAGTATCGAGCGCTTCGAGGTGGGAACCGCGCAACGGGCCGGCAAGCGCGATGTCATGGTGCGCAGCCGGGTGGTTCAGGGCGATGCCCGGGTGATCAAGCTGGTCTGGCGCATGCGCCAGCGCGGCGGCCAGTTCCGCGTCATCGACGTGGTCGCCGAAGGGGTTTCGCTGGCCCTGACCAAGCGCCAGGAATTCGCCGCCATCATCAAGGCCAGCGGCGGCGACGTCGCGGCCCTGATCGAAAAGCTGCGGCAGAAATCCGTCTAAGCCCTTCTGACACCGGGCAACCGCGCGCCGGTGACCAGGTAGATGCCGCCGGTGACCGCCGCGATCCCGCCGACTTCCGCCCAGCCCAGGGGTTCGCCCAGCATCGGCGCCGACAGCAGCACGGCGATGCAGGGCACCAGGCCGCCGAACGATGCCGCCTGCGCCGCGCCGAGCACGTTGATGGCGTGGTTGTAACAGAACATCGCCACCACCCCGACGCCGAGGCCCTGATAGACGAGTTGGAACAAGAATTCGCCCATCGGCAGTTCAAGCAGTTGGATGTCGCCGAACAGGCCGTAGATCGGGCCGAACACGGCCAGGGAGCCGACGCTGAGGATGGCGGTGACGTGCACCGCCGAGATTGACGCGATCCGGGCGGTGACCGAGAACGCCGCCCACATCCAGCCGCACATGAAGAACAGGGCATAGCCCTGCCACTGACCCAACTGATCCTGCCACAGGGCGTGCCAGCCGACCCCGACGACGCCGGCGAGGACCAGGCCGACGCCCACGAGGCGCCGGGCGCCCAAGGGGTCCCGCAGTACCAGGAAACCCAGGATCGCCGTCAGCACGGGAAACATCCCGGGCACGCTGATGGCGCCGTGCGAGGCCGGCGCGAAGCCCAGCCCCAGGGCCATTGCGAAGGCATAGGGGAAGCCCACCGTCAGGGTCAGGATCACGCTGCCGAGCCAGCCGGCCCGGCCGGCCTTCAGGCCATGGCGCAGCAACACCGGTAGGAAGACCACGCCGGCGATACAGAAACGCAGGAAGGCGACGTCCTCTGGGCTTAGGGCGCTGTCCCGCAGCACCAGCCGGGATACCGGGAAATAGCCACCCCAGATCAGCGCGGCCAGGACGCCGGCGCCGGCGCCGTACAGAAACTTGCGTCGTTCGCTGGCGGCCATTGAGAGCGTTTCGGATTGGGGATACCTACCGCTACTATAGGCAGCGGTAGGCAGCGCAACAATCGAGTGACGGCGAGTGATGGCCCGAAGCGTTTTTTTCGGCTGGTGGGTGGTGGCGGCCAGCTTCACCATCGTCCTGCTCGGATTCGGCGTCGCCTATTCCTTCGCCTCGTTTTTCGATGCCCTGGAAGGGGAATTCCAGGCCAGCCGGGCCGATATCTCGCTGATCTTCTCGATCGCCGGATTTCTGTACTTTTCCCTGGGCGCGGTCAGCGGCCCGATCAGCGACCGTTTCGGCTCCCGCCGCACGGTGGCCTTCGGCATCCTGCTGATCGCCGCCGGCCTGTTCGCCGCCAGCCTGGCCGGCGATATCTGGCAGGTCTACCTGAGCTATGGCATCGCAGTCGGCGTCGGCATCGGTTTCATCTACGTGCCCTCGATCGGCGTGGTGCAGCGCTGGTTCGTCCGCCAACGCGGCCTGGCCTCCGGCCTGGCCAGCGCCGGTATCGGCGTCGGCACCCTGCTGGCGCCGCCGTTCTGCAAGTTCCTGGTCGACATGGTCGGTTGGCGCGGCGCCTTTCAGATCCTGGCCGGTTCTATCCTGCTGCTCGGCTGGCTGGCGGCCTGGACCCTGCATACCTCGCCGGCCGCGCGCAGCCTGCATCCCGACGGCGATGCCGCGCCGGCCGGGGCGGAGACGGCTGTGGGGGGGCACAACCTGCGCTTCGTGCTGCGCACGCGGCTGTTCTGGCTGCTGTTCACCGCCTCGACCCTGCTGTCCTTCGGCCTGTTCGTGCCCTTCGTGCACCTGGCGAAATACACCGTCGATCACGGTCACCCCGAGACCTTCGCCATCCTGATGGTCAGCCTGATCGGCCTGGGCAGCATGTCGGGGCGGTTCCTGCTGGGTGGTTTGGCCGACCGTTTCGGCCGGCACCGCTCGATGATCGCCATGTATGCCGGTGTCGCCTTGAGCCACGTCTGGTGGCTGATGTCGGACGACCTCTGGGCGCTGGCCTTGTACGCCGTGGCGTTCGGCCTGTTCTATGGCGGTTATGTCGCCCTGGCGCCGGCCTTGAGCGCCGATTTCTTCGGCGGCCGCTATGTCAGCTCGATCATCGGCGTGCTGTATTCGGGCACCGCGCTGGGCAATCTGATCGGCCCAGTGGCGGCCGGCATGGCCTATGATCTGACCCAGGGCTACAGCCTGCCGATCGCGGCGGCGGCGGCCCTGACCTTCCTGGCCCTCGGCGTGATGTCGCTGACGCCGACGCCGGAGAAATGGAGGGAACGACAATGGCGGACCTGACCGTGGCCGTCGGCGGCCTGGGCGCCATCGGCCTGCCGGTGGCGCGGGCCCTGGACGGCGGCGCCATACCGGGTTTGCGCCTGGTGGCGGTGTCGGCCCGCGATCGGGCCGGGGCCAAGGAGCGGCTGTCCAGTTTCGCCGCGCCGCCGCCGGTTCTTGGCCTGGGCGATTTGGCCGCCGCCGCCGAGGTGGTGGTGGAATGCGCGCCGGCGGCGTCCTTCGAGGATATCGCGGGGCCGGCGATCGAAGCCGGGCGGGTGCTGCTGCCGCTCAGCGTCGGCGCCCTGTTGCGCCGCCCGGATTTGATCGATCGGGCCGAGGCCACCGGCGCCCGCATCGTCGTGCCCAGCGGCGCCCTGTTGGGCCTGGACGGCGTGCGGGCGGCGGCCGAGGGCGAGATCGCCTCGGTTACCATGGTGACCCGCAAGCCGCCCGGCGGCCTCGCCGGCGCGCCATATGTGGTGGAACAAGGCATCGATCTGAACGGCGTGCGCGCGCCATTGCGGGTGTTCGCCGGCAACGCCCGCGAGGCCGCCAAGGGCTTTCCCGCCAACATCAACGTCGCCGTCGCCCTCAGTCTGGCTGGCATCGGCCCCGACCGCACCATGGTCGAGATCTGGGCCGACCCGACGGTCGAGCGCAACACCCATCGCATCCGGGTGGAGGCCGATGCCGTGCGGTTCGAGTTGACCATCGAGGGCGTACCGTCGCCGGACAACCCCCGCACCGGCCGGCTGACCCCGCTCAGCACCCTGGCCACCCTACGCGGCCTGGTGGCGCCCCTGCGGGTCGGAACGTGATGGAATTGTGGGGATGAGGAGACGAGGAATAATTAAGGGGACACCATAACGATACTATGACGAGAGGGCCGAATTTGCGGAGAGGCCGGCATGGTGTCCCCTTAATTATTCCTCGTCTCCTCCTTGCCAAGGAGTTGAACGTGCTCCGCGATGAAGTGGCCTGGCTGTACCCCGACATGATTTGGCCGACTATTTTCGCCGTCGGCGCGGTCGCCTTCGTCACCCTGCGCACCTTGAAGAAGACCACCACCCTGTTCTCGGTCGATCCGCCGGCGGACGGCGACTAGCAGGACCCTAGGTTCGGCGCGAAACTGTCGGTGAATCTTACAGATTTGGCTGCGGCAACGGCTGGCCGGATCTCTAACCTATTGAATTCATTGCTTTCAGTCATTCTGGCACGGGTTTTGCGTGGTTAATTTCATTGGAAGGGGTGGTCGAGAGGAGGCGAACCATGCGACCGCACAGGATGCTATGGCCTCTCTTGGGGGGCATGACGGCGTTGCTGATCAGTCACGCCGCGTCGGCCTACGTGATCGAGGCCTCGAAATTCGGCTTGGTGGATGCCGCCAAGGCCGCTACCTTCCTCAATTGGACCTCGCCGTTCGACGCCGAATACAGCGCCAGTACCAAGAAGACGGATGTCTGGTTGACTGACATGAGCGGCAGCTACAGCGGCCGGCGGGTATTCAATTGGACTCTGGACGAATCCGCCGGCGCCTTCGGCAGCGGCGGCGAAACCTGGACCTACAACGGCGCCTTCACCACCCACAACACCAGCGGTATCCGGGCCCTCAGCATCAAGGATTCCGGTTCCATGCTGATCGGGCACGGTGACGGAACCGTCGCCACCTACGCCCGCGGCACCGGCGCTGCCGGACACCTTGATCTTGGCAGCAAGACGGCCAGCGATTTCTCGCTTGGCCTTGCGCCGCATCACATGGGCTTTGACGGCGTTCATATTTGGACCCAAAGCGGTGGCTTCCCGTCCGGCAACATCATCCGGCAATTCGATCTGGCCGGCAGCCTGGTCAGCTCGTTCACCAGCGTCGCCACCTACGTCGAAGGCATCGCCGCCACCGGCGGCAGCGTCTATCTCTACAACGCCGGCGCCAGCGTCTACGGCTACCCCGATGACGGTTATGTCGGCGACATCCTGAAATATTCCCCGACCGGCGTGTTGGAGGATGTGTTCGAGTACGAAAGCGGCGACCGTCCACCCTTCCATTCCGAGGCCCTGTCGTTCGACGGCACCCATTTCTGGATGGCCGGCTATGCCGACGGCAAGGTCTATCGCATGAAGGCGGAGGAGGACGAAGGCAACTTCGGCCTGGTGCCGGAGCCGGCGACCCTCAGCCTGTTCGGCCTCGGCCTGCTCGGCCTGGGCGTGGCGCGACGGCGGCGAAAGAATTCACCTCGTTAGCGGTTTGCAACTCAGTCCCGTCCGGCGGCGGCCCAAACCGGGTCGCCGTTTCCTTTCCTTACGTCCGATCCGCCACGGGGGCGAATGGACCAATATGTCGGAATTTCTTACATAGCGCAGTTCAAATTACATTAAGAAGAGTTTGTAAGCCTTTGTTTTTTTGTGAGATTACGAAGTTGGCACGGTTCTTGCTTAACAAAAGGTAAAAGCAGGAGCCGGGACATGTCGATCACCTCCACCATCCTGAAATCAGTCATTCTTGCCGCTGGGTTAGGCACTGCCATGGCGGTCACGACCGCCCAGGCGGCGTTGGTGACCGATCCCAACGATGCCCGCAGTTGGCAGGGCGCCACGGTCGGCACCTTCGCGCTAAAAGTCTATGGCGCCGATACCCTGGCAAACCGGCAACTGGTGGTGAACAACCAGTTGCTGGACGACAGCGTGTTCGACCCGACCGGCTATACCTCGGCGACGCTAAAATCGACGGCCTGGTCGACCGCCTACAACGCCGGCGGCTGCAAGGGTACTTCGTCCGACACGACCGGCACAGGCAGCTATGCCTATACCTGCGCCAGCACGGCGAATTTCACTCAGTTGTCCAGTTACGCCAACAGTGTCGACAACAAGTGGTTCCAAAGCAGCGGTACCATCGGTGACACGGTGTTCGATCTCGGCTTCCAGGCAACCAAGGCGGCGGTATTCAATTCCATCGATCACGGACCGCTGCCGGGCGAGGCGATTGAGTCCACCGTCTATCTGTCGAACGACTTGGTCAACTGGACGCAAGGTGTGCTCGAGCGGGTCTGGCTGGAGGGCCACGAGCTCAACACCGGCATACTGTGGGACGGTTTCGTCTATGCGGTCGGCACCGGAACTACCAACACCTTCCGGTACGCGTCGACAATCCACGGCGGTCCCGGCGCCCTGCGGGTCGACGGCGACGACGAGATCAACGCTATCATGGGCCTGGAGGCCGACTTCACGCCGGTTACGGTCCCCGAACCGGCGGCGTTGGGCCTGTTCGGTCTGGGCCTGCTGGGCCTGGGCGCGGCGCGGCGGCGTTTCCGCGTGGTCTGAAGCGGTCAATTTCCTCTCGTCAAGAAATCGAAATCGGCGCCTCGATCCGCCTGTAACACGTGCTCGGCATAAAGCCTAGCGTAGCCGCGATCGGGCGTTGCCGGCCGCGGCGGCGTCGCCGCGCGGCGCCGGGCCAGTTCATCGTCCGCCACCATTAGCTCCAGCCGCCGTTCCCGCACCGAAAGGCGGATGCGGTCGCCGTCCCGGACCAGGCCGATGGCGCCGCCGACGGCGGCTTCCGGCGCCACGTGCAGGATGATGGTGCCGAAGGCGGTGCCGCTCATCCGGCAGTCGGAGATCCGGACCATGTCCTTGACCCCGGCCCGGGCCAGTTTCCGCGGGATCGGCAGGTAGCCGGCCTCGGGCATCGCCGCCGGGCTGCGCGGCCCGGCGTTCTGCAGCACCAGGATGTCCTTGGCCGTGACATCCAGGTCCTCGTCGTCGATGCGGGCGGCGAGGTCCTCCAAGGACTGGAAGACCACGGCCCGGCCCTCCACCTCGAACAAGGCCGGATCGGCGGCCGAGCGCTTCAGGATGGCGCCATCGGGGGCCAGGTTGCCGTACAGGGCGACCAGGCCGCCCATGGCCTCGAACGGCTCATCGAAGGGGCGGATGATCTCCCGGTCCACATAAGTGGCATCGCCGGCCAGCCGCTGGCCCAGGGTCTCGCCGGTCACCGTCGGGCAATCCAGGTGCAGCAGCGGCGCCAGTTCCCGCAGCAGCGCCCCCATGGCGCCGGCGGCGTGGAAATCCTCCATGTAGTTGTCGCCGGTCGGTTTCAGGTTGACCAGCACCGGCGTGGTGTCGCTCAACTCGTTCAGCCGTTGCAGCGACACTCTTATGCCCCGCCGGCCGGCGATCGCCGTCAGGTGCAGGATGCCGTTGGTCGAACCACCCAGCGCCAGCAACACCCTGAGGGCGTTCTCCACCGAGCGTTCGCTGATCAGCTTCGACGGCGTCAGGCCCAGCCGCGCCGTCTCCAGGGCCTGGCGGCCGGTGGCCTCGGCCGCCCGCAGGCGGTCGGCGTGCACCGCCGGGATCGCCGCCGTACCGGGCAGGGTCAAACCCAGTGTTTCGGCGATGCAGGCCATGGTGCTGGCGGTGCCCATGACGGCGCAGGTGCCCATGGTGGTGGCCAGGTTGCCTTCGACCTCGCCGATTTCCCCCTTTTCCAGTCGCCCGCCGCGGTATTCGGCCCAGAAGCGACGGCAATCGGTGCAGGCGCCCAGCCGTTCGCCCCGGTAGCGGCCGGTCATCATCGGCCCGACCAGCAACTGGATCGCCGGCAGGTCGGCCGAGGCGGCGCCCATCAATTGCGCCGGCACGGTCTTGTCGCAGCCGCCGATCAGCACGACCGCATCCATCGGCTGGGCCCGGATCATCTCCTCGGTGTCCATGGACATCAGGTTGCGGAACATCAGCGAGGTCGGATTGAGGAACACCTCGCCCAGGGAGATGGTCGGGAAATCGATCGGCAGGCCGCCCGCCGCCAGCACGCCGCGTTTGACCGCCTCGAGGAGTTCCGGCACCCCGCGATGGCAATTGTTGAAGCCGCTGGCGGTATTGACGACGCCGACGATGGGCCGGGCCAGCATCGCCTCGGAATAGCCCATGGACTTGGCGAACGAGCGCCGCAGATACAGCGAGAAATCCCGATCGCCGTAGTTGGTTAGGCCGTGGGCGAGCCCCTTGTCCGTCATGCTGTTCGTGCCCCGTGGCTGTCTTTTTTTGGAGTTTACCGCATGTCGGTCGACGGCGCCGCTTTTCGCCGCCGCCCTGGCCGCATAGTATGGCGCGCGAGCGTTGGTTGGAGGTTTGTATGCGTGTCGGTGTGGAAGTTGGCGGAACTTTTACCGACCTGGTGGCCATCGACGGCGGCCGGGTCAAGGTGGCCAAGGTGCCCAGCGTGCCGGCCCGGCCCGATGACGGGGCGATGGCGGCATTGGTGGCGGGCGAGATCGACCTGGCCGGCGTCGACGACCTGGTGCATGGCTCCACCGTCGCCACCAACGCCATCCTGGAACGCAAGGGCGCGCCGGTGGCTTTGTTGACCACCGCCGGGTTCCGCGACGTGGTGTTCCTGCAGCGGCACAGCCGCAGCCGCATCTACGATCTGTTCTACAAGAAGCCCGAGCCGGTGCTGGCACGGCACGACATCCTGGAGATCGACGAGCGCATCGACGCCGCCGGCCAGGTGGTGCGGCCCCTGGACGAGGCGGCGACCCTGACCCGATTGCAGGCGTTTTTCGGCGATGGCGGCTACCAATCCGTGGCCATCTGCCTGCTCAACGGCTATGCCGAGCCGCGCCACGAGGAAGCCTTGGCCCGGCTGGTGGGCGAACACTTCCCTGACCTGACGGTGACCTGTTCCTCCGACGTCACCCGGGAATTCCGCGAGTACGAGCGGACCTCCACCACCGCCCTGGCGGCCTACGTGCAGCCGGTGATCGACAGCTATCTCTCGCGCTTCGAGGCCGGACTGTCGGAGCAAGGCTTCGAGGGGCGGTTTTCCGTCATGCAGTCCAATGGCGGCCGCCTGCCGGTGGCGGGGATGTCGCGCAATGCCATCACCTCGCTGTTTTCCGGGCCCGCCGCCGGCGTCATCGGCGCCGCCCGTCAGGCCGGCCTGTCGGGCCACGGCGACCTGATCACCCTGGACATGGGCGGCACCAGCACGGATGTCTGCCTGGTCGTCGACGGCAAGCCGAACCTGGCCGGCGAGACCGAGGTCGACGGCCTGCCGATCCGCACCCCGGTGCTGGATATCGTCACCGTCGGCGCCGGCGGCGGCTCGATCTGCTGGGTCGATGACGGCGGCATGCTGCGGGTCGGCCCGGAATCCGCCGGCGCCGATCCGGGCCCGGCCTGCTACGGCCGCGGCGGCGACCGGCCGGCCGTCACCGATGCTCACATGGTCCGCGGCACGGTCCGGGCGGAGGCCTTCCTGGGCGGCCGGATGGCTGTAGATAAGGATAAATCAACGGCTGTTATCAAAGAGTTATCTGAAAATTTTAATATGTCAGTTGAAGATGCGGCGGACAGCGCCGTACGCGTCGCGGAGGCCAATATCGTCCGCGCCATTCAACTGGTCTCGACCGAGCGGGGCCGCGATCCGCGCGACTACGTCCTCGTGCCGTTCGGCGGCGCCGGGCCGCTGCACGCCGCCCGGGTGGCCGAGGAACTGGGCATCCGCACCATCCTGGTACCGCCCAACGCCGGCGTGCTGTCGGCCTATGGCCTGCTGGCCTCGGACTACCTGCGCTACGAGACCCTGACCCGCCGCATCGCCCTGACCGAGGCGGCACCGGACCAGGTTCGGACGCTGTTCGGCGAACTGCGGCAGCGGGCCCAGGCCGGCTTCCGCGCCCTCGGCATCGAGGCGGACCTGCGGTTCACCTACAACCTGGATATGCGCTTCGTCGGTCAGGCGTTCGAGATCCCGGTGGAGTTGAACGGGGAAAGCCTGGCGGGGCTGACCGCCGAGGGGCTGTTGGATCTGTTCAACGAGGCCCACCACCGGGTCTTCGCGTTCGGCGAGTCCGGTCTGCATCGGGCCGAGATCGTCTCCTTCCGGCTCGGCGCCTCGGCCCCGCCGGATGTGGTGCCGGCCCTGAACGAGGGGGTCGCGCAGGCGGCCTCGCGGGCCGAAACGCGCATTTTCGATGCCGGTGCCTGGCGCGATTGCCTGCTGTTGACCCGGGCCGCCATCGCCGAGGGCGAAACCATCGCCGGCCCGGCTTTGATAGAAGACGAGACCTCGACGATTTTCGTGCCCGAGGGCTGGACCGCCGAGGCCGATGCGCGGGACAATATCCTGATCCGAGGAGGAGACTGAAGCCATGGCCGTGAATACCGTCGATCAGGCCGTGATCAGCCAGGGGCTGATCGCCGGGGCCCGGGAAATGGGCGTGAAACTGGTGCGCTCGGCCTATTCGCCGGTGGTGCGGGAGGCCAACGATTGCTCCGCCGCGCTGCTCGATCGCCACGGTAACGTGGTCGCCCAGGCCGAACTGATCCCCATGCAATTGGGGCCGATCGGCGCCACCTTCGGCCCTTGCGCCGAATTGTTCCCGACGGCCGAGCTGCGGGAAGGGGATTTCTACATCAACAACGACCCCTTCCAGGGCGGCCAGCACCTCCAGGACGTGTTCCTGTTCTCGCCGATCTTCTTCGACGGCATTCTGGTCGGTTTCGGCGCCACCGTGGCCCATCATCTCGACCTGGGCGGCGGCGCGCCCGGGCTCAATCCCGACGCCACCGATGTGCATCAGGAAGGCATCATCTTCCCGCCCAGCAAGTACAACATGGCCCACGACTGGAACGGCGGACCGCTGGAGCGGCTGGTCCGGGCCAATATCCGGGTGCCGGACCAAACCATCGGCGATTTCAACGCCCAGTTCGCCGCCAACGGCATCGGTGCCGGCCGGGTCCAGGAGCTCTGCCGGCGGTTCGGCGCCGAGGTGGTGATCGAGGCCATGGAGGAATTGCTGGCCTATTCCGAACGGCGCATGCGGGCGGCCATCCGCGAACTGCCCGACGGGGTCTACGAGGGCGAGGACTTCCTCGACGACGATGGTTTCGGCGACCAGCCGCTGCGCATCCACGCCCGGGTGGAGATCAAGGGCGATGATGTCTTCGTCGACTACGAGGGCACCTGCGATCAGGTCAAAAGCAACGTCAACTGCCCCTTCGCCTCGACCGTGGCGGCCGGTCTCTCGTGCGTCAAATCGGTGCTGACCAGCCCCGATATCCCCTTCAACGAGGGCAGCAAGCGGCCGATCCACGTCACGGCACCTTATGGCAGCCTGCTGAACCCGCGCCGGCCGGCGCCGGTCCGGGCGCGGATGCTGTCGGCCTATCGCGCCTTCAACGCGGTGATGAAGGCGCTGGCCCCGGCGGCGCCCGAGAAAGTCATCGCCGCCGGCTTCGATTCCACCGAGGTGGTGGTGCTGAGCAAGCTGCTGCCCGACGGCTATTCGATCTATCTGGAGATCTTCGGCGGCGGTTATGGCGCCTCGGCCCACGCCGATGGCTGCGATGCCGTCGACAGCCCGCTGTCGAACTGCTCCAACGTGCCGATCGAGGCCATGGACATGGAGTACAGCTTCTTCCGGGTCGAAGAATACGGCCTGATCCCGGACTCGGGCGGCGGCGGCCGGCAGCGCGGCGGCCTGGGCTTCCAGCGCCGTTACCTGATCCTCGACGACGACGTCACCTTCGCCACCTATTCCGACCGCTTCCGCCTGGCGCCGGAGGGCCTGTTCGGCGGCAACGAGGGGGCCCGCGCGGCGACCCGGGTGCACCGGGACGGCGAGGTCATCGATTTGCCGTCGAAGGCCAGTTTCGAGTTGCGCAAGGGCGACGTCCTGATCGCCTATACCGGCGGCGGTGCCGGCTATGGCGAACCGGCCGAGCGGGCCGAGGCCGACATCGCCCGGGACCTGCGCGAGGGCTTCGTCGCCGCCTCCATCGGCCGGGCGGACGCCGCCGAATAAGCCGTCTCGGGGGCGGGAAGGCCCACCGCCGGTGGCCGCTCCCCGGTCGCCGGCCTGCGTGGTGGTGGCCGCCGGGCTGTGTTACGGTAAATTCATGCGGCTGATTTTCGCGGCTCTGCTGCTGCTCGCCGTGGCCTCCACCGGGGCGCGGGCGGACGGGCTCGTGGTCGTGCTCGAGGTCAAGGGGCCGATCGGCCCGGCCAGTTCCGACTATATCCGGCGCGGCATCGACAAGGCGGCGGGGCTGGACGCCGCCGTGATCGTCCTGCGCATGGACACGCCGGGCGGCCTGGACAGCTCCATGCGGGAGATCATTCAGGCCATCCTGGGCTCACCCGTGCCCGTCGCCACCTTCGTGGCGCCGAACGGCGCCCGGGCGGCCTCCGCCGGCACCTATATCCTCTACGCCAGCCATATCGCCGCCATGGCGCCCGCGACCAACCTGGGCGCCGCCACGCCCATTCAGATCGGCGGCGGCGGCGGGCTGCCCAAGTTCGATCGCTTCAAGGGGGACCAGGCCGAGGACAAGGACGGCGAAGGCAAGCCCGGCGAGGCGCATCCCACCATGGCCGACAAGGCGGTCAACGACGCCGTGGCCTATATCCGCGGCCTGGCCGAAATGCGCGGCCGGAACGCCGATTGGGCCGAAGCGGCGGTGCGCAAGGCGGTCAGCCTGTCGGCCCAGGCGGCGCTGAAGGACGGCGTCGTCGATCTGCTCGCCGCCGATACCGAGGACCTGCTGGCGAAGATCGACGGCCGCCAGGTGCTGGTGCTGAACAACAAACTGCCGATCGCCGCCGCCGGGGCCGAGGTGGTGGAGCTGTTGCCCGATTGGCGCAGCAAGCTGCTGGGCCTGGTGACCAACCCGAACATAGCCTACATCCTGATGCTGGTCGGCATCTACGGCCTGATATTCGAGGTCACCCATCCGGGCGCCGTGGCGCCGGGGGTGATCGGCGCCATTGCCCTGGTGGTCGGGCTGTTCGCCCTGAACATGCTGCCGATCAACTATGCCGGTCTGGGCCTGATGCTGCTCGGCATCGCCTTCATGGTGGCGGAGGCGTTTCTGCCCGCCTTCGGCGCGCTCGGCATCGGTGGCATCATCGCCTTCGTCATCGGCTCGGTCATGCTGCTGGATACCGACGTGCCGGGTTTCGGTATTTCCTGGCCCTTGATCGGCGTTTTCGCCGGCACCTCGGCCCTGTTCTTCCTGATCGTGCTGGCGATGGCGGTGAAGGCGAGGCAACGGCGGGTGGTCAGCGGCCAGGAGGACATGCTCGGCCGCACCGGCCAGGTCGCCGATTGGGACCAGGACCGGGGCCACGTCCGGCTGCAGGGCGAAATTTGGACCGCCCGTTACGCCGGCGCACTGGCGCCCGGCGCGCCGGTCCGGGTCGCCGCCCTGGACGGCCTGGTGGTGGAGGTGGAACCACTCGAGGAAACAGGGGAGGGCTAAAATGTCGATCGCGGCTTATGTCTATATCGGCAGCGGCATTTTCGTGCTGGCGCTGGTCGTCTATTCACTGCGCATCCTGCGCGAATACGAACGCGGCGTGGTCTTCCTCCTCGGCCGTTTCTGGAAGGTCAAGGGCCCCGGCCTGATCATCCTGATCCCGATCATCCAGCAGATGGTCCGGGTCGATCTGCGCACCGTGGTGCTGGACGTGCCGACCCAGGACGTGATCTCGCGCGACAACGTCACGGTCAAGGTCAATGCCGTGGTCTATTACCGGGTGCTTGACGCCGAGAGGGCGATCATCCAGGTCGAGCAGTTCGCCGCCGCCACCAGCCAGTTGGCGCAAACCACCCTGCGCTCGGTGCTGGGCCAGCACGAACTGGACGAGATGCTGGCCGAGCGGGACAAGCTGAACGCCGATATCCAGGTCATCCTCGACGAGCACACCGATGCCTGGGGCATCAAGGTCTCGAATGTCGAGATCAAGCATGTCGACCTGGACGACAGCATGATCCGTGCGATCGCCAAACAGGCCGAGACCGAGCGTATCCGGCGGGCCAAGATCATCAACGCCGAGGGCGAATTGCAGGCGGCGGAAAAGCTGTTGGACGCGGCGAAGATCCTGGCCACCGTACCCCAGGCCATGCAGTTGCGTTTTTTGACCGCGTTGCAGGAGGTCGCCGGCGAGCGCAGTTCGACCATCGTTTTCCCGCTGCCGCTGGATCTTGTCGAGGGTCTGCTGCCGCGTGGGCGCGGCGGTGCCGAGACCGACTGACGCACACTCTATCCGTCGGCGAACTTTATCCGGGACTTGAAAGGCTTTAGCCTTGTCCGCGCGAGCGGGCATCGGGCGGACAATCGATAGCGAGGAAATCCATGGAAAACGTGGCGATTACCGGGATGGGCGTGATCTCTTCCATCGGTTCGAACATCGACGAGGTCAACCGTAACCTGGCCGAGGCGCATGTCGCCGTACAGGCCGCGCCCTGGGCCGGGGAAGCGGGCCTGGACTACGCCTGGGTCTCGCTGGTGGAGGGTTTCAAGCCCGAGGACTGGATGGACCAGAAGGTGATCGAGGGCACCGATCCCTTCGCCTGGTACGCCATCGCCGCGGCCGAGCAGGCGGTGGCGGAGTCCGGCCTGACCGATCTCGACCCGCGGCGAACCGCCGTGATCCTGGGCACCGCCCTGGGCGGCATGGAGACCATCGCCGCCTCCCAGCATGGCCTCGACACCGTCGGCGTCGAGGGCGCCTCGCGCAAGATGCAGTTGCAGGCCCTGCCCAGCATGGCGGCCTCGCAAATCGCCATGCGCTGGGATTTGCACGGACCGTTGCTGACCCTGTCGACCGCCTGCGCCTCGGCCCATGACGCCATCGGCACGGCGGCCCGGATGATCGAGGCCGGCATGGTCGACGTGGCGATCGCCGGCGCCGCCGACAGCGCCCGCTGCAAGATTCAGATCCTGACCATGGGCCTGTACCGCATGTTCACCCAGCAGCCCGACCCCTACAAGGCCTGCCTGCCGTTCGACGTCAATCGCACCGGCGTGATGCCGGGCGAGGGCGCCGGCATGCTGGTGTTGGAACGGGCCGACCGCGCCAGGGCGCGCGGCGCCACCATCCACGGCCGCATCCGGGGCTATGGCTCGATGGCGGATGCCTACCACCCATCCTCGCCGGAACCCGACGGCAAATGGGAACAGGTGGCCATGGAGGACGCCCTGGCCGACGCCGATCTGCCCGGCGGCGTCGATCAGGTCGACGCGCTGTTCGCCCACGGCACCGGCACTCACGTGGGCGATATCGCCGAGGCCAAGGCCATCAACCGCCTGTTCGCCGGCCACGACACACCGCTGCCGGTGGCCTCGGTGAAGGGCCATCTCGGTCACACCGCCGGTGCCGCCGGCGTCTTCAGCCTTTTCGGCGGCATGGCCAGCATGCAGGCCAACGCGGTGATCCCCAACGCCGGCACCCGGGACGTCGACCCGGTGGTCGAGTTCAATGCGGTGATCAAGGAGCCGTTCGAAACCAAGGTCGAGACCATCCAGGTCAACGCCTTCGGCTTCGGTGGTCAGAACGCCTCGATGATCGTCACCCAGGAATAGCGGGTGGCCCGGCGCGGGCGTAGCCCCTAGCCCCTAACCCTTGGCCGCCATGGCTTCCACCTCGACCAGCAGGTCGGGGGAGGCCAGGCCGTCGATGATCACCAGGGTCGACGGCGGCACGGTGGCATCGCCGATCACTTTCTTGCGGGCCGCCCGATAGGCCTCGATATGGCGCGGATCGGTGAGGTAGACGGTGAACTTGACCAGATCCCGCTTGGCCATGCCGTTTTCCTTCAGGCAGGCCAGGATATTGCGGAAGGCCTGTTCGGCCTGTTTGCGGATGCCGTCCTGCACCCGGCCCCTGGCGTCGGCGCCGACCTGGCCGGCAATTACCAGCCAATCGGCATTGGCCGGTATCCTGACGCTGTGGCTGTAGGCGCCGAGCGGTTTATGCACGGCCTTGGGGTTCACCAGTTGGTTCATGACGAGGTGCCTCCTCTCTGTTGCGGCTCCGCCGCGGTTGGTCTGACGGCGGCAAGGGGCTCATACTGATGCGGATGAGCCACGGACACCAGGGGCACGGCCACGACCACGGCCACGATCATGGCCCGCCGGTCGACGCCAAGAACGAACGGCGGGTGCTGTGGGCCTTGTTGCTGACCGGCGGCTACATGCTGGTCGAGGTGGCGGGCGGGCTGCTGGCCGGCTCCCTGACCCTATTGGCCGATGCCGGCCACATGCTGACCGACGCGGCGGCTCTGGCCTTGGCCTGGATGGCCTTCCGGGTGGCGCGGCGGCCCAACGATGCCCGGCGCACCTACGGCTATCACCGGGTGCAGGTGCTGGCCGCCTTCGTCAACGGCGTCACCCTGGTGGTCATCGTCGTCTGGATCGCCGTCGAGGCGGTGCGGCGCCTGCTCGAACCCGTGGAGGTGCTGGCCGGGCCGATGCTGGCGGTCGCTGTCGTTGGCCTGGCCGTCAATATCACGGCGTTCCTGATCCTGCGCGGCGGCAAGGACAACCTGAACGTCCAGGGCGCCGCCCTGCATGTCCTCGGCGACCTGCTGGGCTCGGTGGCGGCGATCGTCGCCGCCCTGGTGATCATGGCGACGGGCTGGTCGCCGATCGATCCGCTGCTCTCGCTGCTGGTCGCCCTCTTGGTGCTGCGCAGCGCCTGGCAGTTGACCCGGCGCTCGGCCCATATCCTGCTCGAGGGCGCGCCCGAGTGGCTGGACGAAGCGGCCCTGAAGGCGGAGCTGATCGCCGCCGTGCCGCAGGTGCGATCGGTGCACCACGTGCACGTCTGGATGCTGACCCAGGAACGGCCGCTGATGACCCTGCACGCCGAGATCGACGGCACGGCGGACCACCAGGCCGCCCTGCTGGCGATCAACCAATTCCTGAAGGAAAACTACGCCATCGATCACGCCACCATCCAGATCGAGACCGCCGGCTGCGTCGCGGGCGACGAGGTGCAAGAGGCGGCCGGGACCGGATGACTCACTCCGAGGCAGGTGTCCCATTGATCCTTCGAGACGAGCCTGCAGCTCTCCTCAGGATGAGAAAAACTGCGTAATCCCAATGAGTTAACCTCATGCTGAGGAGGGCGCGGAGCGCCCGTCTCGAAGCATGTCTATGGCTCAAAGGCCGTGGTTGGGCCAGTCCGGCTTCAGGTTCTTGTCCAGGAAGGCTTGGGCGCCGCCGGTGTGGCTGTCCTTGCGCAGCCACATCGAAAGCATCATCTCGGTCTCGATGCGCAGCCGTTCCTCGTAAGGCCGGCCGATGCCGCGCAGCACCGTCTCCTTGTCGGAGCGCAGGGCGCCCTGGGGCAGGGCGGCGATGGACTTGGCCAGTTCCAGGGCCCGCTCGTAGGCCTTGCCCTCGGGCACCACCTCGTTCGCCAGGCCGAGGCGATAGGCCTCCTGGGCGTCGATGAAACGGCCGGTGATCAACAGTTCCAGGGCATGGGCGTAGCCCACCACCAAGGGCAGCCGCACCGCCAGGCCGTCGCCCGAGACGATGTTCCAGCGCCGCTCGGTGGCGCCGAACTGGGCATTTTCGGCGGCGATGCGGATATCGGCCAGCAGCGCCGTTTCCAGCCCGGCGGCGACGGCGTAGCCGTTCACGGCGGCGATGATCGGCTTGAAGATGTCGACCCGCTTGGTGTAGCCGCAATAGCCCTCGCAATTGTAGATGTCCTGGCGGTAGTCCTCGTAGTCCTCGAACTTGAAATTGCTCGCGGCCGCGTCGGCCAGGTCCCAGCCGGCGCAGAAGGCTCTTTCGCCGGCGCCGGTGATGATCGCCACCAGGGCGTCCTTGTCGTCGCGGAAGTCCTTCCAGGCCTGCTGCAATTCCTCGTTCATGGTGCCGTTGATGGCGTTGCGCTTGTCCGGCCGGTTCAGGGTCAGGGTGACGATGTGATCCTGTTTTTCGTAAGCAATGGTCTGGTAGCTCATGGTCGACTCCTCGTTTCATTCCTCCGGCATGCCGGCGCGGACAGGTTATTGCACCGGTCGCGGATTGGTAGGGGGAAGCGGCATTCCGCACCGGCAAGGCCTATGCGATAGTGCCCCGGCGGCGAACCGAT
>JASLMH010000093.1 GCA_030746635.1 Alphaproteobacteria bacterium | reverse complement strand
ATCCTGCTGCTCAGCTATTTCTACTATTTCGGGATCGGTGAATCCTACGCCCTGGTGACCATCGGCCTGGTCTCGTTCATGGCGGCGGCGCAATTCGCGCCGGCGATCATCGGCGGCATCTTCTGGAAAGGCGCCACCGGGCACGGCGCCGGCACCGGCCTGGTCCTGGGTTTCGCGATCTGGATCTACACGCTTTTGCTGCCGGCCCTGGCGCTCTCGGGCTGGCTGCCGATCGGCTTTGTCGAGCAAGGCCCGGCCGGCATCGCCTGGCTGCGGCCCTATCAGTTGTTCGGACTTACGGGACTGGACATTATCAGCCATGCCCTGTTCTGGAGCATGCTGGCCAATATCGGCGGCTATGTCGGAGTATCGTTGTTCACCCGGCAAAGCGACGTCGAGCGGGTGCAGGCCGCCCTGTTCGTCGACGTCTTCCGACTGACCGACGCCCAGCACATGTCGATCTCCTGGGGCGGTTCCGCCTCCGTCGCCGAACTGCGCGATCTGGCGGCGCGGTTCCTCGGCGTCAGCCGGGCCGACGGCGCCTTCAACCGCTATATGCGCGGGCGCGGACTGGACCCCGATACCCAGCAGGTGGCGGACGCCGATCTGATCGCCTACACCGAACGTCTGTTGACCGGCATCATCGGGTCTTCCTCGGCCCGGGTCGTGGTCTCTTCCGTGGCCAAGGGCGAATTCGTCGGCATCGACCAGGTGATGGAGATCCTCGATGAAGCCTCGCGGATGATCCGCTACAGCCAGGAGATGGAGGTGAAATCGCGGGAACTGGAGCGTGCGACCTCGGATCTGCGGGCAGCCAACGCCCGGCTGCGCGAACTGGACCGCCTGAAAGACGATTTCCTGTCCACCATCAGCCACGAATTGCGCACGCCCTTGACCTCGATCCGTTCGTTCGCCGAGATCCTGGCCGACAACCGCGACCTGAACGCCGGCCAGCGGGGCGAGTTCTCCAACGTGATCATTCGCGAAAGCGAACGGCTGACCCGCCTGATCGACCAGATCCTGGAACTTTCGCGGCTGGAAGCCGGCCGCATGGAATGGCGCATGGGCAGCGTCGATCTGACGACGGCGATCGAACAGGCGCTGTCGGCCACCCAATCGCTGTTCGCCGATGGCCAGGCGACCCTGCGGCTCGACCTGCCGAACCGCCTGCCGCTGGTCTACGCCGACCACGACCGACTGATCCAGGTGCTGGTCAATCTGCTGTCGAACGCCGCCAAGTTCTGTCGCCGGCCCGGCGGCGCCGTCGCCTTGCACGTGGAGGTGCAGCCCGACCGGCTGTTGATGCACGTCGACGACAATGGCCCCGGCGTATCGCCCAACCAGCGGGAGGCGATCTTCGACCGCTTCCACCAGGCCGGCGAGACCCTGACCCAGAAACCGGCCGGCACCGGCCTGGGCCTGGCCATCTGCCGCGAGATCGTCGGCTATTTCGGCGGCCGCATCTGGGTGGCGCCGGAGTTCAAGGATGGGGCCCGGTTTTCCTTCACCCTGCCGGTGGCCCAGCCCGAAAGCCTGGCCGCGGCGGGCGACTAGTACGCCATGCCGCAATCACGCACCATGGCGTTTCGCCGCCTCGCCGGTGAGCATATGCAGCCGCCGCCGCCGACCCTGGCGATGGGCAGCCCCTTGGCGCGGGCGGTCGAGCTGCTGGCCGCCGCCGCCGGTTCGTCCCTGGTGGTGGTCGACGCCGAGGGTCATCCCCAGGGCATCCTGACGGAACAGGACGTGGTGCGCCGGGTGACCTTCCAGGTCGACGGCGATTGCCCGGTGGACCAGGTGGTGAGCCGGCCGGTGCGCGCCATTCGCGCCGACGATCTGCTTTTTCACGCCATCGCCCGCATGCGCCGGGCCGGCCTGCGCCACATGCCGGTGACCGACGATCGCGATTGCCTGGTCGGCATCCTGACCCTGGACGCGGCGCTGGCCACGGCGACCTCGCAATTGGTCGGGCAGATCGATCGGCTGACCCGCCAGGACACGCCGGAGGGCATGGCCGAGGTGCGGGCGGCGCAACTGGACGTGGCCGAACAGTTGCTGGCCGACGACGTGCCGACACCGGAAATCCAGGCCCTGTTGAGCCACATCAACAACGACGTCTATCGCCGCATCCTGCGTCATTGCATCGGCGAACTGGCGGATGCCGGGCAGGGCCGGCCGCCGGTGGGCTTCTGCCTGCTGGTCATGGGATCCGGCGGCCGGGGCGAAAGTTATCTCAATCCGGATCAGGACAACGGGTTCGTCATCGCCGACTACCCGGACGCCGAGCACGGCCGGGTCGACGGCTATTTCGGCGAACTGGCCGAGCGCCTGACCCAGACCATGCACGCGGTCGGCATGCCGCTGTGCAAGGGCTACGTGATGGCGGTCAATCCGCTGTGGCGCAAGACCGCCAGCCAATGGCGGGCGCAGATGGATTACTGGATCGCCAAACAAAATGTGGCGACCCTGCGGCTGTCGGACATCTTCTTCGATTTCCGCGCCGTTGCCGGCGAGCGCCGACTGGGGGCGGAGCTGCGCGACTACATCAGCCAGCGGCTGCGCGGCAACCAGGCCTTCCTGCGGGAGATGTACCAGAAGGACGAGGGCTTCGGCGTCGGCCTGGGCCTGTTCAACCGCTTCATCGTCGAGAAGAAGGATCCCGACCATCAGGGCGAGCTGAACCTGAAACTCAACGGTACTCTGCCCCTGGTCGACGGTATCCGGGTGCTCGCCCTGCTGCACGGCGTGCCGGAAACCTCGACCCTGGACCGGATCGCCGGGCTGCACGGCAACGGCGTGCTGGACGACGACGATGCCGACTACCTGGCCGGCGCCTTCCGCCATCTGACCAGGCTGCTGTTGCGCCAGCAGATGACCGACCAACGGGGGGGCCGCGCGATCAGCAACTACGTCCATCCGGGCGGCCTGACCGACCGCGAAGAGGATATGCTGGTGGATTCCCTGAAAGCGATCCGCGATCTGCGCGAGCGGGTGCGCAGCGATCTGACCGGCGAGATCTTCTGATACCAAGATGCAAGAAAAGTATGCTTTGTCCCATGCACCCTTCGAGACGCGCCTGCGGCGCTCCTCAGGGTGAGGAAATATGTGTATTATCAATAAGTTACCTCATGCTGAGGAGGGCGCGGAGCGCCCGTCTCGAAGCATGGCCATAGGTCGATTTTTCTACAATTCTAGATAAACCGCCGATCGTCAGAACCGCTTCTGCATGCGGCGCAGGCGCCAGGCCCGGTTGGACAGCCGGATCGCCTCGCCCAAGGTTCTGGTCCCCCGTTCCTGGGCCAGCGGCAGCAGGCACAGAAAGACCTCCGCCGTCGCCAGGCTGTCGCCCAGGGCGGTATGCCGGCCGACCAGATTGATGCCGTGACGCTGGGCGATGGCGTCGAGGCCGTGGTCCCGGGCCTTGCGCTCGAGCACCGCCGACAGCAGCAGGGTATCGAGCACCGGCTGGGCGAAGGTTGGTCCGCCGAGGCCCTGGGCGATCTCCAGGAACTTCAGGTCGAAGGCGGCGTTGTGGGCCACCAGCACGCAGTCGCCGCAAAACTCGTGGAATTGCCGCAGCACCTGATCGACGGGCGGTTTGGCGGCGACCATCTCGTCGGTGATGCCGTGAAAACGGGTCGAGCGGGCCGGGATCGACCGGCCCGGGTGGACCAGCTCGTCGAACACCTCGTCGTGCTGGATCTCGCCGCCGACGACGCGCACGGCGCCGATCTGCACGATACGGTCGCCGTTCGACGGTTCCAGCCCGGTGGTCTCGGTATCGAACACCACGAAGGTCAGATCCTCCAGGACGCGATCGTCCAGGCTCCGCAGCGGCGGTTCCGCCAGCGGCGCCTCGGTGCCCCAGGGCGGCCGCTCGCGGAGGTCGCGGCGGCCACGGGGCCGGCCCGTTAGGCGGCCGACGGCGGGCAGTTCGGTCAACGAGGGCAGGAACACACCGAGCATGACGACGGCGACGGCGCCGATTTCCGTCAGGCTGACGGCCTCGCCCAGGAACAGGGCCGCCATCGGCAACGCCATCGGCCCGACCAGGCTGGAGAACAGCCCGACCCGGCCCACCGGCATGTGCTGCAGGGCGTAGTTCAACAGGAAGAACGGCCCGGCGGTGGCGATCAGACCCAGATAGGCGAGCAGTACCAGGCTGTCGCCCGAGATCTGCCCGAACGGCGCTGGCGGCCGCTCCAGCAGCAGCATGGCGCCGGCGCCGACGACGATCGCCATGCTCATCTGATAGGCGGTGATGACGATCGGCCGGCGCTCCTGCTGCGCCACGCGCCGGGCCAGCAGGCCGTTGACGGCGGCGCACATCACGCCGCAGACGGCCAACAGATCGCCGAACAGCGAACCCTCGCCCGAGGCCCGGTTGGCCAGCACCAGGACCAGCGCGCCGGCGAAGGCGATCAGCGCCCCGATCATCACCGCCCCTCGGATCGACTCGCCCAAAACCAGTCGGCCCAGCAACGGCATCAGGATCGGCAACAGGGCCCAGAACACCGCCGCGTTCAGGGCCGCCGTATGCGACAGCCCCCAGACCATGAACAACGAGACCAGGCCGGGATCGAGCAAACCCATCAACAACGGCCGCGCGGCGCCGCCGCGCAGGCGGACATCCTGACGGCTCAGCAACAGCGCCAGCCACAACAGGGCGGCGGCGAACAGGAACCGGCCGACCACCACCTCGGTAATCGCCAGCTGCGCCACCGCCGCCTTGCTGCCGATCACCGAGGATGACCACAACAGGGCCGCCATGAACATCGCCAAGACGGGCATCCGCCCCTCCGTCCGCTCCGCACGTCGGTTGCCAGTCTATCGCACCACGCCCGGCGACAGGCGAGCGCGACAGGCCGGCGGCCAGACGCTACCATGCGAGCAAGGGCTGCGGGGATAACCGTGGACGTGGAGGAAATCGGTATGCGGGATGTCTATTTGGTTGGCGCCTATTCGACGCGCTTTCAGAAATGGCCGGACAAGGGTTTCAAGGATCTCAGCCGCGATGCCTATCTGGGCGCGCTGGACGATGCCGGGCTGGACGGCGGCAATGACATCGACATCGCCTATTTCGGCAATTGCGGCATGGGCAGTTGGGGCCAGCCGTGCATTCGCGGCCAGGTCAGCTTCACCCCCCTGGTCCGCGAGGGCCTGTTCCCCGAGCGGGCGCCGATGGTCAACGTGGAAAACGCCTGCGCCACCTCGTCGGTGGCGATGAACGGCGCCTGGAAGGACATCCTGGCCGGCCAGTCCCATCTGGCCCTGGCCATCGGGGTGGAGAAAACCTTCATCCCCGACGATCCCGTGCGCACCATGGAATTGTTCGCCGGCGGCATCGACCAGCTCGACCCCGAGGAATGGCACGACTACTACGTCGAGCAGGGCGAGGCGGCCGGCAAGCCGTTCGAGACCGGGCCGGGCCGGACGATCTTCATGGACACCTACGCCATGCAGGCCTGCCACCACATGCAGACCTGGGGCACGACGCAACGGCAGATCGCCGTCGGTGCGGCGAAGAACCACAACAACGGCGCCCTGAACCCGCTGGCGCAATACCGGTTCGAGATGTCGGTGGACGACGTCCTAGCCGATCGCGAGGTCTCCTATCCGCTGACCCGGTCGATGTGCGCGCCGATCGGCGACGGCGCCGCCGCCGCCATCCTGTGTTCCGAGGACTATCTGGACAGCCTGCCCAAGGCGACCCGGGACCGCGCCGTCAAGGTCAGGGCCAGCGCCCTGGCCGGCGGCAAGTACCGGTCCCTGGACGAACCTGGGCTGACCAAGGTCGCCGCCGATCGGGCCTATGCCATGGCCGGCGTCGGCCCCGACGACATCGACGTGGCCGAGGTTCACGACGCCACCTCGTTCTGCGAGGTCTACCAGGTCGAGATGATGGGCTTCTGCGAGATCGGCCAGGGTGGCCCCTTCATCGCCGACGGCAACACCATGCTGGATGGCAGGATCCCGGTGAACACGTCGGGCGGCCTGGTCTCCAAGGGTCACCCGGTCGGCGCCACCGGCCTGTCGATGATCGCCGAATTGACCGCCCAGTTGCGCGGCGAGGCCGGCGCCCGTCAGGTCAAGGACCCCCGCCTGGCCCTGGCCGAGAATGGCGGCGGCGTCATCGGCCTGGAGGAAGCCGCCGCCTGTATCACCATTCTGGAAAAGGACAGTTGAGTATGAGTATCCGTTTCGACGATCGGGTGGCGGTCATCACCGGCGCCGGCAACGGCCTGGGGCGCAGTCACGCCCTGTTCCTGGCCTCCCGTGGCGCCCGCGTCGTGGTCAATGATCTGGGCGGTGCCATCGACGGTACCGGCGCCGACGTTGGCCCGGCCCAGGCGGTGGCCGACGAGATCGCCGCCGCCGGCGGCGAAGCGGTGGCCAACACCGACGATATCGCCGGCGAGGACGGCGCCAAGGCGCTGGTCGGCACGGCGCTGGAGCGCTGGGGCCGCTGCGACATCGTCATCAACAATGCCGGCATCCTGCGCGACAAGAGCTTTCACAACATGGACCTGGACGATTTCAAGGCGGTGGTGAAGGTGCACATGCTGGGCTCGGTCCGGGTCACCCACGAAGCCTGGCCGGCGATGCGGGAGCAGCAATACGGCCGAGTACTGATGACCACCTCGGCGGCCGGCCTGTACGGCAATTTCGGCCAGACCAACTACGCCACCGCCAAGATGGCGGTGATCGGCCTGATGAACGCCCTGAAGCAGGAGGGGCGGAAGTACAACATCACCGTCAACACCCTGGCGCCGATCGCCGGTACCCGCATGGGCGGCACCATCTTCCCCGACGAGGTGATGCCGCTGCTGCGCCCGGAACTGGTGACGCCGGCGGTGGCCTACCTGGTGTCCGAGCAATGCACCGACAGCGGCCGGATCATCGCCGCCGGCGCCGGCCACTACGCCGCCGTGGCGATGGTCGAGGGGGCGGGCGTCGACTTCGATGCCACAACCGAAGTCAGCCCCGAGATGCTGGCCGAGGCCTGGGCCGGCATCACCGATCTGTCGGCGGCGGCGCCCTATGACGAGGCGATGGCGGCGGTGCAGCGGATCTTCGCCAATCTCTCGCCTGGAGGCGGTGGATGAGCAAGGCCGATTTCCTCGAACTGATCCGGCCGGTCACCAGGGCGGCGGCCGGCCGGCAAGTGGATGCCGAACTGAACCGCCATCTGGCGGCCCTGTTTCCGCCCGACGGCGATGTCTTCGGCGCCATCGAGGGGGCCTGCCGCGACGGCATCGCGGCCGGCTGGATGTGTGCCGAGGGCGGTGAAGGCCGGCGCTTCGGCCGGATTTTCGAGGCCGGCGCCGACACCGACGGCCTGTCCGTCGACGTGGTCGACGTCGACAGCGCCGCCGGTCCCCACCACCGCCACCCCAAGGGCGAAATCCTGATGATCATGCCGATCACGCCGGCGGCGAAATTCGACGGCCACGGCCGGGGCTGGTTGGTCTACGAGCCGGGTACCGGCCACCGGCCGACGGTGACGGCGGGCGAGGCGGTGGTGCTGTACCTGTTGCCGGATGGCGAGATCGACTGGACGGAATGACGGCGGCATGAGCAACACTCCGGATCGGCGGCTGGCGCGCTGCCACAACATCGACGATCTGCGCCGGGCGGCCCGGCGCAAGGTGCCGTTGCTGATCTTCGATTTCGTCGACGGCGCGGCCGAGGACGAGGTCACCCTGGCCCGCAATCGCAACGGTTTCGACCGCTATCAACTGGTGCCGCACAATTTCGTCGACGTCTCGGAAATAGACACCACCACGACGGTGCTGGGCCGCCGGGTCGAGGCCCCCTTGGTGGTCTCGCCGACCGGGTTGCCCAGGTTGGTACACCACACGGGCGAGGAAGGCCTGGTGCCGGCGGCCGGCAAGCACGGCATCCCCTATACCCTGTCGTCGGCCTCGAGCACCTCGATCGAGGCGGTGGCCAACCTCTCGTCGGGTCCGAAGTGGTTCCAGATCTATGTCTGGAAGGATCGCGCCATCGTCGATGACTTCATCGACCGCTGCAAGGGCGCCGGCTACGACGCCCTGTGCCTGACCGTCGACGTGCCGATCACCGGCAACCGGGAACGGGACGTACGCAACGGCCTGGCCCTGCCGCCGAAGCCGACGCCGGCGGTGCTGTTCGACATGCTGTGCAAGCCGACCTGGCTGTGGCACCTGAAGACCAAGCCGGAGTTCACCCTGGCCAACCTGGTCGGCCGGGTCGAGCAGGACACCTCGGCCTCCAACCTCTCCCGCTATACCGAGGAACAGCTCGACAAGAGCCTGAGCTGGGACGACGCCGCCCGCATGAAGGAACGCTGGGACGGCCCCTTCGCCATCAAGGGGGTGCTGCGGGCCGAGGATGCCCGCCGGGCGGTGGACCTGGGTTTCGACGGCATCATCGTCTCCAACCACGGCGGCCGGCAATTGGATCACGCGCCGGCGCCGATCGACGTGCTGCCCGAGATCGTCGCGGCGGTCGAGGGCCGGGCCCAGGTGATTCTGGACGGCGGCGTGCGCCGGGGCACCGACGTCCTGAAGGCGCTGTCGCTGGGCGCCACCGCCTGCATGGCCGGCCGGCCGTTCCTGTTCGGCCTGGGCGCCGGCGGTCAGGCCGGCGTGGAACGGGCGATGGAGATCCTGAAGGGCGAGATCCGCCGCGACCTGATGCTGCTCGGCTGCCCACGGGTCACCGACCTTGGCCCGCAATACATCCGGAAGGTCGGCTAGAGCCATTCACGTTCAATCGAAATCGTACGAGGACTTGGCGAACCGGCTCCGCCATCGCCGCATCGATGGTGACGCTGATGGATCCCCGGGTCAAGCCCGGGGATGACATAATTTGTTGTTTTTAAATGAAAAATCGTCATTGCCGGGCTTGACCCGGCAATCTCGTAGTAACTTGACACTCGAGTTGCAATGGCAACGACTTGGATAGGGGCGATGCTGTTTCCGTGAGAGCAATCTTGGCTCTAACCGCCACCGTCGATCACGGCGACGCCGTATTCCAGGGCGGCGTCTTCCAGCATGCGCCAGGCGTAGTCGGCGAAGCTGCGGTGGACATGGATGTCGTAGCTGTCCTCGGCCAGCACATGCAGCAGCATATGGCCGCGGGCCAGGATGGTGCCGGCGCAACGGCCGGGTGCCAGGGCCGGCGCGGCCAGGTCCAAGGGGCACAACTTGGCCAGCACGTCCCGGGCCCTTGGCCCGGACAGGCCGATGGCGATGCGGCTGTCGCTGACATCGACCAGGGCGTGATGGCGATCGGCCAGGGCCGCCGCCAGTTGCTCCCCTGGCACCTCGCCGACCAGGAGCCATTCGCTGGGTCCCAGCCAGAAGACGGCCAGGCCGTCGTGGGTCACGACGGTATTGGCGGCCAGGGGCGGTGAAAAGCCCAGGCCGGCCTTGAAGGCGGCGACGAAGGCCTTATCGCCGCTGTCGCCGCGCACGGCCAGTTGTGCCCGGGGCGGCCGTTCGGACATGCGGGCGCCGGCATCGCCCGGGTCGACCACCACCCGGGCCGCCAGATGCAGGTGCGCCAAGGGGCTGTGCCGGATCCGCCGCTCAGCCACGGGCCCGGCTCCCCTCTGGATCGAAGAACCTGGGCGCCGTCACCGTCGCCGGCGCCGCTCGGCCGTCGAAGGCCACGTGCACCACTTCGCCATGGCGTTCGCCGCCCCCTTGCAGCAGGCCCATGGCGAAAGTGCGGCCCAGGTTGGGGCTTTCATAGCTGGAGGTGACATGGCCCTGGGAGGCCACCGGCGGCCGGGGGTCGGAGCCCGGGATCAATTGCGCGCCCTCCGGCACCCGCAGGTTCGGGTCCTCGGTCAACAGGCCGACCAGTTGCGGGCGGTCGTCGCGGGCGGTGTCGCTGCGCGACAGCGAGCGCTTGCCCAGGAAGTCCTTCTTGCGGCTGACGATCCAGTCCATGCCCAGATCCAGGGGCGTCACCGTGCCGTCGGTCTCCTGGCCGACGATGATGAACCCGACCTCGGCCCGCAGCACGTGCATGGCCTCGGTGCCGAACGGGGTGATGCCGTATTTCTCGCCGGCCGCCAACACCGTTTGCCACAGGTTCAGGCCGCAACCGGCCGGCACGTTGATCTCGTAGGATAGTTCACCGGTGAAGCTGACCCGGAAGATACGCGCCGGCAGTCCGGCCACGGTGCCCTGCCGCCAGGTCATGAACGGAAACGCCTCCGGCGACAGATCGACGTCGTCGCACAACTCGGCCATCAGCTTGCGGGCGTTCGGGCCGGAGATGCTGACCACCGCCCAATGCTCGGTGCAGGAATTGCAATAGACCCGCAGCTCCGGCCATTCGGTCTGCGACCAGTTTTCCAGCCAGGCCAGCACGCTGGCGGCGTTGCCGGTGGTGGTGGTCATGTGGAAATGCCCCTCGCCCAGACGGGCGGTGACGCCGTCGTCCATCACCATGCCTTCCTCGCCCAGCATCAGGCCGTAGCGGCAGGAGCCGACTTTCAGGGCCTTCCAGCCGTTGGTGTAGACGCGGTTGAGGAATTCGGCCGCGTCGGGGCCCTGGATGTCGATCTTGCCAAGGGTGGTGGCATCCATCACCGCCAGGCTGTGCCGCGCCGCCTTGACCTCGCGGTTGACCGCCGCCTGCATGTCCTCGCCGGGTGCCGGGTAGTAATAGGGCCGCAGCCATTGGCCGACCGGCTCGAACACCGCGCCGTTGGCCTGGTGCCAGCCGTGCATCGGCGTGCGGCGCAGCGGATCCAGCAGCTCGCCGACCTGGCGGCCGGCCAGGGCGCCGAAAGTGACGGGGGAGAACGGCGGGCGGAAGGTGGTGTGCCCGACCTCGGGCACCGAGACGTCCAGTTCTTGGGCGACGACGCCCAGGGCGTTGACGTTGGTGGTCCGGCCCTGGTCGGTGCCCATGCCGGCCGTGGTGTAGCGCTTGACGTGCTCGACCGAGCGATAACCCTCGCGCACCGCCAGTTGCAGATCGGCGGCGGTGACGTCCTCCTGGAAATCGACGAACCGCTTGCCCCGCCCGCCGGGGATCAGGAACATCGGCCGCGCCGCCAGGGGCGGCGGCATCTCCTCCGCCGTGGGCCGGCGCGGTCCCCGGCCACGGCGGCGATGGCCGCTATCGTTGGCGGCGGCGTTGCCGGCCTCCGCCCCGGCCGCCAGGCAGGCCGTCAGGTCGAACCGGCCGGCGGCGGCGCCGACCACGCGGACCGCCTGTACCGCCTCGCCGGGCCGGAAGCTCGCCAATCCCTCGTCCCAAAGCAGCTTGCCGCCCGATTGGGAGAACAGGTGCAAGCTCGGCGTCCAGCCGCCGGACATGCACAGAAGGTCGCATTCGACCTCCCGCCCGACGCCGCCGACGATGCCCTTTCCGTCGTCGCTCAGCTTGGCGATGCGGACGCCCCGCACGCCATCCCGCCCCTCGACGCCGGTGACGGCGCGGCCGGCCATCACCTCGATGCCCTGTTCGTCCAGCCGGGCCAGCCAGTCCAGATGCGCCTCCGGCCGCAGGTCGACCAAGGCGGCCACCCGCACGCCGGCGGCGGCCAGGTCCAGGGCGGCCGGATAGGCGCTGTCGTTGTTGCCGACCAGGACCGCCCGATCGCCGGGCCGGACGCCGTAGCGGTTGACATAGCTTTGCGCCGCCGAGGCCAGCATCACCCCGGGCCGGTCGTTGTCGGCGAATACCAGGGGCCGTTCCAGGGCGCCGGTGGCCAGCACCACCTGGCCCGCCCGGACCTTCCACAGCCGCTGTCGGGGCTGATTGTCCGCCGGTTCGGCCAGGTGATCGGCCACCCGTTCGAGCATGCCCAGGTAGTTGTGGTCGTAATAGCCGCTGACGGTGGTGCGCGGCAGCAGATGGACGTTCCCGGCCGCCGCCAATTCGGCCAGGATGCGCTCGGCCCAGGCCATCGCCGGCTTGCCGTCCAGGCTCTCATTCCCGCTCAACAGGCTGCCGCCGAACTCGCTGCCCTCGTCGGCCAGGATCACCCGGGCGCCGGTGCGCGCGGCCCATTGCGCGGCCGCCAGTCCGGCCGGACCGCCGCCGACCACCAGTACGTCGCAATGGTCGTGACGATGATCGTAGCGGTCGGGATCGGCCGCCGCCGGCGCCCGGCCCAGGCCGGCCATGCGGCGGATCACGCCCTCGTAGGCCGGCCACCAGGCGGGCGGCCACATGAAGGTCTTGTAATAGAAACCGGCGGGAAACAGCGGCGTGGCCAGGCCGGTGACCGCGCCCAGGTCGAAATTCAGGCTGGGCCAGCGGTTCTGGCTTTCCGCCGTCAGGCCGTCATACAGCTCCGCCAGGGTGGCCCGCACGTTCGGTTCCGCCCGGCCGCCGCGGCGCAGCCGGACCAGACCGTTGGGTTCCTCGCCGCCGGCGGCCAGCAGACCGCGCGGCCGGTGGTACTTGAAGCTGCGGCCGACCAGCCGGTTGCCGTTGGCGAGGAGGGCCGAGGCCAGGGTATCGCCCGGATGGCCCCTCATCTCCCGGCCATCGAATGTGAAGGCCAGGCTCCGCGAGCGGTCGATGCGGCCGCCCTCGGCGGTGCGGAAGGGCTGTGCCATCAGACCTCCGGCGGAGCTTCGCCCATGGCGTAGACGGCCAGGACCTGGTGGCTGACGGTATCGCGGGCAACGTTGAACCAACGGCCGCAGCCATGGCCATGGCACCAGCGTTCGTAGTGCACGCCCTTGCGGTTCTGCCGCATGAACACGTAGTCGCCCCATTCGGCGTCGCTCAAATTCGCCGGCTCCGGCGGCCGCACGATATGCGCCTCGCCGCCGCAGCTGAATTCGACCTCGTCGCGCGGGCCGCACCAGGGGCAGTCGATCAGCAGCATGGCATGGTCTCCGGCAATCGGCTCGGCTAGTGGGCCACGGCGGCGGCGCCGTGCTCGGCCACCAGGGTGCCGCTGTGGAAGCGGTCCAGGGTGAAGGGGGCGTTGATGGCGTGCGGCTCGTCGCGGGCGATGGTGTGGGCGAAGACGTGGCCGGAACCGGGCGTCGCCTTGAAGCCGCCGGTGCCCCAGCCGCAGTTGAAATACAGCCCCTCAACCGGGGTCAGGCCGATGATCGGGCTGGCGTCGGGACAGACGTCGACGATACCGGCCCATTGCCGCATCATCTTCAGGCGCGAGGTGATCGGGAACAGTTCGACCACCGCCTGGATGGTCTCCTCGATCACCGGCAGGCTGCCGCGCTGGGCATAGGAATTATAGCTGTCGATGCCGGCGCCGATGACCAGCTCGCCCTTGTCGGACTGGCTCATATAGGCGTGCACGGCGTTCGACATCACCACCGTCGGCATCACCGGCTTGACGGGTTCCGAGACCAGGGCCTGCAGGGGATGGCTCTGGATCGGCAGGCGCAGCCCGGCCATCTCGGCCAGCACGCTGGAATGACCGGCGGCGACCACGCCGACCTTCGGCGCGGCGATCTCGCCCCTGGTGGTGCGCACGCCGCGGACCTGGCCGTCGCGGATGTCGAACCCGGTGACCTCGCAGTTCTGGATGATGTCGACGCCGCGGCCGTCGGCGCCACGGGCATAGCCCCAGGCGACGGCGTCATGGCGGGCGGTGCCGGCGCGCCGTTGCAGGGCGCCGCCCAGCACCGGATAGCGCATGCCGGGATCGACGTTCAGGATCGGACAGAATTCCTTCAATTGCAGCGGCGTCAGCCATTCCGCGTCGACGCCGGCCAGTTGGTTGGCAAACACCCGGCGGCGCAATTCCCGCGCCTCGTGCTCGTCATGGGCCAGGTTGATCACGCCGCGGGCCGAGAACATGACGTTGAAGTTCAATTCCTGGCTCAGGCCTTCCCACAGTTTCAGGGCGTGGTCGTAGATGCCGGCGCTTTCGTCGTGGAGGTAGTTGGAGCGGACGATGGTGGTATTGCGGCCGGTATTGCCGCCGCCGATCCAGCCCTTTTCCAGCACCGCGACGTTGGTAATGCCGTGCCGCTTGGCCAGGTAATAGGCCGTGGCCAGGCCATGCCCGCCGCCGCCGACGATGATCGCATCGTAGGCCGCCTTGGGCTCGGGGCTGCGCCAGGCCAGTGGCCAGTCCCGGTGCCGGCGCAACGCGTTGCGCGCCAGGGCGAAGATCGAATACCGTGCCATTCCTGTCCCAGCCATCCGTGGTTCACGATCTGCGGAACAGGCCGCGTTATAGCGCGATGTCGGCCCGGCATCACGCGGAATCACGAAGGAAACGCCAAGCATGAGCCAGCAGCCGATCTATCTGCGCAAACAGGGCGAGATCGCCGAAATCGTCCTCAACCGGCCCGACAAGTTGAACGCCCTGAACAGCGAGGTCTGGCAGGGCATCAGCCAACTGGCCATCGAGGCGGCCGAGGACTGGGAGGTCAAGGTGGTGATCCTGCGCGGCGCCACCGAGGAGGCGTTCGCCGCCGGCGCCGATATATCCGAGTTCGAGACCGTGCATGCCAGCCCGGAGAGCGCCCGCGAATACGATCGGCTGATCCGCGCCGCCTATGACGCCGTCGGCAGCCTGAACAAGCCGACCATCGCCATGGTTCGCGGTGTCTGTTTCGGCGGCGGCTGCGCCCTGTCGCTGTGCTGCGATATGCGCTACGTCGACACCACCGCCCGCTTCTGCATCCCGCCGGCCCGCCTGGGCATCGCCTACAGCCTGGTCGAGACGAAAAGGCTCTCGGACCTGGTCGGCCCGTCCCGGGCCAAGGAGATGCTGATGGGCGCCCGGGTGATCGAGGCCCACGAGGCGGTCGAAATCGGCCTGGCGACGCGACTGTTCCAGCCCGAGGGACTGGACGAGGCCACCCACGCCTTTGCCCGGCAGCTTTGCGACCTCTCGCAATTCACCATCCGGGCGGTGAAGAGCATCGTCGAGGAGATCCTCGACGGCGCTGCCGAGGAAACCGAGACCTCGCAACGCCTGCGGGTCGAGGCCTTCGATGGGCCGGATTATCTGGAGGGCCGCAGCGCCTTTCTGGAGAAGCGGCCGCCGAAATTCACCTTCCGCTAGGGCGTTCCCGCCTCGTCCCAATCGAACGGCGGGCGGTAGTCGGCCGCCAGATCCAGCCAGGCCCGGGCCTCGGCCTCGTCGCGGAACAGGCCAAGGGCGGCCTCGTCGCTATCGGTCATGATCTGGTACATGCGCAGCATGCCGTAGGTGACGTCGTCGCCGACCACGAAGGCGCGGCGCCGGTTCGGAACGGATCTGGCCGGATCGGCGAGGGCCCGGATGGTGGTCGCGCTGACCTCCAGTTTGTCGATACGGCGGAGATCGCACAGTACCCGCGTGACCCCGGCGGCGCGTGGATCGGCGGCGGCAGTCCGGATGTAGTCGTAGACATCGTCGTCGGTGACCACGCCTTCGGCCTGCACGACCTGCAGGTCGATGCTGGGGTCGATATCGTATCGAAAGGCCATGCCGATAACCCCTTGCGGGTCAGCATAGCACAACCGTAATCGATGCTACTCGGGCGGCGCCGGCATCGCCGGCAGCGCCGCCTCGACCGTTTCGGCGACCGCCAGCAGGCGGCCGTCGGCGAAGGGCGGCGCCATGATCTGCAGGCCGACGGGCAGGTCGTCGGCTGACAGCCCGCAGGGCAGGCTGATCGCCGGGCAGCGGCCGTAGTTGGCCAATTGCGTGAAGTCGGCCTGGTCGACCGGCGCCGGCCGGTCGAAGGCAAAGGCGGTTTGCGGCGCCGTCGGCGAGATCAGGAAGTCGATCTCCTCGAACAGGTGGCGCACCGCCAGGCCGGCTTCGGCGACCCGCCGTTGCGCCGCCACCAGGCGCCAGGCCGGCGCCTCCCGGCCGTATTGCAGCATCTGCCAGAAATCCCGCGAGAGGCATTCCGGCCGCCGGGTCAGGATATCGTCGAGGGCAAAGGCGGCCTCGGCCTCCGAGATCAGGAAGCCGGCCAGGCGGGCGCGGATGGCATCGAATTCCGGCAACTCGACCTCGACCAGCCTGGCCCCGAGCCCGTGCAACACCGTCACGGCCTCCTCGAAACGCGCCCGCACGCCGTCTTCGACCGCCGAGGTCGCGACGTTGGGCAGCACCGCCACCTTGGCGCCGGCCAGGTCACCGGCGGTTGGTTCCAGGGCGCCATGGGGATGCACCGATTCCGGACTGTCGCGGTCCGGGCCGGCCAACACCGCCAGCACGGCACGCAGATCGTGCACCGAACGGCAGAGCGGCCCGACATGGTCCAACTGATAGCTCAAGGGCACCACGCCGCGGGTGCTGACCAGGCCGGTGGTGGCCTTGAAACCGCCGACGCCGCAATAGGCCGCCGGCAGCCGCACCGAGCCCAGGGTGTCGGTACCCAGGGCGGCGATGCACAACCGCGCCGCCACCGCCGCGCCGGAACCGCCGCTGGAGCCGGCCGGGGTGTGGCCCTGCCGCCAGGGATTGTGGGTCGGGCCGTGGTGGTGGTTGTCGGTGGTGCCGCCCAGGGCGCCCTCGTGCATGTTCAGCTTGCCCAGCAGCACCGCCCCGGCCGCCTTCAGGCGCCGGACCACCTCGGCGTCGCGGCCGGGCGTGCGGTAGCGGGCCATGCCGTTGCTGGTCGGCACGCCGGCGACATGAATGTTGTCCTTCAGGGCGATCGGCAGACCGTCCAGGGGCGACAGGCCACGGCCGTCCCGGCGCCGGAGGTCACTGGCCCGGGCCTGTTCCACCGCCAGCTCGGGCATGGGGGTGATGAAGCAGTTCAGGGCCGGCTCCCGCGCCTCGATGCGGGCGAGGTAGGCGGTCAGCAGGTCCTCGGCGGTAAACTCCCCGGCCGCCAGTCCGGCCGCCGCCGCCTCGATGCCCAGCAATGTCAGATCGCTCATGCCGGCGCTCCGTCGCTTGGCGTCAACAGGTCGACCAACGTCGCCACGTCGTCCAGCTCTTCCAGCCCGTCGATGGCCGCGATCAGGGTTTCGCCCGCCGCCTCGCCGATGGGCTTGGGGGCGGCGGCGCGGTTGCGGCGGAACTTCGCCAAATGGGCCTCGCGGCTCATGGGGTTCGCCGGGCTGCCGTAAACGTCGGAAACGGTCAGGTCGTGTCGGCCGCCGTCGCGCAGATGGATCGATAGGCTGATCGGCACCAGGGCATTGGGATCGGGGTTGTCGTCGACCCTGATGGCGATGCGTTCGGCCAGGGCCAGGGTCGCCGGATCGGCCAGGGCCCCGGCATCGTAGGCATCGACGCCGAGGCCATCGTGGCGCAGGGCGTGGGCCGCCACGTAGGTGGCGCACAGGCGGGCATAGTTCAGGGCCATGTCCGAGGCCACCGGCCGGCCCACCAGATGATCGATCAGGGGCGGCACCGCCGCCTCGATCCGCTCGACCTGTTCGGCCGTGAAGCCGTGCGTCTGTTTCAGGCGCAGGCAGCCATCGATGATGCCGTGGGTGGCGCGGCCGCTGGGAAAGGGCTTGTGCGACACTTCGGTGATGCGCCAGAGGCGGCCCAGCCCGGCCAGCAGCCGCTGGCGGTCGTAGTCGCCCTCGAACAGCCGGAAAAACCCGAACGGCCCTTCCAGCACGCCCCGGGGTCCTTGCAGGCCACGGCCCGCCATGTCGCAGGCGACCACCGCGTTGCGGGCGTTGAAGCCGACCTGCATGCCGAGCAGCATCGAGCCTTCGGTATGGGCCTGCATGGTGCCGCACATCTGGGCATGGGCGATGGAAAAGGCGTTGATCAGGGTCTCGCCGTCGAAGCCCGCCAGCTTGCCGATGGCGGCGGTGGCGGCCAGGGCGCCGGCCGTGCCCGGCCGGAAGAAACTCAGTCCCGCATTGCTGGCGACGGCGATATGACAGGCCACGTCGACGCCCAGGACGGCGGCGGCGATCAGCGTTCGCCCGGAAACGCCGCCCCGGCGTTCGGCGGCCGCCATGGCGGCGCCCAGCAGCACGGTCATCGGGTGCACCACCGCGCCCTCGTGGACGCAATCGAACTCGGCGTTGTGGATCTGATAGGCGTTGCACAGGGCGGCGGCCGGTGCCGGCAGCCAATCACCGCTGCCCCAGACCCGGGCCCCTCGGCCGTCGCCCCACAGCCCGGCGGTATCGATCATCTCCCGCACCCAGGGTCCGTTGCCGCCCGACAGGGCGACGCCGAAGCTGTCGAGCAGGAAGACCTTGGCCGCCCGCACCGCCGCCGGGGGCAGATCGTCGTAGCCGGTGTCGGTGACATGGGCGGCGAAATCGGCGATCGCATCCATCTATCGGCTCTCGATCAGGGTTTGTCGGACATCGCGGCGTTGAACCCGCCGGTTGGTATAACCTAGCATGCGCCCGCCCGTCCGGACATCGCAGCCCAGGAACCCCAGATGCCCCAGATCGTCGCCGCCGACCACCTGCCCAACCTGCTGGCGCCGGGCCAGTCCGTGTTCGTCCAGGCCTCGACCGGCGAGCCGGCGGAGCTGCTGGCGGCCCTGGCGGCGGCGCCGGAGGCCAGCCGGGGCGTCCACTATGTCGGCTGCCTGGTGCCGGGGATCAACCGGACCGATCCGGCGGCCTTCCACCCGGAGGCGCGGCTGACCACCTTTTTTGTCCAGGCCGAGCTGCAGGCGTCCTTCGCCGCCGGCCGGGTCCGTTTCCTGCCGCTGCACTACAGCGGCATCTCCGCCTATATCAAATCACTGCCGCCGATGGACCTCGCCCTGATCCAGGTCAGCCCGCCGGACGCCGAGGGGATGTGCAGCCTGGGCCTGTCGGTGGACTTCGTGCCGATGATCTTCCAGGCGGCGAAATGCATCGTCGCCGAGGTCAACCGGCGCATGCCGGCCCTGCCCGGCAGCCCCAGGGTTCCCTACGACGCCCTGCACTACGTGGTGGAATGCGACCGGCCGTTGCTGGAGCTGCCGACCGGCGGGCTGCCGGATACGGTGGCGACCATCGGCGGCCGGGTGGCCGAATTGATCGGCGACGGCGATACCATTCAGATCGGCATCGGCAAGCTGCCGGCGGCGATCCTTTCGGGCCTGGGGGATCGCCGCGATTTGGGCCTGCACGGCGGCATGGTCACCGACGAGGTCGCCGAGCTGGTCGATGTGGGCGCCCTGTCCGGCACCCGCAAGTCCATCGACACCGGCAAGATGGTCTGCGGCGCCGCCATCGGAACGTCGCGCGTATTCGACTGGGTGGTCGGCCGCGACGATCTGCTGTTTCGGCCGGCCGACTACACCCACAACGTGCCGGTGATCGCCAGCATCGACAACTTCGTCTCGATCAATTCGGTGCTGGAGGTCGACCTGACCGGCCAGGCCAACGCCGAAACCATGGCCGGCCGGCAGATCAGCGGCACCGGCGGCCTGGTCGATTTCGTGCGCGGCGCCCGCATGGCGAACAACGGCCGCTCGATCCTGGCCTTGTCGGCGACGGCGGCCAGGGGCAGCATCTCGCGCATCGTGCCGCAACTGCCCGCCGGCGCCGCCGTCAGTTGCCCGCGCGCCGATATCGATTATGTGGTCACCGAACACGGGGCCGCCCGCCTGAAGGACAAATCCGTGGACGAGCGGGCCGAGGCGCTGATCGCCGTCGCCGACCCGGCCTTCCGCGACGAATTGGCGAGCCAATGGACCGAATTGCGGCGGCAGATGGCGGGCTAGTGGCGTTCAGCTACTGGCAATGCTCGGCCGCCGCCCGCAACGGGGCGTAGTCGCCCTCCGGGCTGTTGGTGCGGAACCAGACATAGCTGGCATAGATATCCCCGGCCTGGTCGGGCGGCGAGCAGCGCCGGCCGAAGTCGACGGCGTAGTTCAGGAGATGAAAGGCCGGCGGATCGATATCGCCGTGAAACACCTTGATGCCCGGACCGCCCGATTGCTGGGCGCAACCAACGGCAGCCAGGCAGAAGGCCAGGATTGGCAGCCTTGCAAGCATGATCCCTCCTAATCAGGGGAACAGGCTAAAGCGGGATTTTAGCATCGAAATGGCCGGAAAAAGGAATTTCCTGGGCAGGACCGGAAGGTTTGCCTACCTTGTCGGTGAGACGACAGGGCAGCGGTGGAGATCGGGCGATGCTGGCGGACAAGCTGAACGAGGTTTTGGGGGCGAACGGCCTGTTGCAGGGCGAGGACATCGGCGC
>JASLMH010000092.1 GCA_030746635.1 Alphaproteobacteria bacterium | reverse complement strand
CCACCCCGAGGGTACCATCTATGGGTGGTTGGGACGGGGGAGCGGGTGGCCGGGATCATACCAGACATGCTCTATTCGATGATCATCAAGGCGTCGCCGAATTCGACCGGTGCGCCGTTCTCGAACAGCACCTGTTTGACGGTGCCGTCGTGCGGCGCCGGGATTTCGTTGAAGGTCTTCATCGCCTCGATGATCAACAGGGTCTGTCCGGTCTGGACCCGATCACCGATGTTGACGAAGGGGGCGGCGCCCGGTTCCGGCGAATGAAAGGCGGTGCCGACCATCGGCGAGGTCACGGCGCCGGGATGGCTGGCCGCCTCGGCCTCGGCCACTGGTGCCGCCGCTGCCGGGGCCGGCGTCGCCGCCGCCGGCGCGAGCGCGGCGGCGACCGTCTGGGTCGTCGCGGCCGGCGTCCGGGCCACCCGCAGGCGATCGTCGTCGTGCTCGATCTCGATCTCGGTCAAGCCCGTTTCGTCCATCAGGGCGGCCAATTGGCGGATCAGATCCTTGTCGACCTCGGGCTTCGCCATGATTGCCGCCTTCCCTATCCGCGCTGGTCGTGTTGTTTCGCCGCCGCTTCCAGGGCGAACAGATAGCCGTCCGACCCCAGACCGCAGATTACGCCCCTGGCCGCCGCGCTGATATAGGAATGATGGCGGAAGGCCTCGCGCTGGTGGATGTTCGACAGATGCACCTCGTAGACCGGCAGTTCGACGGCCCGCAGGGCATCGAGGATGGCCACCGAGGTATGGCTGTAGCCGGCGGGGTTGATGATGATGGCGTCCGCCTCGCCACGCGCCTGCTGGATCCAGCCGACCAGTTCCCCCTCGCTGTTGCTCTGCCGGCAGTCGACCGTGACGCCCAGTTCGCCGGCCCGCCGCCGCAGCGACTGGTCGATGTCGTCAAGGGTTTCGTGGCCGTAAACCTCGGGCTCGCGGCTGCCGAGCAGGTTCAGGTTGGGGCCGTTCAGGACGAGGATCTTGCCGGGCATGGGAATTCGCCAATGACATGCGCGTTGCCGCCTATATACTGCCAAGCCGTTGGATAGGGAAGCCGATGCCCCGCCGCGACCGGCCACCGGTTGAAAGGCGCCGCGCCGCTCCCCATAATTCAAACAGACGTGGCAATCACCATTCGTACCGCAGGAAATGTCAGCCATGCGTGTTGTAATCAACGGTGAAAACCGGGAATTTCCGGCGCCGGTGACGGTTAGCGGCCTGTTGGAGAAGCTGGGCCTGGACGCCCGCAAGATCGCCTTGGAACAGAACCTGGAGATCGTCCCCCGCTCGGCCTATGGCGCCACCATGGTCGAGGACGGCGACCGCCTGGAAATCGTTCATTTCATCGGCGGCGGCGACGTCAAGGCCGAGGCCGATTCGGACGACGACGGCTGGGCCGTGGCCGGCCGGCGGCTGCACTCGCGGCTGATCGTCGGCACCGGCAAGTACCAGTCCTATGACGAGAACCGGCGGGCCGTGGAAGCGGCCGGGGCCGAAATCGTCACCGTGGCGGTACGTCGGGTCAACGTCACCGATCCCGACAAGGAGATGCTGGTCGACCACATCGACCCCAAGAAATACCTCTACCTGCCCAACACCGCCGGCTGCTTCACCGGCGAGGACGCGGTGCGCACCCTGCGCCTGGCCCGCGAGGCGGGCGGCTGGGACCTGGTCAAGCTGGAGGTGCTGGGCGATCAGCAGACGCTGTACCCGAACATGCCGGAAACCCTGCGGGCGGCGGAAATGCTGATCGGGGAGGGCTTCCAGGTGATGGTCTACTGCAGCGACGATCCGATCCAGGCCAAGGTGCTAGAGGAGATCGGCTGCTGCGCCATCATGCCCCTGGGCGCGCCGATCGGATCGGGCCTGGGCATCCAGAACCCGGTCAATATCCGGATCATCGTCGAGAATGCCGGGGTGCCGGTGATCGTCGACGCCGGTGTCGGCACCGCTTCCGACGCCACCGAGGCCATGGAGCTGGGCTGCGACGGGGTGTTGATGAATACCGCCATCGCCGAGGCCAAGGACCCGATCCGCATGGCCCGGGCGATGAAGCACGCGGTGATCGCCGGCCGCGATGCCTATCTGGCCGGCCGGATGCCGAAGAAGCGGTACGCCGATCCGTCATCGCCCCTGGCCGGACTGATCTGATTGGGGCTGATCCGATCCGGGCTCAACGCCTTGTGACTTTGCTTCGCCCGCCCGGGCGGGCAGGTTGGCGATGATGAAACCACTTTTCACCTCGCCGCGTTGGCGCTGGCTGCTGGCCGTGTTGCTGGGCCTGTTCCTGGCGCCGCTGGCGGTGAGCTTCGGCGGCCGCCTCGTCGGCCCGGCCTCGGCCCTGGACTGGCGCACAGCCCGCGGCGATAGCTCCGGCCAGGCACCCGACCCCGCGACCACCGAGGAAGCGGTGCTGCAGGTCTACGCCGCCCGCGCCTTCGGCTGGCGCGGCGCCTTCGGCGTGCATACCTGGTTCGCCCTGAAACCGACCGGTGCCGACCGTTACGTGCGGGCCGAGGTGATCGGCTGGGGGGTGCGGCACGGCTATCCGGCGGTGCGGATCAGCGGCCGGGTGCCGGACGGCTACTGGTTCGGCAATCGCCCGGAGATCCTCCTGGAGCGGCGCGGCGACGGCGTCGATCAATTGATCGCCCGGGTGCTGGAAGCCGCCACCCGCTATCCCCACGCCGACAGCTATCGCCTGTGGCCGGGACCGAACAGCAACACCTTCACCGCCTATGTCGCCCGCCAGGTGCCGCAACTGCGGCTGGAACTGCCGGCCCATGCCATCGGCAAGGACTACCTGACCGGCGGTGCCCTGATCGCCCCGGCGCCCAGCGGCACCGGCAAGCAGGTCTCGCTCTACGGTTTGGCCGGCCTGTTGGTGGCGGCGGAGGAGGGGATCGAGTTGAACCTCCTCGGCCTGACCCTGGGCCTCGACCTCTCGCCGCCGGCCCTGAAACTCCCCGGCATCGGCCGCTTGGGCCCGAGCTAAACCATAGCCAACCGGCTTCGTGCTAGGATCGGGCCATGAGCAAGCGGCTGATTACCCTCTACACCGATTACAAGAGCCCCTATGCCTATCTGGCCAAGGATCCCGCCTACGAGCTGGAGGACGACTTCGACGTGCTGGTGGATTGGCGGCATTTCACCCTGGACATCCCTTCGTTCCTGGGCGCGGTCGAGACACGGACCGCGCAGGAATGGCGCAAGGTGCGCTACACCTACATGGACATGCGGCGCTGGGCCAACAAGCGCGGCCTGACCGTCAAGGGGCCGCGGAAGGTCTACGATTCCTCGCCGGCCGGCATCGGCATGCTGTTCGCCCAGCGCCACGGCGCCTTTCGGCCCTACAACGACCGCATCTTCGAACGCTTCTGGACGCATCAGTTGGAAGTCGACGACATATCGGCGATCAAGGGCGTGCTGGCCGAGGTCGGCGTCGAGATCGCCGGGTTCGACGACTTCCTGGCCGGCGAGGGGCGCCAGGCCCATGACGAGATGTGCCGGGAGGCCGAGGCCAAGGGCGTCTTCGGCGTGCCGACCTTCATCCTGGACGACGAGCTGTTCTGGGGCTACGACCGCATGGAACTGCTGCGCGAGCGCTTGCGCGGCGAATAAGCGGCGCTGCCCTACGAGGCGGCCTGCGCCTCGAGCGCCGCGATGTCCTCCCGATCGCAGGAACGGATCACCACCTCGCCTTCGCGGCCGCGCAGGGTGAACGGCCTGGGCGCCGAGAACTGTGCCAGCAAGCCATGGTTGCCGGCTGCCGTCACGGCCTTGGCCAGGTCCTCGCTGATGACGATGCCGGTGGCCAGGGCGCGGGTCGCTTCCTCCAGCCGGGCGGCGACGTTGACGGTGTCGCCGACGACGGTGAATTCCAGCCGCTCGGCGCCGACGTCGCCGACCACGCAGGGCCCGAAATCGATGCCGACGCCGATGGCGATCTCGACCTCGCCGGTCCGCCTTCGCTCGGCGTTCCAGGACACCATCGAACGTTGCATGGCCAGGGCGCAGGCCAGGGCGTTGCCGGCGTCCCGCTCACCGGCCCGCGGCGTACCGAACGTGGCCATGACGCCGTCGCCGAGATATTTGTCCAGGGTGCCGCCATGTTCGAAGATCGCCGCCTCCATGCGCTGCTGGAACTGGCGCAGCAACCTCATCACCTGCTCCGGGCCGGCGTTTTCACACAGCATGGTGAAGCCGACGATATCGGCGAACAACACGGCCACCGGCTGTCGCCGCTCGCCCTCCAGATCGTCGTCGCTGGCCGACAGCTCGTCGACCAGGTTGGGCGAGAAATAGCGCGCCAGGCTGGCCCGCTGATATTCCACGTCGGCCTGCGCGGCGACCATCTGCCGGGCCCGGCGCGCGGTGGCCGCGATCACCCCGGCACAGACCAGAAACACCACCACGTCCCGGTACATATGGCCCAAATGCAGCCGATAGGGGTGGGCTTCGGCCAGCATCGCGGCCTCGAACGTTGGCGCCGGCGCAATCGAATGGATACCCAGCAGGGTATCCGGCAACAGCGAGACCCAGCCATAGGCGCCGGCCCAGGCGATGGCCAGCACGCTGCCGCTCCACAAGGCATAGCGCGGCGAATACTGGAAGGCGGCGCTGAGCAGCAGGATGAAGGCATAGACCACGATGCCGTGGTTCAACAGCAGCGGCCGGGGGAACAAATTCTCCTGGAACGGCGGCGGCGTCACGATCAGTACCGCGAACAGCACCGCGTCGAAGGCGATAAAGGCGTATTTCATCCAGGCCCGGTAACGGCCGGTCTGGGCCAGAAAGGACTGAAACAGGCCGATCGCCCCGAACATCAGGATCCAGCCCGGATACCACAACCGCAGCACCCAATCGCTGTTCTCGATCCCCACCCACACGGCGACGATCGCCGTGACCACGGCCCGCATCTGGCCGCCGATCCGCATGCTTGTGACTTCGTTGTCGAAAAACGCCGCCCCTAGCCGCTCCTGCCGCCTGTTCTTCGCGTCCATGCCGCCCTCTTCTGCGTGTAGAATACGCCCGTGCGTTCACCAGCATATGGGAGTTGCATGCTCAATAGGGAACCCTTGCGGCCGATCACCGATGCCGAGGTCGCCGCCTACGACCGTGACGGCGCGGTGCTGCTGACCGGCCTGTTCGATGCCGATTGGATCGAAGTGCTGGCCGACGCGGTCGAGCGCGACAAGGCGGAGCCTGGACCGATGGTGCGCTACAACACGCCGGCCGGCGGCGCCGGCGGGTTCTTTGTCGATTTTCAGCTCTGGCGGCGCTGGGACGGCGCCCGGCGTTTCGCCCTGGAAGGGCCGGGGGCGGCGATCGCCGCCCGGATGATGGGCGCACGGGCCGTCAACTACTACCACGACCATCTGATCGTCAAGGAACCGGGCACGCCGGAGCGCACGCCCTGGCATCACGATCAGCCCTACTACCCGGTCGATGGCTGGATGGTCGGCTCCATCTGGCTACCGCTGGACCCGGTGCCCAAGGACATCTGCGTCGAATACATCGCCGGCTCGCACCACTGGGGCCGCTGGTTCGCGCCGCAGTATTTCAAGCAGGGCAACCCCGAACTGCGGGTGACGGACGACCGTTTCGAACCGATCCCGGATTTCCAGGCCGAACGCGGCCGGCACCGCCTGCTGTCGTGGGAACTGGCCATCGGCGATTGCATCTTCTTTCACGGCCTGGCGGTGCACGGCGCGCCGGGCAACCCCTCGCCCCAGGGCCGCCGCCGCGCCTATGCCAGCCGCTGGCTGGGCGAGGACGCGCGCTATGGCGAACGGTCCGGTCAGATATCACCGCCGATCGACGGCCACGGCCTGCGACCGGGCGACCCCATGGATTGTCCGCTGTTCCCCCGGGTCTGGCCCAGGGATTAATACCAAGCTGCACTGATAGGGACCCATTGAGATCGCGACCGCGCTCCCTCGGATGGCGTCGTGAAGCCTTGACGATGCCCCACATCGCCGGCGGCTCCACTCCTACCCGAGGGAGCGCGGTCGCGATCTCAATGGGTCCCTATCAGCACAATTTGGTATTAGTCGCACAATGTCCGCTCCCGCCGAGAGCGCTCGTGGTCGACGCATTCGGTTGAAGGGAGAAGTTGACCCGAAACGGCCTTCACGGAGAACCGCTACGAATGAAAACGGCGGCCCGAAGACCGCCGCTTTGAGAAACCTGTGGAGAGGAGCTTGTCAGGCTGCCGGTTGCGTCCGCCGACGTGCCGCGCCGAGGCCCAGCAGGCCCAGACCGAACAGCGCCAAGGTGGCGGGTTCGGGCGCTTGCACGATGGCTCCGGATAGATGCACCGTATTGCTCAACACCGCGGCGTTCCACGGCGCCCAGGTTGCCGTCGGGCTGGCGATCGGGACGTAGGTGAAACTGTAGTCGCCCGCGGCAAGGCCCGTGAAGGTTACACCCTGCCAACGATAGATAGTGTAGGGTAGGGTGTATGTCGGCGTGAGGCCCCCGGTACCCGCGTGAGGACCCGAGGCATAGAAATTGGTGGTGCCATCGATCAGGCCGCTCGGCTTGGACGAGACGTGGTGAACGAAGGGGACTGTCGTTGACGCGAAGGGATTGCCAAGGATGCCCGCCAAAGTCATGGAGCCTTCCGTCGCATACGCTGGGTTTTCGCCGGGAGTATGGTACGAGCCATACCAGAAGGTGACCGCGCCAGGTCCGGCATTCTCATAGCCGATAGAAACGGTATGAGCCGAGGCGCTTCCCGCGACGATACCAATCGCGGCCGATGCCGTTATCGTTGCAAGGACTTTCGCAATCTTCTTCAACATTTCCCCGGCTCCCTTCCGATCTGGCGCGGCGCGCCCCGATGTTTAATCTGTTATTAACCATGCAAGATCCGTGCCAACTTTTTTTATGCTGCTATTTCAAGATGTTACGTATGGATCGCATTCGCAGGGCTAAGAAAGTGTAAAGATATCCGACAGGCGGCCGGTATTTGATGGGCCGTGCCCAGCTCATCGAATCGGAGACACCGCCGCCGGATCGCTTCGTGGGTCGGCCCGCCGCGAACCTCCGATGGCCTTCGCCATTCGGAAAGAGGCGATGCACATGCCGCCGTCTTCAGCGTCTGATGCCGTGGACGTCCCCCCGCCGGCATCTAGGCGCTAAATTGTGACTCATGAACGCCGACGCTGTTGTTCATCAGAGTTTTCTGAAGGGCGGCTAATGGCTATTCGCGCGGGTCAACGGCCCATCGGACTGACGCACGCTGTCGGAGGCGAAGCGGAATTGCGCCCGCTCCGCGGCACGCCCGCGCCAACCACCGGCACATCGGTTTCAGGATGGATCATTCGGCGATGACAGCTTCGGCAAATCGGTTATCGACACAATCGTCGAACTCCGGCTCGCTGGCAATGAAGCCGCTGGAATACAGCGCCTCGCGCAGCCGCTCGAAGCCGTCTCGCGGGAGGATCGGGTTCTTTCCGCAGACACCGAGATCGAGATAGCGCCGGGCCGCGCCGGCGCGTATTCCGTGGTCGACATCGGGCAGGAAATCGGCGACGGCCGTCGCGATCTCGTCAGGCGTGTTGGCGTGAAGCCATTGCTGGGCACGGTACATCGCCCGCGTCATACGCAACAACTCGTTCGGCCGCGAGGCGATCATCTCGCTGCTCGCATAAAGCGTCGTGTAGCTGCACGGCCCGCGTGATGCCGCCGCATACCAGATATGACCGGCGCCATCGGCCAGCAATTCCTCGACAAAGGGCTGGAACAGCTGCACCACCACCGCCGCGCCGGCGCGAAGCGCGGCCGCGTTCTCCGCCATGGTCCTATCGGTGATCCTGTCAAGGGCGTCGGGGTCGACGCCGACGCGGCGCAGATCATCCTGAAGGCAGAGCCATGGGGTCGGTACCTCGGAGACCGTATTCAGCGTCATCGTCGCAAGGTCTTCGACCTTGAAGTCCGGACGAGGCTCGCGTCCGAGCACGAAGAACGGATCGCGCGTGACGGCTTCACAGAATCCCCAAAGCTCGGGCGCCTCCTGACGGTCGCGCATCCGCATGATGCGCATCGGACCGCCCCAATAGACGTCCGCCAGGCCGTCTCGCAACTGGTCCGCGAGCTTGTCGTAATTCGGACTCGTCGCGAGCTCGACATCCAACCCTTCCGCCGCATAGAAACCGAGCGCGAATGGCAGATAAAATGGCGTGTAAAAGACGGCGCGAAAGGTCTCGCAAAGCTTTATGGGCATGAGCCGAATTTTGATCGTGGCTTTCGGGATACCGAGGATATACCGAACCCGGGCTCATTCAGAAGCGTCGGCAAAAGTGGCCGATGCGCGCCAACCCTATTTCGTGATCAGATTGACCATGATTGGCGAAACGGCGGTTTCCAACTCGATATCGAATCCATGCAAATTTGCCGATGGCTATCGCTGATCTCACCGTCTGCTTCCGGCTGGAAGGGGCGGTTCCGGCCCTGTCACCGTGACGGAGAGTATAGCCTCGAAAGCGGATTTGGCCGGCTTCACCGGCATATGGGAAAGACGATCACAAGTGCGCCTTCGGATGGACCGGCGACCGAAATGTCCGCTCGTTTGGACCCGGCTCAGGCTCGCCGAATGCGCCCCCTATGCCGAATTGCCTCGCCTACTGCCAACAGGATTTGGGACTTTGGGGAAGAAGATCATCATACTTCGGCAAAGCAAATCGGAAATGCGAGGGAAACATGACCAAAGCCAAGGCCCGAGAACGGGCAAAGGCGAAAGCCGCACAGAAGGCAAGAAAGCGAGAAGCGAACGCCGGCCAGCCCAGCCAAATCCGGTCAGGGCAATTCGACCCGGGATCGGGTTCGATAAAAAGCCCCAGATATAATGCCAACGCTCCACGCTTCGCCGGCAGCAAACGGGGGGCGTCACGATCAAGATAGGTTGTGCCATTGATTGTCCCCCACGAAGTTCGCGTTGCGTTGAAGGCAGTCATCCGGGGCTTGTCGAGTACTGTCGTGAGCGTCCGGGTGTGGCTATCAACGTGGGCCGACGGGCAATCCGGCTGATGCGCGCGGTCGAGGGTAAAGCGGAACTGCGCCCGCCCCGTGGCACGCCACGACTGCTGCACCTCGGATAGCTGCCGCCCAGCGCCGGTGGACCTGAAGCCACTCAATGGCCATTCGCGTTGCTGCCGAGCTCGATCAACATGCGGCGGCTCGTTGGGTGATATCGGACCTGCAACGAAGGGATCGAAAAGCCAAAATACCGCACCCTTCGTCGGCCAACTCGGGCTCGCTCGCCGCCATTCAAGGCCCGGGTGCATTAATTTGGCCATGCGGCGGTGAATTTGCGCCAAAATAGCGGCGGCTGACCGTCCCTGGATCGGGGCTTGCCGGATCATTGCCATGCCCATGCGCCTACAGTTCGTTATCGTCGCCCTGCTGGCCGCCGCCCTGGCGGGCGGTTGGTGGTGGTACGCGGGCGGCCGCGGCGGTGGCGGCGAGACTGGCGGCGATGGGCCGAAAACCGCCCGCGCGGCGACACCGGTGCTGATCGAACCGCTGAGCCTGGCCGCCGACCGGGTCACCGTACGGGCCATCGGCACCAGCAGGGCGCGCCGTTCGGCGGTGATCTATCCGGCCGTGTCCGGCGAGGTGGTCGCGGTCGCCTTCACGGCGGAACAGCGGGTCAAACGGGGCCAGCCGTTGTTGCGCCTGGACGACAAACACCAGCGGCTGGCCGTGCGCCTGGCCGAAGTGGCGGTCAAGGAGGCGCGCCGGCACCTCGAACGTTTGGAAAGACTGGCGCCGAGCGGGGCGGCCTCGCGAGCCCGGCTGCAGACCGCCGAGGCGGAGCTGGAAAGCGCCGAGTTGCGTCTGGACCAGGCCAAGGCGGATCTCTCGGACCGCACCGTTTTCGCCCCCTTCGACGGCGTCGTCGGCCTCAGCGAACTGGACCCCGGCGATCGGGTGACAGAGGAGACCATGGTCACCACCCTGGACGACCGGGCCACCATCCTGGTCGAATTCGCCGTGCCGGAGGATTATGCCGGCGGGCTGAAGCTTGGCGATCCGGTGATCGTCAGGCCCTGGTCGGCCCGCCACCGGGAGATCAGGGGCGTCGCCACCGCGCTGGGCAGCCGTATCGACGAGACCACCCGTTCGCTGACCGTGCGGGCGGAGATCGCCAATCCCGACGACGCCATCCGACCCGGCAGCTCGTTCGAGGTGCAGTTCGGCTTCACCGGCGGCAACTATCCCAGGGTCCGCGAGGTCGCGGTGTCCTGGAGCCGCGACGGCGCCTACCTCTGGCGGGTGGTCGACGGCAAGGCGGAAAGGGTCTTCGTCAGGCTGGTACGGCGGGAGCGCGGCCATCTGCTGGTCGAGGGTCCGCTGCGGGAAGGCGATAACATCGTGGTCGAAGGCGTGCAGGGTTTGCGGCCCGGCCTGGCGGTCGCGGCATCGCCCTTCCAGGCGGCGGCGGCCGAAGGGCGCGGCGCCAAGGGCAAGGGGTCGTGATGGCCCGGCTGAGCGACCTGCCGTCCCTGGCCGTGCGCCGGCCGACCCTGGTGGTGGTGCTGAACCTGCTGATCGTGGTCGCCGGGCTGGCGGCGCTGCTGGGCGTCGAGGTGCGCGAACTGCCGGACGTCGACCGGCCATCGGTGACGGTGCGGGCCTATTTCGAGGGCGCCTCGCCCGAGACCATGGACGCCGAAGTAACCTCGGTGATCGAGAGCGCGGTGGCGCGGGTCGCCGGCGTGAAGTCGATCAAGTCGGCCAGCGAGGAGGACAACGCCCGCATCCGCGCGACGTTTCTGACCGGCGTCGATCTGGACGTCGCCGCCAACGATATCCGCGAGGCGGTGGCGGCGATCGAACATCGGCTGCCCGAGGGGGTCGAGGACGTCACCATCGTCAAGGCCGACAACGACGCCTGGCCGATCATCCGCCTGGCCCTGGTCGGCGACGGCCTCTCGCAACAGGCCCTGACCCACCTGGCCGAGGACGACGTCTCGCCGGAAATCGCCGCCATACCGGGGGTCGCCATGGTCCGCCTGTTCGGCGAACGCAAGGAGGTTCTGCGGGTGGTGGCCGATCCGATGCGGCTGGCCCGCTATGGGCTGTCGATCGCCGATGTGGCGGCGGTGCTGGCCGGCACCGATCTGGACGTGCCGGCCGGCAGCTTCAAGTCCGAGGACCAGTTGCTGCTGGTGCGGGCGGATGCCTCGGTCTGGCGCCCGGCCGACATCGAGATGCTGGAGCTGCGCCCCGATATACGTCTCGGCGACGTGGCGCAAGCCAGCTATGGCCCGAGCGTACGATCCAGCGCCAGCCTGCTGAACGGTCAGCGGATGGTGGGTTTCAGCCTGATCCGCCGGGCCCATTCCAACACCATCGCCATCTCGGAAGCCGTCGATCGCGCCATCGAGCGGCTGAACCGCCGCCTGGATAAGGCCCGCGTCGTCAAGATTTCCGACGACGCGCGGTTCATCAAGGGCTCGATCCGCCAGGTGATCTTCTCCCTGGCCGCCGCCGTCGCCGTGGTCATCCTGGTGATCTACGCCTTCATGGGGGCGTGGCGGTCGACCCTGATCCCGGCCCTGGCGATCCCGATCGCCCTGATCGGCACCATCGCGGCGATCTGGCTGCTCGGCTTCTCGATCAACATCCTGACCCTGCTGGCCCTGGTGCTGGCGACGGGCATGATCGTCGACGACGCCATCGTGGTGATCGAGAACATCCAGCGCCAGCGCGGCGAAGGCCTGCAGCCCTTGGCGGCGGCGGTGCTGGGCACCCGCCAGGTGTTTTTCGCCGTGCTGGCGACGACGATCACCCTGATCTCGGTGTTCGTGCCGATCGCCTTCCTGCCCAGCGCGGCGGGACGGCTGTTTTCCGAATTCGGCTTCGTGTTGGCGATCGCCGTGGCGGTCTCCTCCTTCGTCGCCCTGACCCTGTGTCCGATGCTGGCCTCGCGCCTGCCGGCCGTGCCCACGGCCGCCGGCGGCGGGCAAAGGACGGGGCCGGCCGGCCGGCTCTACCGCCGGCTGTTGGATTTCACCCTGTCGGCCCGCTTCCTGGTGCTGGGCGGCGCCGTGGTTGTCGCCCTCGGCGCCGTCGCGGTGCTGCCGACTATCGAGCGGGAGATGCTGCCGGCGGAGGATCGCGGCTCGTTGCTGATCTACATGCAGGGGCCGGACGGCGTCGGCCTGGACTACATGGACCGCCAGGCGGCGGCGGCCGAGGCGCTGCTGGAACCGCTGCGCCGGCGTGGCGAGATCGACAACATCTTCACCATCGTCGGGCGCTGGGACATGAACCGGGTGTTCATCGCAGCACCACTGGCGCCGTGGGCCGAACGCCGCCGCAGCCAGGCGGAGATCGCCGCCTCGTTGCGCCAGCCCCTGAAGGCGATCCCCGGCGCCACCGCCCGCCTGCGCGAGCCCAACAGCCTCAATCTGTGGCGCACCGGCGGCCGCCTGGAATTCACCCTGACCGGCAGCAACTACGCCGAGATCGCCGGCGCCGCCGATGATTTCCTGGTCCACATCCACCAGCGCCTGCCCGGGCTGGAGGATCCGGAGATCGAATACCAGCAGACCCAGCCGCAGCTTTCGGTCAAGGTCGACCGGCGCCGGGCCGAGGACCTGGGCGTGCCGGTCGAGCAGATCGCCGACACCCTGCGGGCGATGATCGACGGCTACGAGGTGACGGAACTCAACATCGACGACCGGGCGATCCCGGTGCGCCTGGAATCTTCCGCCCGCGCCATCGACGATCCCGGCGATCTGGCCAACCTGTTCGTGCGCGCGGCGAACGGCGCCCTGGTGCCGCTGTCATCCTTCATCAGCCTGGAGGAAGTGGGCGTGGCGGCGGAGCTCGACCGCTCCGGGCAGAAGCGGGCGGTCGAGATCGACGCACCGCTGGCGCCCGGCTACGAGCTGCCGCAAGCCATGGCCGATATCGAGGCCCTGGCCGACGAAGTGCTGCCGGCCGGCATCGGCCTGCGCTTCATCAACGAGGCCGAGGCCCTGCGGGAGACCTCGCACGAGGTGCTGATCACCTTCACGATCGCCGTGCTGGTGGTGTTGCTGGTGCTGGCGGCGCAGTTCGAAAGCGTCTTCAGCGCCTGCGTCATCATCCTGACGGTGCCCTTCGGCCTGGCCGCCGCCGTCTTCGCCCTGAAGCTCACCGGCACCTCCCTGAACGTCTACAGCCAGATCGGCCTGGTCCTCCTGGTCGGCCTGATGGCCAAGAATGGCATCCTGGTGGTCGAGTTCGCCGATCAGTTGCGCGACCGCGGCCATGGCGTGCTGGAAGCCGTCCGCGGCGCCGCCGTGATCCGCCTGCGGCCGGTGCTGATGACCATGCTGTCAACGGTGCTGGGGGCCCTGCCGTTGATCCTGAGCAGCGGGCCGGGGGCGGAGGCGCGGGCGGCCATCGGCTGGGTGGTGTTCGGCGGCCTCGGCATCGCCACGCTCTTCACCCTGATCCTGATCCCGGTGATCTACAGCCTGCTGGCGCCCCTGCGCCCGCCCCGCGCCCATGCCGGCATCCGCCTGGACCGGGAGCTGCGCGACAGCGAAGCCCTGACCGAGACGAACCTGGCCAAGGCCGCCGAGTAGTTCCAATTGCAGAATGTTTGACCCTAAAGACATGCTTCGAGACGGGCGCTCCGCGCCCCCCTCAGCATGAGGTAACTTGTTGAAAATGTACAACTTTCCTCATCCTGAGGAGAGCCGCAGGCTCGTCTCGAAGGATGCATGGGACGAGTCGGATTGCGGCGGTTATGCGCGGCCGAAATAATCCTCGATCCGATCGAACGCGGTCTCGATGGTCTCCTCGGCCACGCAATAGGCCAGGCGCACGTGGTGTTCGCCGCTCGGTCCGAAGGCGCTGCCCGGCGTTACGGTGACCCTGGCCTGTTCCAACAGCCTGATGGCGAAGGCGAAGGAGTCGTCGTGTTCGGCGACGACGCGGGGGAAGACGTAGTAGGCGCCTTCCGGCTTGACGTATTCGAAGACGTGGCCGACCCGGTCCAGGCGCCGGCAGATCAGCTCCCGCCGTTCGGCCAGGATGTCCTCGAACCGGGACAGGTGTACCGGCTCTTCCGTCAGGGCCGCCAGGCCGGCGACCTGCGAGATGCGCGGGGCGCAGATCATGGTGGCGTCGTGCACCTTCAGCACTTCGCGCTTGAGGGCATCGGGAATGATCATGTAGCCGAGGCGCCAGCCGCTCATGGCGTAGGTCTTCGAGAAGGTGAACAGGTAGGCGACGTGCTCGCGCAGCTCCGGCACCGAGGCCAGATTGAAATAAGCTTCGCGGTTCTCATAGACGAAATGGGAATAGGGATCGTCCAGCAGCACCAACAGGTTCCTCGCCCGGGCGATCTCGCCGACCCGGCGCAGTTCCGCCTCGGTGAAGATCTTGCCCGTCGGGTTGGACGGCGTGACCAGGACGATGCCCTTGGTCCGCTCGCTGATCAGGCCTGGCAGGGCATCGACATCGAGGCGCCATCCCCGGGCCTCGTCCAGTTTCCAGAACACCGGCTCGCCGCCGCAAAGGCGGATCTGCTGAAAATGCGAGGCGAAGCCGGGATCGGTGACGATGATCTCGTCGCCCGGATCGATCAGCACGTGGAACAGGGCGTTCAGCCCCTCCATGTTGCCGGCGGTGACCACCACGTTGCGGTCCGGGTCGACGGTGATACCGGTCTCGGCCACGTGCTGGCGGGCGATGATCTGGCGCAGTTCCGGCAGGCCGTCGGGCAGGGCGTACTTGCCGATTTCCGGATCGTCTTCCAGCGCCAGGACCACTGCCTGGCGGATATGCTCGGGCGTGCGGAACGAGGGCAGCCCCCAGGTCAGCGAAGCGGCGCCAGGGACCTTGGCGCTGCGCATCGCCATCTCCTTGATGGCGGACATGCTGATCCGGGAGACGTCCCTGGACACCCAGGTCGAGGCGTCGGTCATCGCATCACACTTTCCCGATGAGGGTTCCTAGCGCACGATCAAACAGGGGCAAGCCGCCAACTGGCTGACCTTTTGCGAGATGCTGCCGAGCAACAGCCCGCCCAGGGTGCCCAGGCCCCGGCTGCCCAGGACCACTAGGTCGGCACCGTCGTCCTGGCAGGCCGAGAGGATCTGATCGGCGGTATCGCCCTCGCGGATACGGCTGGTGACGTTGTCCGCCCCCTTGTCCCTGGCGGCGGCGACGGCGTTGGCGGCCACGCGCTGGCCCAGGGCGGAGATGATCTCAAAGCTGATACGCTGGTGCTCGACATGGCTGAAATCCGTCCGGCCGACGCCGCCCAACGGCGTGCCGGCGACGCCGGGCGTGGGCGTCTCCGGTGGCGTCTCGTCGACCAGATGCTCGACCAGCGCCATCTTCTGCAATTCGGCCGGCGGCTCGCCATGCATCAAGACATGCAGGACGGTCAATTCGGCCCCGTACTTGGCGGCCAGATCGGCGGCCATCTCGACGGCCCTGCAACTGCAGTCGGAACCGTCGGCGGCAACGAGTATCTTGGTGATCATGGTGTCCCTCCATTCGCACAACGGCTTTTCGCGATGGCGGCTCGCCCCTTGCCGGCGCCGCCACGACCAACGGGCCCCAATCCGGGAATTGCCATAATGGCACCACCCGCCAAATGCGACATTGACGCGTATCAAAGTGTCGTCGGCTGATTTGACAGAAATTCTAATTTTGATTAGAATTCATCTCCTGTTTGAAGTTTTGGCCGCGAAAGGGATGCGAGATGACGGACGATCCGACCAAGGCCCTGGAACAGGCCTATCGGCAGGGCGCCACCGACAACGACAGCTGGTCGGGCATCCCCTGCCAGGGCGTCTACGGCCCCGACGACCTGAGCGAGTTGGACTATCAGGAGGCCTTGGGCGACCCGGGCCAGTTCCCCTACACCCGCGGCATCTACCCCGACATGTACCGCGGCCGGCTGTGGACCAAACGCGAGGTCTGCGGCTTCGGCTCCGGCCGCGACACCAACGAGCGCATGCGCTTTCAGATCGCCAACGGCGTCTCCGGCCTGAGCATCATCACCGACAACAACGGCTCCCTGGGCATCGACGCCGATCATCCCATGGGCATCACCGATGCCGGCACCCAAGGGGTCAGCGTCAGCTCCCTGGCCGATTTCGAGGAGCTGTTCGCCGAGGTGCCGATCGACCGGGTCAGCATCGCCTTTGATAATTCCGGGCTGGACGCGTTTTCCTGGATGGCCCTGTACGTGGCCTATGCCGAACGCCACGGCATCGACCCGGCGAAATTGCGCGGCACGGTGCAGAACGACACCCTGCATTTCCTCTATTGCGGCTACGGCGATTCCTGCCCGGTCGATCTGGGCCTGAAGACCTCGGTCGACATCATCGAATACTGCACCCATCACATGCCGCTGTGGCACACCGGCAACGTCAACTTCTACGACCTGCGGGAACAGGGCCTGGACGCGCCGCAGGAAGTCGCCTTCGGCTTCGGCAACGCCATCGAGTACACCGAAAAGGCGCTGGAACGGGGCCTGGACATCGACGCCTTCTCCGCCCGCCGCAGCTTCTACTGCTCGGCCCATATCGATCTGTTCGAGGAAGTGGCCAAGATCCGCGCCGCCCGGCGGATGTGGGCCCGGATCATGCGCGACGATTTCGGCGCCAAGGCGGAACGCTCGTTGCAGTTCCGCTTCGGCGCCCATACGGCGGGCGTGTCGCTGACCGCCGTCCAGCCCCTGAATAACGTCGTCCGCGTCGCCTATCAGGCGCTGGCGGCGGTGCTGGCCGGCGCCCAGTCGGTGCATTGCTGTTCCTACGACGAGCCGATCGGGCTGCCGACCGAGACCTCCCAGGGCCTGGCCATCCGGACCCAGCAGATCCTGGCCCACGAGACCGGCGTCACCCGGGTTTCCGATCCCCTGGGCGGCAGTTATTACATCGAGAACCTGACCAACCAGATCGAGGCCAGGGCGACGGCCATCCTGGCGACCATCAAGGAACAAGGCGGCATGGGCACGGCGATCCGCTCGGGTTGGGTGCAGCGGCAGATCGACGAGGCGCTCCTCCTCCGCGAGGACGAGATCGAGAAGGGCGAAAAGACCATCGTCGGCGTCAACGAATACCGACAGCCGCCGGAGACGGAGACGCCTGGCGGCTTCCACGCCGCCCCCGAGGGCCAGGGCGAACGGCTGGCCGCCACGGTGCGCAAGCTGCGCGCCGAGCGGGACAATGCCGCCGTCGCCAAGGCGCTGCGCGAGCTGCATGCCCAGGCCCAATTGGGCGAGCGGCACAACCTGATCCCGGCCATGGTCGCCGCCGCCCATGCCAACGCCACCATTGGCGAGATGCTGGGCACCGTGCGCATCGCCCTCGGCCACGACTACGACCCCATGGGCGTGTTGCAGCCGCCGGCGGAGATCGCCGCATGAGCGCCGCCGGCACGGCGCCGGCGACGGAGGACCGGGCGGTGCGGGTGCTGCTGTCCAAGGTCGGCCTGGACGGCCACGACCGCGGCGCCAAAGTGGTCTCGGCCATGCTGCGGGACGCCGGCATGGAGGTGATCTACCTCGGCATCCATAAGACCGCCGAGGCCATCGTGCGGGCGGCGCTGCAGGAGGACGTGGACGTGATCGGCCTATCCAGCCTGGGCGGCTCGCACCTGGCCCATGGCCAGCAGATCATCGACCTGCTGCGGCAGAGCGATTGTGAGCACCTGCCGGTGGTGCTGGGCGGCACGGTGCCGGTGGAGGACATCCCGCGGCTGGAGGAGATCGGCATCCGCGCCGTGCTGCGCCCCGGCAGCTCCCGGGAGGAGATCGTCGGCATCGTCGAGGACCTGGGCCGCCGGGCCCGCGCCGCGATCTGATCCGGAGGCAAACGCTATGAAAGCCCTGCTTTGCCACGCCTGGGGCGTGGCCGACGATCTGAAGGTCGAGGAAGCGCCGACGCCGAGCCCGGGGCCTGGGCAGGTGCTGATCGAGGTCGGGGCGACGGCGGTCAATTACGCCGATTCCATCATGCTGGCCGGGCATTACCAGACCAAGCCGCCCTTCCCCTTCAGCCCCGGCATGGAGACCGCCGGCACCGTCGCCGCCTGCGGCGACGGCGTGGCGGACCTGGTGCCGGGCAATCGGGTGATGTCGATCCTCCCGTACGGCGGCATGGCGGAACAGACCCTGGCCGAGGCCAGCGATACCTTCCGCATCCCAGAGAGCATGCCCATCACCGATGCCGGCGCCTTCCCGGGCGCCTATCTGTCCTCCCACGTGGCGGTCCGCTGGGCCGGCCGGCTGGAGGCGGGCGAGTCGCTATTGGTGCTGGGCGCCGCCGGCGGCGTCGGCCTGGCGGCGGTGGAGATCGGCAAGGCCCTTGGCGCCCGGGTGATCGCCGCCGCCAGCACGGCCGAGAAACTGGCGGCGGCCGAGGCGCACGGCGCCGACGACCTGATCAACTACGGCGACGGCGATCTGAAGGAACAGGTGCTGGCCCTGACGGGGGGCGCCGGCGTCGACATGGCCTACGACCCGGTGGGCGGCGATCTGTTCCACGCCGCGTTGTCGTCGCTGGCCTGGGGCGGCCGCATCGTCGTGGTCGGCTTCGTCGGCGGCATCCCGCAGATCCCGGCCAACCGCCTGGTGGTCAAGCACCGCGCCGTCATGGGCTCCTGCCTGCCTTACTATCAACGGCGCGCGCTGGACAAGTTCCGCCGCTCCGGCCAGGAACTGCTGGACTGGTACGCCGCCGGCCACATCCGGCCGCTGATCAGCCAATGCCTGCCCCTGGCCCGCGGCGGCGAAGGCATCAACCTGCTGACCGAACGCCGCGCCCATGGCCGCATCCTGATCCTGCCCAACGGCGCCGACGACCTGGATGGCTGAGATCCCCGCCATCGCCGAGCGGCGCCGGGCCCTGGCCAGGCGGCACCCGGTCTGGCGGCCACAGACCCTGGACCGCATGCTGCGGCGGCAGGCCGAAAGCTTCGGCGGGCGGCCGATGGTGATCACCGACGAGGGGACCTGGAGCTACGCCGAGGTGGTCGAGATGGCCGAGCGGCTGGCCAGGGGCCTGCACGCCGGCGGCGTCGGCCCCGGCGACCGGGTCGCCATGGTGATGGCCAACCACGCCATCTTCATCCCCCTGGCCCTGGCCGTCTGGCGCCTCGGCGCCTCGCTGATCCCGGTCAACTTCGCCTTCCAGGCCCGTGAGCTGGGCTATGTCATCGGCCAGTCGGCCTGCCGCACCGTCGTCACCATGGCGGCCTTCCGCGACCTCGACTACCTGGCCATGCTGGACGAATTGGCGCCGGGCTGGGAGGGCGGCGCCCACGATCGCTTCCCGGAACTGCGCCAGGTCATCACCTTCGGCGGCGGCCGGACCGGCGTGCCGACGGTGGACGACATCCTGGCCCGGGGCGCGGCCGAGACGGCGCCGTTGTACGACAACCCCGCCACCCCCGACGACCCGGCGGTGATCATGTACACCTCGGGCACCACCGGCGCGCCCAAGGGGGTGCTGCAAAGCCATGACAGCCTGTTGCGCAACGGTTACGCCACGGCCATGCAGCGGGCCTTCGAGGACGGCCGGCGGATGCTGTTCTCGCTGCCGCTCTATCACGCCTTCGCCCTGGTCTCGGGAACCATCAGTTGCTTCTGGGCCGGCGGCGCCATCATCCCGCGCCTGGTCTTCGACCCCCTGGACACCCTGCAAGCCTGCGAACGCCATCGCGCCACCGACATCCTGTTCGTGCCGACCATGGCCATGGCGGTGGTCGAACATCCCGATATCGGCAACTACGACCTGTCCTCCCTGTTCGCCTGCCAGTCGGCGGCGGCGGCGACGCCGGTGCGGGTCTGGCAGCAACTGGCCGAGGGCCTGGGCCTGCCTGAACTGGTCACCGGCTACGGCATGACGGAACTGTCCGCCGCCACCACCATGACCGAGCCGGACGACCCGCTGCTGCGCCTGGAGCAGACGGTCGGTCGGGTCATGCGGGGCGGGGCCGCCGGAATGCCGGAGCTGGGCGGCCTGGTGGCGGAGTACCGCACCGCCGATCCCTACAGCGGGGAATTCCTGCCCGACGGCGCGGAGGGTGAACTGGTCTGCCGCAGCCCGTTCGCCACGACGGGCTATTTCGCCAAGCCGGCGGAGACCGAGGCGCTGTTCCTGCCGGGCGGCTGGCTGCGCTCGGG
>JASLMH010000091.1 GCA_030746635.1 Alphaproteobacteria bacterium | reverse complement strand
GCCGTCTTCAACCAAGGCCACCTTGGCGCCGCCCTTGGCAAAGCCGGCGGCGCCGCCCTTGCCCTCGCCGGAGATGGTGTAGCTGTTGGGTGGATCGATATCGGACAGGGTGACCTGACCCTTGAACTTGGCTTTCACCGGCCCGACCTTGGCGGTCACCGTGGCGGCGAAGGCGTTTTCGCCGGCCACTTCCAGGCTGTCGCAGCCGGGGATGCTGGCCTGCAGGACCGCCGGGTCGTTCAAGGCGTCCCAGACCTGCTGCCGCGCGGCCGCAATGCGGTATTCACCCGATAGATCCATGATCGTGCCCCCCGATTGAACCGCTCCGCCCCGACTAGGCGTTGGGCAATCAATATAGCATCATTGCGCGGCTAGAAAGGAAGCCCGGGCCATTGCCGATGTCACCATATCGCCTGTTGATTGTGCTGCTGATCGGGTTCGGCGCGGTGCCGCTGGCCGGGCCGGTGGCGTTGGCCGCCGAGGCCGTGCGGTTCACTGCCGCCGGGGTGCAGCCGAGCCCGCTGAAGCGGCGCATGCAGCGGATGCTGGGCGAGGAGGCCAAGCCGAGCCCCGGCATCGCCCTGAGGGGGCGGCTGTTCAGGCCGCCGACGGGACCGGGACCCAATCCCGGCCTGGTGCTGTTGCACGGCTGTTTCGGCATCACCCCGGCGATCGAGGACTGGGCCGCGCGGTTCGCCGATTGGGGCTATGCGACCCTGCTGGTCGACAGCTACGGCCCACGCCGGCATCGGCCCAGTTGCCTGCGCTACGACGACCTGGAGACAATCGACCAGACCTTCGATGGCCTGGGCGCCTTGCAGTACCTGGCCGGGCGGCCGGACGTCGACGGCGGCCGGGTCGGCCTGGTCGGCTGGTCGGTCGGCGGCAGCAAGGTGCTGGCGGCGCTGAACCGGATCGGCGTGCACAACCTGTATGCCGAGAAATTCCGCCTCGGCGTCGCCTTCTATCCCTATTGCCTGGCCGCCAGCGGGCCGTTTATCGGCCCGCTGCTGTTGCTGGCCGGGGCCGACGACGACTGGACGCCGCCCCGCCACTGCCGCCGCCTGGCGGCGCGCAACGCCGACAGCGACCACCCACCCGATCTGCGAGTCTACCCCGCGGCGCATTTCTTCGACGACCCGGACGTCGGCCCGGCCCGCCTGCGTCCGGAGATCGAAAACCGCGAGAAGACGCCCAGCCGGGGCGTCACCTGGGGCTATTCGGCGGCCGCCGACGAGGCCGCCCGGGCCGACGTCAGGGCGTTCCTGCGGCGCTGGTTGCCGCCGTAGGAATCCCGGGTCCGCCCCCAGCCTTTGCCTCGGCGCCATTGCGGCCTATGATGGGCGGCGTAAGCGGGGGGAGCCGCCGTGGCGGCTGAGAGGTTCCTTTACCGGACGACCCCTTGAACCTGATCCGGCTCGTACCGGCGGAGGGACGCGTGCCTCATGCCAGACCAAGCCAGCGTTGACCAGGCCGCCCCGGCGGCGGTCGGCATCGAATTGCGCGGCGGCGCCCTGGCCTACGCCGGCCAGGAGGTGTTCCGCGACCTCGATTTGCAGGTCACGGCGGGCCGGACCACCTGCCTGCTGGGCCCCTCGGGGGTGGGCAAGACCAGCCTGCTGCGGCTGATCGCCGGGATCTCTCCCGAGGCCTCGGCGGCGGGCCTGACGGCCAGCGACGGCGGGCCGATCGCCGGCCGCGCCGCCTACATGGATCAGCGCGATCTGCTGCTGCCCTGGCTGCGGGTCCTGGACAACGTCACCCTGGGCAGCCGGTTGCGCGGCCAGCGGCCGGACCTGGGCCGGGCGCGGAACCTGCTGGAGCAGGTCGGTCTGACCGACCAGGCCACGGCCCGCCCGGATGCGCTGTCGGGCGGCATGCGCCAGCGCGCCGCCCTGGCCCGTACCTTGATGGAGGACCGCCCGCTGGTGCTGATGGACGAGCCGTTCTCGTCCCTCGACGCCCTGACCCGGCTGCGCCTGCAGGATCTGGCGGCCCGGCTGCTGGCCGGCCGCACCGTGCTGCTGGTCACCCACGATCCGCTGGAAGCCTTGCGCCTGGGTCACCGGGTCTTGGTGCTCGGCGGCTCGCCGGCTCGATTCGGCCCGCCCCTGGAACCAAGTGGCGATCCGCCCCGGCCGGCCGACGACCCGGCCCTGCACGGCCTGGTGGCGAATATCCTGCACGATCTGGCGCGATGAGCATGACCATGAACACGCCGATCCGTGCCGTTCTGACCCTGTTGCTGCTGCTGGCCGGCTGGCAGGCGGTGGTCTGGCTGAGCCAGGCGGCACCGTACATCCTGCCGGGACCGCTGCTGGTGGCGAAGAGCCTGGTGGGCCATTTCGGGCTGATCCTCCGCCATGCCGGCATCACCGTGGTGGAAATCCTGCTCGGGCTGGTATTCGGCACCCTGCTGGGCGCCGGCGGCGCCCTGGCCTTGAGCTGGTTTCCGGCCGCGCGGCGCTGGTTGCTGCCGCTGTTGGTGGTGGCGCAGGCGATCCCGGTGTTCGCCCTGGCGCCGATCCTGGTGCTGTGGCTGGGCTACGGCCTGGGCTCGAAGGTGGCGATGGCGACCCTGATCATCTTCTTTCCCGTCACCGCCTCTTTCCTGGACGGTCTGCGCCGCACCGAACCCGGCTGGCTCGACCTCGCCCGCACCATGACCGCCGGCCACGGCGCTGCCCATTGGGCCGAGTTGCGCCACATCCGCCTGCCGGCGGCGCTGCCGGCCCTGGCCTCGGGCCTGCGGGTGGCCACGGCCGTGGCGCCGATCGGCGCCGTGGTCGGCGAATGGGTCGGCTCTTCCGCCGGTCTGGGCTATCTGATGCTGCACGCCAACGGACGCATGCAGATCGACCTGATGTTCGCTGCCCTGTTCGTTCTCGCCATTATCGCCGTGGCGTTGTTTTTCACCGTCGACCGGTTGTTGCGCCGGCTGTTGCCGTGGCAACCGGATTCACTGCCAAATGAAGAAGGGGATAGATGAAATGCGCCTATGGCTTCCGTTGATCCTGCTTTGCCTGGCCGCCGCGCCGGCGCGGGCGGCCGACGAACTGACCCTGATGCTGGATTGGTTCGTCAATCCCGACCATGCCACCCTGCTGGTGGCCCAGGAAAAAGGCTACTTCGCCGCCGCCGGCCTGGAGGTCGAGATGGTGGCGCCGGCCGATCCCAACGACCCGCCGAAGCTGGTCGCCGCCGGCCAGGCGGACCTGGCGATCTCCTATCAGCCGCAACTGCACGTGCAGGTCGACCAGGGCCTGCCGTTGCGCCGCATCGCCACGCTGGTGGCGACGCCCCTGAATTGCCTGGTCGTGCTGGCCGACGGTCCGATCAAGTCGATCGCCGATCTGCGCGGCCGCAAGGTCGGTTTCTCGGTCGGCGGTTTCGAGGATGCCTTACTGAAGGCGATGCTGAGCCGGGCCGGTCTGGGCCTGGACGACGTCACCCTGGTCAACGTCAACTTCTCGCTGTCGCCGTCGCTGATCGCCGGCAATGTCGATGCGGTGATCGGCGCCTTCCGCAATTTCGAACTGAACCAGATGGATATCGTCAAGCGACCCGGCCGGGCCTTCTACGTCGAGGAGCACGGCGTGCCGACCTATGACGAACTGATCGTGGTGGCCAATGCCGCGAAACTCGACGACCCGCGCTGGCCCCGGTTCGTCGTCGCCCTGGAGGAGGCGGCGCAATTCCTCGTCAACCACCCGCGGGAGGCTTGGAAGCTGTTCATCAAGGGTCGCAAGGATCTGGATGACGAATTGAACCGTCGGGCCTTCCGCGACACCCTGCCCCGTTTCGCCCTGCGGCCGGCGGCTCTGGATCACGGCCGCTATGCCCGCATGGCGGCCTTCCTGGCGCAGCAGGAGTTGATCGCCAAGGCCCGCCCGGTCGCCGACTATGCGGTGGAATTGCGCTAGGCCGCGGTCGCAATCAGGGCGGCAAACGGGCACAACAAAAACCCGAGCCAAAGGCCCGCGCGACGCCATATCGAGCCGCGCTCCGGCGACCGTCTATTTGAAGGCGATCTCGGCCACCAACGGACCTTTCGGTCCGTTGCCGATGCGGATCTGTATGGTCTGACCCGGCAACAGATCGTCGGTGCCGAAGCGGCGCAGGGTCTCGATGTGGACGAACACATCCGGCGTGCCTTCGCCACGGGTGACGAAACCATAGCCCTTGACCCGATTGAACCACTTCACCGTGGCATCGACGAAATCACCCTCGGCCTCGACTTCCGGTGGCCGGGGTCTTGCCTCGCTCGGCGGGCGCGGCGGCCTGGGCGGCGGTACCAATGCCGTGCTGTCGTCCATTGAAACGACCCGCACGGCCTGCTGCCCACGGTCGCGGCGAACCACCTCGCACACGATCTTGGTGCCCTCGTAGACGATTTGTATGCCTGCTTCCCGCAGGACTGATTTGTGCAGGAGAACATCCCCCGACTCGTCGGAAGGAACAACGAATCCGTAGCCCTTAACGGTATCGAACCACTTGACCGTGCCTTCCTTCAGGTCGGCTTCTTCCGGAGCCTGTTCGGCGCGTTGGTTGTTTACATCCATACCAAAAACACTCGCTTCCCCGTGCGAGTACCCGTTTTTATTTTTACGAGTAACAAAACTTTAACATGTTTCCAGAATCGCCACAAACAAGTCTTCGTGTGTGTTTTTTTGTCTTCGGAGGCGGGAATATTTGCCATCTAGCGCACGGCTCGCCGTTATGTTTGCCCTAAAGTGTGCATTGGTGATCCTGGCACTTGCCGTCAAGTTCCCTGATATTTCGCTTTTGATGTGGCGCTTTCGGCTGGCAATGACCTGCCTGCACATATTATCTTCCGGGCGATTCCACGGCGGAGAGGTTTAGGGTGGAGCGGGGCGAGGCAAACGACGGGCGCAGGGCCGCGTTCGGCTATCGGCCGGTATTTCACGCCGTCGGACTGTGCTTGGCTTTGGCGGCCACCTGGCTGCTGTTGTCCGGCTATTTCCAGTTCCTCCTGTTGGCGTTGGGTGTCCTGTCGGTGGGCCTGTGTGTATGGATCGCCATGCGCATGGACCTGATCGACCACGAAGGGGTGCCGATCCACATCACCTGGGCGGCCTTGCGCTACCTGCCCTGGCTGGCCAAGGAGGTCGTCAAGGCCAACATCGACGTCGCCCGCCGGGTGGTCGATCCGGCCCTGCCGATCAGCCCGACCATGTTCGACGCCCCGGCCAGCCAGCAAAGCGACCTGGGCCAGACCCTGTACGCCAATTCGATCACCTTGACGCCGGGCACCGTTTCGGTCGACCTGGACCTCCAGGTGATCCGGGTGCATGCGCTCACCGCCGATGCCGCCGATGGGGTTTTGGAGGGTGAAATGGACCGCCGGGTGAGCCGGGTCGAGGGCCAAGCGTAATGTACGCGATGGCCACTTTCGCGGTCCTGGTCGCCCTTGGCATCGCCCTGGTTCGGGCCTTTCTGGGCCCGACCGTGTTCGATCGGGTGCTGGCGGTGAATTCGGTCGGCACCAAGACCGTGTTGTTGATCGCCCTGCTGGGCTTTCTGATGGGACGGCCGGAATTCCTCGACATCGCCATCGCCTATGCGCTGATCAACTTCATCGGCGTGGTGGCGGTGTTGAAATTCGTCAAGTACGGCGATTTCGCCCATTCCGGCGAGGAACTGGGGGGCGAGCGGTGAGCCTGGCGCTGGACGCGGCGAGTTGGCTGTTGCTGCTGGCCGGCGGCGCCTTCGTGATCATCGGCGCGGTCGGCCTGATTCGCATGCCGGATTTCTTCACCCGGCTGCATCCGGCCGGGCTGACCGACACCATGGGCGCCGGGTTGATCCTGCTCGGCCTGCTGCTGCAGGCGGGTTGGACCATCGTCGCCGTCAAATTGGCGATCATCGCCGTGTTCCTGCTGTTCACCAGCCCAACCTCGTCGCATGCCACGGCACGGGCCGCCTTGGCCGCCGGGCTGCGGCCGTTGCTGACCGGCGAGGCCGGCAAAGAGAAGGATAGGGCGCCATAATCATCCTGGTGGACATCGCGCTTTTGGCGTTCATGGGAGCCACCGCGATCGTGGTGCTGCGTCTGCGCAGCCTGTTCGCCGTGGTCATGCTGTCCGGTATCTACAGTTTCCTGGCGGCCAGCATGTTCGTTGCCCTGGATGCCGTGGACGTCGCCTTCACCGAGGCGGCGGTCGGGGCCGGTATCTCCACCGTGTTGATGCTGGCGACCCTGGCGCTGACCGGCAGCCGCGAGCGGATCCCGGTGCATACGCCGCCGCTGCCCCTGCTGGTGGTGCTGGTGACCGGCGCCGCGCTGATCTATGCCACCTTCGACATGCCGGCGTTCGGCGATCCGGCGGCGCCCGCCAACCTGCACGTGGCGCCGCGTTATCTGGGTGACAGCGGCCACGAGATCGGCATTCCCAACGTGGTTACCTCGGTGCTGGCCAGCTATCGCGGCTATGACACCCTGGGCGAGGTGACGGTGATCTTCACCGCCGGGGTCGCGGTGATGCTGCTGCTGGGCGGCCGCCGCGGCCAGGACGCCGGCCGCAAGCGCGGCGACGATGATGCCGGAGACGCGGTATGAAGCACCATCGCGTCTTGCGGGTCGCCGCCAAGCTGTTGATCCCGTTCATCCTTTTGTTCGCCCTTTACGTTCAGTTCCACGGTGATTTCGGCCCCGGCGGCGGTTTTCAGGCCGGGGTCATCTTCGCCGCCGCGTTCATTCTCTACGGCCTGATCTTCGGCCTGGAAAACGCCCGCAAGGTGGCGCCGCCGGCCCTGGTGACGCGGCTGGTGGCGCTGGGACTTTTGCTCTACGCCGGCGTCGGCTATGGCGGGCTGCTGCGCGGCGGCAACTACCTCGACTACGGCGTCCTGCTGGAGAACTCGGTGGCCGGTCAGCATTTGGGCATCCTGCTGATCGAATTCGGCGTCGGCACCACCGTCGCCGCCACCATGATCAGCATCTTCTTCCTGTTCGCCGGCCGGGACACCTGAATATGCTGCGCGAGATCCTGGCCCACTACAATTACTGGATCGTCATCGTGCTGATGATGACCGGCTTCTACATCGTCGTCTCGCGCGGCAACCTGGTGAAGAAACTGGTCGGCCTGAATATCTTCCAGACCTCGGTGTTCCTGCTCTACATCTCGATGGGCAAGGTGGCCGGCGGCAGCGCCCCGATCCTGGATCCCGACATCAAGGTCTATGCCAATCCGCTGCCGCACGTGCTGATCCTGACGGCGATCGTCGTCGGCGTCGCGACGACGGCCCTCGGCCTGGCCCTGGTGGTGCGCATCCGCGAGGCCTACGGCACCATCGAAGAGGACGAACTGGACCTCATGGACGACGAAGCGTGAGCGGTCTGGCGGCCCATTTGCCGGCCCTGCAGGTGGTGGTGCCGCTATTCGCGGCGCCGCTCTGCCTGTTGGCGGGCCGGGCCGGGCTGGCCTGGTTGATCGTCTTCGTCGCCAGTTGCCTGGCCACGGCGACGGCGGCCGGGCTGGCCTACCAGACCTTCCAGCACGGTACGCTCAGCTATCCCTTAGGCGGCTGGGCGGCGCCGTGGGGTATCGAATACGTCGTCGATACGGCGAATGCCTTCATCCTGTTGCTGGTTTCGGCGATCAGCACGGTGGTGTTGATGTATGCACCGGCCTCGGTGGACCGGGAAATCCGCCAGGGCCGGCGGCATCTGTTCTATTGCATGTTCGCTCTCTGCCTGACCGGGCTGTTGGGCATCGCCATCACCGGCGATGCCTTCAATGTCTTCGTGTTCCTGGAGATCTCCTCGCTCTCCAGCTATGCCCTGATTGCCCTGGGCGGCCACCGCAAGGCCCTGACCGCCTCGTTCCAGTACCTGGTGATGGGCACCATCGGCGCTACCTTCTTCCTGATCGGCGTCGGTTTGCTGTACATGATGACCGGCACCCTGAACATGGCCGACCTGCAGGCCCGCATCCCGGCGATCCAGGACAGCCGCCCGGTGCTGGCCGCCTTCGCCTTCATCACCGTCGGCCTGGCCCTGAAGGCGGCCCTGTTTCCGCTGCACCTGTGGCTGCCGAACGCCTATGCCTACGCGCCCAACGTGGTCTCGGCCTTCATCGCGGCGACGGCCACCAAGGTCTCGCTGTACGTGCTGCTGCGCTTCACCTTCACCATCTTCGGCGCCAAGTTCGCGTTCCTGGATCTGCCGTTGCATTGGGTGCTGCTGGTGCCGGCGGTGATCGCCATGTTCGCCGGTTCCTTCAGCGCCATCTTCCAACGCGACGTCAAGCGCATGCTGGCCTATTCCAGCGTCGCCCAGATCGGCTACATCGTGCTCGGTATCGCCCTCTCGTCGGCCGCCGGCGTTGCCGCCGCGCTGATCCATATCTTCAATCACGGCCTGATGAAGGCGGCCCTGTTCTGCGCCCTGGGCTGCATCTTCCATCGCATCGGCTCGGTCCGGCTCGAGGCCATGGCCGGCCTCGGCCGGGAGATGCCCTGGACCATGGCGGCCCTGGTGGCCGGCGGTTTCAGCCTGCTGGGGGTGCCCTTGACCGCCGGCTTCATCTCGAAATGGTATCTGATCGAGGCCGCCTTCGAGGCCGGTCTGTGGTGGCTGGTGGTGCTGGTGGTGCTGAGTTCGATGCTGGCGGTGGTCTACGTCTGGCGGCTGCTGGAGGCGCTGTACTTCAAGCCGGTGCCCGAGGGCCGCGCCGCCGTCGCCGAGGCGCCGCTGTCGATGCTGCTGCCGACCCTGCTGCTGGCTGCCGCCAACATCTATTTCGGCCTGGATACCCGGCTGCCGGTGGAGATGGCGCAAAGCGCCGCCACCATCCTGATCAGGGAGCAGATCTGGTGAGTGGCGAGTGGCTGATCCTGGGCGCCGTCGGCCTGCCGTTACTGGCCAGTCTGCTGATCTGGCTGACCGGAGGCAGCCCCAACCAGCGGGAAACCGTGACCTTGGCCGCCGCCGTGACGCTGTTCGTGATCGTCGGCTCGATGCTGCCGCTGCAGCTGGCGGGCGCGCCGCTGCGGGTCGAGCTGCTCTCGCCGGTGCCCGGCGTCGCCATCGCCTTCGAGGTCGAACCGCTGGGCATGACCTTCGCCTGCGTCGCCTCGTTCCTGTGGATCGTCAATTCGGTGTTCTCGATCGGCTACATGCGCGGCAATGACGAGCCGCGGCAGACCCGGTTCTACGTCTGCTTCGCCATCGCGCTGGGCAGCACCATGGGCCTGGCCTTCGCCGAGAACCTGTTCACCCTGTTCCTCTGTTACGAGAGCCTGACCCTGTCGACCTACCCCCTGGTCACCCACCACAAGAACGACGAGGCGCGGCGGTCCGGCCGGACCTACCTGGCGCTGCTGCTGGGGACCTCGGTGGTGCTGTTGCTGCCGGCGATCATCGCCACCTGGGTGCTGACCGGCAGCCTCTCGTTCGAGGCGGGCGGCATCATGGCCGGTAAGGTTTCGCCCCTGGTCGGCGGCATCCTGTTGCTGGTCTTCATGTACGGCATCGGCAAGGCGGCGCTGATGCCGATGCACCGCTGGCTGCCGGCCGCCATGGTGGCGCCGACACCGGTCAGCGCCCTGCTGCATGCCGTGGCGGTGGTCAAGGCCGGCGTCTTCACCGTCGTCAAGGTGACGGTCTACATCTTCGGCCTGGACTATCTGCGGGAGCTGGCGACGGCGGATCTGGTCCTCTACCTGGCCGGTTTCACCATCATCACCGCCTCGGTGATCGCCCTGCGTCAGGACAACCTGAAGCGCCGGCTGGCCTATTCCACGGTCAGCCAATTGTCCTACGTGATCCTGGCGGCGCTGATCCTCTCACCGCTGTCGACCATGGGGGCATTGCTGCACATCGCCGTGCACGCCTTCGGCAAGATCACCTTGTTCATGGCCGCCGGCGCCATCTACACCGCCGCCCACAAGACCGAGGTCAGCCAGCTTGCCGGCATCGGCCGGCGCATGCCCTGGACCATGGGCGCCTTCGCCGTCGGCGCCCTGTCGATGATCGGCGTGCCGCCGGCGGCCGGCTTCCTGTCCAAGTGGTATATGCTGCTGGGCGCCCTGCAGGTCGAACAGTTCTTCGCGGTCGCCGTGATCGTCGTTTCCACGTTGTTGAATGCGGCCTATTTCCTGCCCATCGTGCACGCCGCGTTCCTCAAGCCCGAGGCGTCCGGTGGCCAGGAGCCCACCGGGCCCGGCCATGGCGAGGCGCCGTTGCCGATCGTCCTGGCCCTGGTGACCACGGCGGCGGGGACGCTGCTGCTATTTCTGTTCCCGGGCCCGGCGCTGGAGTTGGCCAATATGCTGGTCGGCCGCTAGAGGGAGGGGGCCATGACGGACAAACATTGGCTGGAACGGCCGCGCACCATCGCCTGGCTGTGGCGCATCGGCTGGGCCGTGCTGGCCCTGCTGGTGCTGGCCGAATTCAGCTATCACCCGCACCCCTATTTCACCGTCGACGGCTGGTTCGGCTTCCACGCCGGCTTCGGCTTCCTGGCCTGCGTCGCCATGGTGCTGCTGGCCAAGCTGCTTGGCGTCTACCTGAAACGGGACGAGGACTATTACCACCGTGATTGACGCCCTGCCCATGCCGCCGGCCTTCATCCTGTTCCTCGGCGCCCTGCTGCTGCCGTTCCTGCGCGGCGGCCCGCGCGCGGCGGTGGCCCTGGCGGCGCCGTTGCTGACCCTGGCGGCGGTCTGGGCGGTGCCGGACGGCCCCATCGCCACGGTGGATTTCCTGGAGTACCAGTTGACGCCCATCGAGGGCGATCGCCTCAGCCGCCTGTTCGCCACCATCTTCGCGCTGATGGCCTTCACCGGCACCCTGTTCGCCCTGCGCCAGCAAAGCCGGCTGGAATTGCCGGCCGCCTTCGTCTACGCCGGCGGCGCCGTCGGCGTCGCCTTCGCCGGCGACATGATCACCATGTTCATCTTTTGGGAGGTCATGGCGGTGGCCTCGACGGCGGTGATCTGGGCCGCCGGCACCGAGGCCGCCTATCGCGCCAGCATGCGCTATGTGCTGATGCACCTGTTCGGCGGCGTGCTTTTGATGGCCGGCATCGTCGGCCTGGTGGCCGAGACCGGCTCGGTGGAGTTCGGGCCGATGCGGGCCGACGGCGTCGCCACCTGGCTGATCCTGATCGGCTTCCTGATCAACGCCGGGGCGCCGCCGTTCTCGGCCTGGCTGCCCGATGCCTACCCCGAAGCGTCGTGGAGCGGCACCGTGTTCCTCTCGGCCTTCACCACCAAGACCGCCGTCTACGTGCTGTTGCGCGGCTTCCCCGGCACCGAGGTGCTGATCCCGATCGGCACCTACATGATCTTCTACGGCATCATCTATGCCCTGTTGGAAAACGACATGCGGCGGATCCTGGCCTATTCGATCATCAACCAGGTCGGCTTCATGGTGGTCGGCATCGGCATCGGCACCGAAATGTCGTTGAACGGCTCCGCGGCGCATGCCTTCACCCACATCATCTACAAGGCGCTATTGCTGATGTCGGCGGGGTCGGTGCTGTTGATGACCGGCGGGGTGCGGCGCTGCAACGAGCTGGGCGGGCTGTTCAAGTGCATGCCCTATACCGCGCTGATGGGCACCATCGGCGCCCTGGCGATCTCGTCCTTTCCCTTCACCTCGGGCTTCATTTCGAAATCGATGATCGCCCAGGGGGCGGCCGACCAGGGCATGGCCTGGATCTGGCTGGCTCTGGCGGCGGCCTCGGCCGGGGTGTTCCTGCATGCCGGCATCAAGTATCCCTGGTACGTCTTCTTCCAAAAGGATCACGGCCTGCGGCCGCAGGAGCCGCCGCTCAGCCTGAAACTGGCGATGGGCCTGTTCGCCTTCCTGTGCATCGCCCTGGGAGTGTATCCCGATCCGCTGTACGCAATTCTGCCCTATCCGGTGGACTACGTGCCCTATACCACCGGCCACGTGGTCACCATGCTGCAGTTGCTGTTGTTCTCGGGCCTGGCCTTCTTCGTCATGCTGCCCTACATGAAGCGCACCCTGACCATCACCCTGGATTTCGATTGGTTCTATCGCCGGCTGTTCCGGCTCGGCGCCCGCGAGCTGGTCGACCGTTCCGCGACCGCCCACGGCGCCGCCCTGTCGGACGCCGAGGCGCGCCTGGGGCAGTTCATCACCCGGATCTTCCGCACCCATGGCCCGCATGGCGTGCTCGCCCGGACCTGGCCCACCGGCAGCATGGTGCTCTGGGCCGCCGCCCTGCTGGCGCTGTCGCTGCTGATCTACTACCGCTGACGGGCGCGCCGAATTCGTCGCCCCACAAACGCAAAGAGGAAACACCGTGAGTGAGCATCAGGCCAAGGTACATGTGGCAATCGAAACCCGCCCGCAGGGGCGCATCGCCTGGCTGGAAATGGACAATCCGGGACGGTTGAATGCCGGCAGCCTGGAGCTGGTCGAGGACATGATCGCCAAGTTCGGCGAACTGGCCGCCGACGACGGTTTGCGCGCGGCGGTGCTGACCGGTCATGGCGACCGCGCCTTCATGGCCGGCGCCGACCTGACCGAATTGTCCGGTATCAACGATGCCGAGACGGCGCGGCATTTCATCACCCAACTGCACCGTGCCTCGGCATCGATCCGGGCCTTGCCGGTGCCGGTGATCGGCCGGCTGCGCGGCTATTGCCTGGGCGGCGGGTTGGAGGTGGCGGCGGCCTGCGACTTCCGCGTCGCCGACGAAAGCTTCGTCATGGGCATGCCGGAGGTGATGGTCGGGCTGCCGTCGGTGATCGAGGCGGCGTTGTTCCCGCGATTGATCGGCTGGGGCAAGACCCGGGAGCTGCTGCTGACCGGCGAGAACTACGGCGCCGAGGCAGCCTTCGAGATGCATTTCGTCGAGAAGCTGGTGCCGGCGGTCGAGCTGGACGCGGCGGTGGACACCTGGCTGGAGCGGATCCTCGCCGCCGGACCGGTCGCCGTCCGCTCCCAAAAGGCGTTGATCGGCAAGTGGGAGCAACTGGGCCTGGACGCCGCCATCGAGGCCGGTATCGAGCATTTCGCCGACGCCTACCGCGGCGACGAGCCGGCCCGCATGATGGCGCCGTTCCTCGCCGGCAAGTCGGGGACGTAACCGATCCATGCGCCGCGATGCCTGGGTGTTCGGCTATGGCTCACTGATGTGGGATCCGGGCTTCGCCTATCTGGAGGCGCGGCCGGCCCGCCTGCGTGGTTGGCATCGCGCCTTCGTTCTGCTCAGCCACGAGGCCTGGGGTACGCGGCAACGGCCGGGCATGGTGCTGGCCCTGCTGCCGGGCGGCGGTTGCCAGGGCATGGCCTATCGGGTGGCGGCGGCGAACTGGCGCCAGACCAGGGCCTACCTGCGGCGACGGGAGGGCGCCTATCGCCATCTCCAGGTGCCCATCGAGATCGGTGCTGGGACGGCGACCGCCCTGACCTTCGCCGGCGATCCCAGCCATGCCCGCTATGCCGGCAAGCTGCCCATTGCGACCACGGCAAGACTGATCGCCCAGGGGGAGGGCTGGAAGGGCACCTCGCGCGGCTATCTGGCCGGCACGGTGGGCGCGGTGCGGCGGATGGGCCGCCGCCCGGAACCCGGCCTGGACCATTTGCTGGCGGCGGTGCGCGCGATCAATGGCGAGGGACCAATTTCTAGGGCCCGCTAAACTCCCGGCGCCGGCGGTTCTCCTCCAGCCACTCCACATCCCGCTCGATGCAGTTGTTGAAATTTTCGCTGCCCTTTTCGAAGCCGAGGCGCAGGCAGCGTTCCTCGTACCAAGTGGCGTTGTCCGTGACGCAGCCAGTGATCGCGTACAGGGCGAAGAGGCAAAAAAGGATACGCTGCATCGTTCAATTCCGTACTGTTCGGTGGCGGCGACGGGCTTTGTTAACCATATGACATCCAATATAGGACGGGATGGTCCGGATTTCACGGACTGCCGGGATGGGGGCGCGGATGCGCCCGGTCACGAGTTGGTGCGGAACAGCGGAAAGGGACCACCCATGATGGGCAATTTCCGAAACTGGACATGGACCATCCCCGGCTGGCGGGGTTCGGCGGACCAATCGGGCGCCACGGCGATCGAATACGCCTTGATCGGCGCCGGCATCGCGGTTGCCATCATCGCCGCCCTATTCGCCCTAGGCGACGAAATCGTCAGCGTATTTCAGGACGTGCAAAGCAATCTGGAATCGGCCGGAAACTAGGGTTCTTCCGGATTGTTGGTTAACCATCGAATTATCCGCCTTAGTGACCCCAGTCACTTGGCCGTGACCTTGGCGCACCCATCTTTGGGGTGGCATACGAACCGTCCAATCGGACTACTGGATTGGAAGGCACTAAGGGAAGAATCCTCCGCCAGCGCGGGGGATTTTTTCTCTTTGTCGCGGGGCTGTCTTGAAGTTGCGCCGGGGGTCGCCGGTCAGCGCGACATATCCTCGCCGGTGTCGATGTCGAGGGCGCCGGCCAACCGTACCAGGCGGTCGCGATCGCGCAGGAACAGGATGCGCCCCTTGCGCTCGACGATGCCGCCGCTGACGAGTTGCGAGAGCGATCGGGCGACGGTTTCCCGGGTCGTGCTGGCCATGGCGGCAATCGCCTTGTGGGTCGGCATCGACTTGATCAGCCAGTTGTCGGGATCAACCGGGCTTTCCTCGGCCAGGCGCAGCACTTGCAGGTAGACCCGCTGCACCGCCCCCAGGGTCGACAGATCCATGATCCGCTCGTCGCAACTGCGGATGATGCCGGCCAGCCGTTTCAGGACGTGCACCGCCAGTTCGGGATGGGCGGTGATCAGATCGACGAACAGGCTGGGCGAGAGGGAGCCGAGCAGGCAATCCTCCAACGCCACCACGCTGGCGGAACGGGGGGCGCCGTCGATCGCCGACAACTCGCCGAAGAAACCGCCGGCGGGCACCCGGGCCAAGGCGATCTCGCGACCGGTGAGGGAATAGTTGACGACCTGTACCGTGCCCTCGGCGACGAAGTAGATATCGCGGTCGGAACTGTCCTTGTCCAGGATCTGTTCGCCCGAGCCATAACGCCGCCAGCGGCAGCGCCGTTCCAGGTTCTGTTTGCCCTCTTCGCCAAGGCCGTTCAGCACGCTGATGTCGGCCAGCCGGTTCTGCCCCTCGCTAGACACCGTGGATCCACCCTCTCCCAAGTCCCGGTCGTTGCCGGGAACCCCTTAGCTTAGCGGTCTTGGAGCCGACATAGAAGGGGCTTCACAGATCGGTCAGCCGCCGAACAGCAACTGGTCGCGGTCGTACAGGTAGGCGGCGAAATAGAGCAGCAGGCCGGTGATCAACCCGGTCATGCCGACCGAGACGACCACGTGCAGCCAGGCCACCGGCTCGCTGCGCATCAGGCGGCCGATCAACAGGATCTGACCGAAGGTGGGTATGGTCATCATCCAGACCTGTGCCTTCAGCGGCACGAACACCAATATCATCCCCGGCAGCGAGGGCAGCAGCGGCAACAGGCCCAGATAGGTCTGGGTCTCCTTGATGCTGCGCGAAACCGTGGCGACGATGATCTGCAGCGCCACCGCGAAGGCGACCAGGGGCAGGCTGATCAGCAAAACGCCGACAAAGGCGCCCAGATCGGGGTTGACCTTGACCCCGTATTCGCCGGCCGAGACCAGTTCGAACATCAGCTTGAAGGCCAGCAATTGCACCAGCACGGCGGTCAGGGTGAATAGGAAGGTGGCCATCGCCTTGCCCAGCATGAATTCCCAGCGGGCCACGGGATTGGCCAACAGCGGTTCCAGGCTGCCGCGTTCCCGCTCGCCGCTGGTGGTGTCGATGGCCAGATAGACCCCGCCGACGAAGATGGTGAAGATGATGAAGGGCGGCAGCATGTTGAGGAAGAAGCCGGCCAGGTTCCGGGAACGGCCGACATTGATCGACCGAATGTTCAAGGGCGAGGCGACGGCCGGGTCGATGCCGTGGTTCCGCAGGCGGGTCTCGCCGATCTCGCGGTCATAGGCCCGCAACACCCCGACCACCCGGCTGACGGTGATCACCGTCGACAGCCTGGTGGCGTTGATCACCATGTCCAGGGAGGCCGGCCGCATGGCGCCGAAGTCCTCGGCATAGCCGTCCGGGATCACCAGCACGGCGTCGGCCGAACCGGCGCGCACGGCCTGTCGGGGTGCATTCGGCCCCGGCAGGAGATCGATCCCATTGCCGGTCAGGAAATCCATCAATTCCGGCGCCTGGTCGCCGCCGACCACCGCCAGCGAGATCGATGACGTACCCTGGCCGCGGAACATGCCGCCGACGAAGCTGACCAACATGCCCAACAACACGGCGCCGATCACCGGATAGATCAAGCCCAGGTACAAGCTGCGGCGATCGCGCAGGTTGTCCAAGGTTTCCTTGGCGAAGACGATCCAGATGTTGCGCATCACTAGTCCTCGACCGCCACGGCGCGCAGGAAGACGTCTTCCAGATCGGCCCGGCCGGTGCTCTGGCGCAGATCCTCGGGCGTGCCGTCGGCCACCACGCGGCCCTCGGCGATCACCACGATGCGGTCACACAGGGCTTCCACCTCCTGCATGATATGGCTGGAAAACAGCACGCATCGGCCTTGGTCGCGGATCTCGCGGATCAGTTGCCGCACCGCCCGGCTGGAGGCGATGTCCAGGCCGTTGGTCGGTTCGTCGAACATGACATTGTGCGGTTCGTGCACCAGCGCCCGGCCCAGGGCGACCTTCAGGGTCTGACCCTTGGAATAGCCCTTGGCCCGCCGGTCGCAGAAATCCTCCATGCCCAGGCGCTCGATCAGGCGGTCGATGCGGCTTTCCAACTGATCGCCGTTCAGGCCGTGCAGGCGGCCGTAGTAGCGGATGTGCTCGCGCGCCGTCAGCCGTGGATAAAGGCCGCGATTATCCGGCAGCACGCCGATGCGCTGCTGTACCTGCCGGCGCTGCCGGGTGGAATCGAAGCCGTCGACGCTGGCCAGGCCCTGGTCCGGCCGCAGCACCGTGTACAGGATGCGCAGGGTGGTGGTTTTGCCGGCGCCATTGGGACCGATCAGGCCGGTGATCTCGCCGTCACGGGCGCTGAAGCCGATGCCGCGCAATGCCTCGACCCCGTTGAAGCTTTTCCAAAGACTTTCGACCTCGATCATTCGTGCGCCGCCGTTGACCACATTCCAGGGCGGCCCAAACTGCCGCATTCAAGCGCCGATTGGAAGCGTTCGGCGAGGCGTTGCACGATGAACGCCGGTGTTTTGCGACGCCGGGCCATCGGGCGTCGACAGGACGCTCCGGCCATGGAAGGATTCAATCGATTCTCTCGGGAATCACCGATGCCGAATTGCGGACCGCCGCCATGCCCAACGCCGATTTCATCCATTTGCGCGTGCACACCGCCTTTTCCCTGTCGGAAGGGGCGATCCATATCAAGGAGCTGGCGCAACTGTGCGCCGACGGCGGCATGCCGGCGCTGGCCGTCACCGACACCGGCAACCTGTTCGGCGCCCTGGAATTCTCGGAAACCATGGCGGCGGCTGGCGTGCAGCCGATCATCGGCTGCGCCCTGGCGCTCGGGCGCGATGATGGCGAGGCCCGGGGCGGCCAGGTCAACGGCCGGCCGGGCGAACCCGACCGGCTGATCCTGCTGGCCCAGAACGAGGTCGGTTACCGCAATCTGTCGAAACTGTCGTCCCGGGCATTTCTCGGCACCGAAGGGGGCGAAACCCCCCAGGTGGCGCTGGCCGATCTGCGGCGCGACGGCGAAGGCCTGATCTGCCTCACGGGTGGCGCCCAGGGTCCCATCGGTCGCATGCTGGCCGAGGGCCAGGCCGAGGCGGCGGCGGCCCTGCTGACCGAACTGTCGGAGATCTTCACCGGCCGGCTCTACGTCGAGATCCAGCGTCATGGCATGGACGTCGAGGAGTCGACCGAACCGGCGCTGATCGACCTGGCCTACCGGTTCGATCTGCCCCTGGTCGCCACCAACGACGTGTACTTCGCCGATCGCGCCATGTACGAGGCCCATGACGCCCTGCTGTGCATCGCCCAGCGCGCCACCGTCGGGCAGACCGACCGCCTCCGCCTGACACCGGAGCATTATTTCCGCTCGACCAGGGAAATGCGGGAGCTGTTCGCCGACCTGCCCGAGGCGGTGGACAACACCATCGTCATCGCCCGGCGGTGTGCTTTCCGGGTGCCAACGCACCGACCGATCCTGCCGCGCTACGAGGGTGGCGCGGACGACGAGAGGGCGGCCATGCGGGCGATGGCCGAGGCCGGGTTGGAGGAGCGTCTCGGGGCCATCGTCGGTGGCGACGGGTTGGACGCCGCGGCGCGGCAGGAGGCGGCGCGTCCCTACCGCGAACGGCTGGCCTTCGAACTGGACGTGATCGCCGACATGGGGTTCGCGGGCTATTTCCTGATCGTCGCCGACTTCATTCAGTGGGCCAAGGCACAGGATATCCCGGTCGGGCCGGGGCGCGGCTCGGGCGCCGGTTCGGTGGTCGCCTGGGCGATGAAGATCACCGATCTGGATCCGCTGCGCTTCGGCTTGCTGTTCGAGCGCTTCCTCAACCCCGAACGGGTGTCGATGCCGGACTTCGACATCGATTTCTGCCAGGACCAGCGCGATCAGGTGATCCGCTACGTGCAGGGCAAATACGGCCACGACCAGGTGGCGCAGATCATTACCTTCGGGAAGTTGCAGGCCCGGGCGGTGCTGCGCGACGTCGGCCGGGTGCTGGAAATGCCCTTCGGCCTGGTCGACCGATTGTGCAAGATGGTGCCGAACAACCCGGCCAACCCGCTCACCCTGCAGGAGGCGCTGACGGCGGAACCCCGGATCAGGGAGGTGATGCGGTCCGAGGCCGGGGTCGACCGGCTGTTCGACATCGCCATGAAGCTGGAGGGGCTGTATCGCCACGCCTCGACCCATGCTGCCGGCGTGGTGATCGCCGATCGGCCGCTCGAAAGCCTGGTGCCGCTGTATCGCGATCCGAATTCCGAGATGCCGGTGACCCAGTTCAATATGAAATGGGTCGAACCGGCCGGCCTGGTGAAGTTCGATTTCCTCGGCCTGAAGACCCTGACCGTGCTCGATCGTGCGGTCGCGATGATCCGGCAGCACCAGGCCGATTTCGACCTGACGGCGGTCCCGCTGGACGATGGCCCGACCTATGAGCTGATCTCCCGCGGTGAGACGGTCGGCGTGTTCCAGTTGGAAGGCTCGGGCATGCGCGACACCCTGCGCCAGATGCGGCCCGACGCTTTCGAGGACATCATCGCCGTGGTCGCCCTGTACCGGCCCGGGCCGATGGACAACATCCCCCGGTTCGTCAACGTCAAGCAGGGCAGCGAACCGGCCGACTACCTGCACCCGACCCTGGAGCCGATCCTCAAGGAGACCTATGGCGTCATCGTCTACCAGGAACAGGTGATGCAGATCGCCCAGGTAATGGCCGGCTACAGCCTGGGCGAAGCGGATTTGCTGCGCCGCGCCATGGGCAAGAAGATCAAGTCGGAAATGGACGCCCAGCGCCAGCGCTTCGTCGACGGCGCGGTGGCCAATGGCATCGAGCCGGCCCGGGCCGAGTACGTCTTCGATCTGGTGGCCAAGTTCGCCGGTTACGGCTTCAACAAAAGCCACGCCGCCGCCTATGCCCTGATCGCCTATCAGACGGCCTATCTGAAGGCCAATTTCCCGGTCGAATTCATGGCCGCCTCGATGTCGCTGGATCTGGCCAACACCGACAAGCTGAACCTGTTCAAGCAGGAGGTGGCCGGCATGGGCCTGCGCCTGTTGCCGCCCGACATCAACCGTTCGGACGTGGCCTTCGCGGTGGAGCGGGACAACGGCGACGACGGTGCCATCCGCTATGCCCTGGCGGCGATCAAGAACGTCGGACAGGAGGCGATGCGGGCCCTGGTGGCGGAGCGGGCGGCGAAGGGGGCGTTCAAGGACATCTGGGACCTTGCCGGCCGCCTCGATCCCCGGCAGGTCAACAAGCGGCAGTTGGAGAACCTGGCCCGGGCCGGCGCCTTCGACGACCTGGATGGCAATCGAGCCCGGATCATGGCGGCGGCGGAAATGCTGTTGCGCCATGCCAGCAGCGCCGCGGACGAACGGGAAACCGGGCAGGGCAACATGTTCGGCGACGAGAGCGCGGCCGTCGAGCCGCCGCACCGCTTGCCCGAAGTGCCGGAATGGCCGCAACTGGAAAAACTGGCCAACGAGGCGGAGGCGATCGGCTTCTAT
>JASLMH010000090.1 GCA_030746635.1 Alphaproteobacteria bacterium | reverse complement strand
TAGCAAGCCATTGGGCGGCGTTGCGAGGCTTGCCCGATGCCCCACATCGCACTGCGCCACGCGCCTACCCCAATGGCTTGCTAGCGCCATCAAATGAATCAGATTACCCGCGACATGCTCTAGTGACCGGCTCAAAGAAAGCCGTCCGGGATAGTCGAACGCCCGGCGCCCAGAGAAGGCGCCGCGACCGCCCCGCCCCGGCAGGCACCGGATGACCTTTTTGAAATGGGTTAGCGCGCGACAGATCTAGGTATGGTGTCTCGGCAAACTCTCGCAATTATCCTGTTGGCCTCTTTTCGTCGTTGTGCGTGGCCCGCACCACGTCGCAGAGGAGCGCCTTGAAGACCGGAAAACCGGAAATAGGGTCGCGGTTGTCCATGTCCGTCAACTCGTTGACGTTGGCCTCGCGCCATTCCATCGGTCCCAGCGGCCCGCCACCACCCATGTTGGCCTCGACCACGCCTTCGACAACGTCACCGCTTACCCGGGCCCAATAGCGAACCTTGCCGCGCGGAGAGATCACCAAGACCTCGTCACCGTCTGCAATGCCCCGTGCTTCGGCATCGCGGCGGTGCATGTGGACCCATGGCCGGGGCTGCCGCGCAACAAGGGACGGAATGTTGTGGTGTTGCGAACGAAAGGCCGTTTGGGTGCGCGCGCCGGTGTTGAGGACCAGGGGATAACGTTCGGCCAGTTCGGGCGTGCTGAGGGGGCCTTCGGTGGGTTCCGTGTAAACCGGCAAAGGCTCGTAGCCGTGTCCGCGAAACCATTCCGAAGCGATCTCGAATTTCCCGGTCGGCGTCTCGAATCCCGGCTGGCCATCGGCGCGAAGGCCTCCCGTTCGATATTTGCGATGGCGCCGCTTCGGAATCTCGAACGCGATCCCTTCGGGATGGCGTCGAAGGTCCCTGATGGAGATCCCCGACTCCGCCACGGCCAGTTCAACCATGGCGGATTCGGTTTGCGGCCACAAATGCCCGTAGCCCAGGCGTCGGGCCAGTTCGGCGAAAATCAGGTAGTCGTTTCGAGCTTCGCCAAGCGGCTCCAAAACCTGTGAACGCAGCTGAACGTGTCCGTCGTGGATCATGTAGGATTCGATTTCGAACATGGTCGTCGCCGGCAAGATCAGGTCCGCGAATTGTGAATCCGCGGTGGGGAAACGATTGATGACGACCAGGAAATCCAGGGCTTGCAGGGCGCGGCGCCAAAGCCCCGGGTCCGGCCAAGCGGTAATCACCGAGGCCCCGCTGATAATCATCGAGCGGATCGGATAAGGGGTTCCTTCGAGTATGGCGCGGGGCAGCAAGGTTGCGTGGGCCTCGTGGCGGGCCTCGTAATAGAGGGGATATTCCTCGGCGCCCAACGGTGGGCGCCCCTTGGCGGGCGGGTCGACCGTGGGGCGGTGCAGGCGCAGGCGGTCCGGCATGCGGAACAGTTTGCCGCCGACCACGTCCAGGTGCCCGGCCAGGGCCTGCAGCGTCCAGGCGGCGCGAACCGCCTGAACCCCCGAATTGGAGTATTCGAGCCCCGTGTACATGACGAAGGAGCAGCCGGAGGCCGCCGCGATTTGCCGCGCCAAGGTGCGAACCCGCCGAGCCGGGACGCCGGTTGTCGCCTCGACCCGCTCGGGGGTGAAGGTGCGGACATAGGCCCTCAGGTCGTCGAAGCCATGGGTCCATTGCTCCACGAACGGGCGGTCGAACAGGTCCTCCTCGATCAACACGGCGATCATGCCCAGGGCCAGGGCGCCGTCGGTCCCCGGGCGCACGCCGATCCACTCGGCGTCCAGCGCCCGCGCCGTTTCGTTGCGCCGATGGTCGATGACGATCACCGGTACCTCACGACCCTTGGCCTGCTTGATCCGACGCAGATTGATCGGCGGGGAATCGGTCGCCGGATTGGCGCCCCATACCAGGATCAGGTCGGCGCCGTCGATGTCCTCGTAAAGGTCACGCAGGTGAGCGCCGAACAGTGCCTCGGGAGCGATCATCCCATGGGCGGCGTAGCACAACGAGCCGATGCCCACGGCATTCGGCGAGCCGAAGGGAAACAACACGGCGTTGGCTGAAGATTCCGAGGTTCCGTTGGGGGAAAAGAATTCGTTCAAGGCGAATTCGAAGTTTCCACGCCCGGTGTAGAGGGCAATGGCCTCGGGCCCGAATTCCTTGGCGATGCGTTGCAATTGGTCGACCCACAGCTCGAACGCCTGGTCCCAGGTGATGCGCTCGTAGCGGCCGTCGCCACGCTCACCGATGCGGCGCCGCGGATAGAGAAGCCGGTCCTTGGAATGGACGATGTCGCCCGCCCTTGCGCCGCGTGGGCAGACAATTCCACAGGGATGGCTCTTCAGCGGCGTCAGGCGTTCGATCCGCTCGTCGCGCAAATGCACCGTTACGCCACAGCCGGCGGGACAGACACCGCAAATGCTGCGCACGGCGCGCCGCTCGGGCGCCGACGCCACCGCCGGTTCGGTTGCGAAGTCGATCCCTTGCCCGTCAAAGGCCGCGCCGGGCGCGGCCTCGATCTCATTCGCCATGCTTTTTCCAAACCGCTGAACGCCGTGGCCGATATTCTCAACCGAGACTTCCCATATACCCCGAATTCGACCTCAACCGCAGCCGAATCCCACCGCCGCTGGAAAGGACTCCCGCCGCGGCGGTCTGGCCTACTGCCCCGAATCTCCGCGTTCGATGCCGGCGCATCGGGCGCGCGCCACTTCGCCGATCGCCCGGCGGTCCAGCTTGCCCACCGGATTGAGCGGAAAGCCGTCGAAGACGACGACGAATTCCGGCCATTTGAACTTGGCCACGCCCAGGTCGTCGAAGAACCGCCGGCCGGCGTCGACATCGAAACTCTCGCCGGGCCGCGGCACCAGGCAGGCGCAGGCCCGTTCGCCCAGCCGGGGATCGGGCACCCCGACGACCACGGCGGCGGCGATGGCCGGATGTTGCAGCAGCAGGTGTTCCAGTTCCTCGGCGAAGATGTTCAGGCCGGCTCGGATGATCATGTGCTTCAGCCGGCCCACCGGTTGCAGATAGCCGTCGGCGTCCAGCACGCCGAGATCACCGGTGGCGAACCAGCCCTGATCGTCGATGGTGTCGGCGGTGGCTTGCTGGTTGTCGAAATAGCCGGCGCAGATCATCCAGCCGCGCAGCAGGATCTCGCCGACTTCGCCGGCCGCCGCGTCCCCGCCGTCTTCCTTGCGGATGCGCAACTCGATGCCCGGCGCCGGGCGGCCCGAGGTGCGCAGCTTGTCGCGCGGGTCGCCGGGGCGCAGAAACGTGCAATAGCCGGTCTCGCTCAAGCCATAGCCGGAGACCGGGACGCAATTGGGCCAGGCCCTGGTGAAGCGTTCGATCAGGCCGTCGGTGACCGGCGCGCCGGACAGCATGGCACGACGCAGGCCCCGGACGTCGCGGGGCCGCTGTTCGAATTCCGCCAACAGGTCCAGGGCCAGGGTCGGTATCGCCATGAAGGCGGTGACGCCTTCGCTTTCGAACAGGTCCAGGACCTCCGCCGGCACGAAGGCGTCGGCCACCACCAGGGTGGCGCCGGCCGCCAGGGCGGTGAACAGGCCGTACATCATGGCGCCGCGGTGGGTCAGCGGCGCCACCGCCAGAAACACGTCGTCGCCCGAGAAGCCCAATTCCCGGTTCAGCATCCGGGCTTCCTGCATTTGCGTGTTGGTCGAGTGCATATAGAGCTTCGGCTCGCCGGTGGTACCCGAGGTGGCACCGATCAAGAACACGGCATCCGCATCCCAGGCCGCCGGGCCCCGCCAGCCGTCGGCCAGGCGGCTTGCGCCAAGCGCCAGCAACGCGTCGAAGTCCCCCCAGTGGTCGCCCGGCGCGCCGCCGACGGCGATCAAGGCGATGTCGGCGGCGGCCTCGCCCAAGGCCTCCTCGATCATCGCCGGGTAGTCGAAGCCGGCGAAGTCGCGCGGGCAGATCAGCACGTTGGGCGCCGCCGCGCCGACGATAGCGGCGACCTCGTGGCGGCGGTAGCCGGGGTTGAGCGGGTTGTAGACGGCGCCGAGTTCCCAAACCGCCAGGACCGCCACCACTAGCTCGATCGAATTCGGCAGTTGCAGGCTGACCACGCTGCCGGCGCCGACACCCAGACTGTCCAGTCCGGCGGCCGCCTGCCGGACCCGGGCGAACAATTCGCCATGGCTGAGCCGGCGGGCGCCATACACGACGGCGGTCCCATCCGGGTTCGCCCGCACGGTGGCGCGCAGGGTCTCGGGGAAGGTCTCGGCCCGCCAATAGCCCTCGGCGTAGTAGTCCCGATACTCGGCCCGGCCATAGCTGGTCATGAACCGCATGCGGCTTCCCCCGTTTCCGGCGCGAAGGCGGGCAGGCGGTCGCCGGCGAAGTCGCCCGGTGCCTCGCCGGCCGCGATAAAGCACAGCCGGACCCGGCCGCCGATCCGCCAGTCTTCCGGCTCGCCCGCCAGTCTTGCCATCACCCTGGTCCCCTCGTCCAGGTCGATCAGCGCCAGGCCATAGGGCACCCACTCGCGCAACCCGGCCGACGGCGCCCGCCTGACGATGGTGAAACTGGCGACGGTGCCGCCGCCCTCGGCCGCGATCCAGGTCAATTCGGCGCCATGGCAGCGCCGGCAGCGGCTCGGTCCCATATGGTCGACCTGCCCGCAGCCGTCGCAACGCAGCAGGCGGAATTCCCCCACCGCGCAACCATCCCAGAATACCTCGCCGCCGGCGGTCATCGAGCCGCCCCGAGGATCGCCGTGGCGTGGGCCGAGAACATGCCGCCGACGCCGGTGACCACGGCCAGTTCCGCCCCGGCGACCTGCCGCCGGCCGGCATCGCCGCGCAACTGCCGCACCGCCTCGGTCAGGTGGAAGATGCCGCCGGGTTTGCCGGGATGGGCGTGCGAGAGCAGGCCACCATGGCTGTTCATCGGAAAATCGCCCCCCGGCCCGGTGCGGCCGCCCTCGATAAAGGCGCCGCCTTCGCCCTTCCCGCAAAAACCCAGATCCTCCAGGGTGATGATCGGCGTAATCGAGAAACAATCGTAGATCTGGGCCAGATCGACCTCGTCCGGCCGGCAGCCGGCCATGGCGAAGGCCCGGCGGCCGGCCAGGGCGGAGGCGAAGCTGGTCAGATCGGGGGCCCGGGTGATGTACTCGTGGCCGGCCGCCTCGGCGGCGCCCAGGATCCAGATCGGCGGCCGCGCCAACGCCGCCGCCGCCGACGGTTCCGAGACCACGAAGGCGCCGCCGCCGTCCGAGACCAGGGCGCAATCGTTCAGGCCCAACGGCTCGGCCACCCGCTTGGCCGCCAGTACCTGGGCCAGGTCCAACGGCTGGCGCATTTGCGCCGCCGGATTCAGTGCCGCCCAGGCCCGCGCCGCCACGGCGACCTCGGCCAATTGCTCGGCCGTGGTGCCATAGGCGTGCATATGGGCCCGCGCGGCCAGGGCATAGGCGGCCGGCGGAAAGGTGCCGAAGGGCACCTCGAACTCCGCGTCGGCATTCTCCGCCATCGCCTGCACAGCCAGATCGCGGCTCAATCCGGTCAACAGGTTATCGCCGGCAACGCAAAGGAGGTGGCGGGCGCGGCCGGCGCCGATCGCGGTCAGGGCGTAATTCAGCATTTGCAACGACGTCGCGCCGCCGGCTTCCAGGGTGGCGAACAACTCCGGCGTCATGCCCAGCCGCTCGGCCAGGATCACCGCCGCCCGGTGCAACGGCGCCACCATCGAACGGGAGGTCACCAAGCCATCCAGATCGGCCACCGCCAGGCCGGCGTCGTCCAGCGCCGCCAACGCGGCATCCTCCATCAGCGACAGCGCCGAGGAGCCCGGCAACTCGCCGACCGGCGTTTCGCCGATCCCGGTGATGCCGGCCGCCGCCCGCAAAGGGTGCGCCATGGTCCTAGCGGCCCCGCCAGTTGGGCGGCCGCTTCTCCATGAAGGCGTTCAAACCCTCCATGGCATCCTCGCTGCTGGTCAGGCCGATGAACTTGTCCACCGCCATTTCCAGGGCCCGTTCCAGGGGCTGATCCGCCTGGCCGTAGAACGCCGCCTTCAATTGCCGCAAGGCCAGCGGACTTTGTTCGATCAGGGATTGCGCCAGTTCGTCGACCCGGCCGTCAAGCTGCGCCCGCGGCACCGCTTCATTGAACAGGCCGATCGAAACTGCCTCATGGGCGTCCAGCTTGCGGCCGGTGAACAGCAGGTCGACCGCCGTGCGCCGGGGCACCTGGCGGGCGAGTAGCACCGCCACCGTGGCCGGCATCAGGCCGAGCTTTATTTCCGGGTAGCCGATCGCCACGTCGTCGGCGGCGATGGCGAAATCGCACATCGACACCACGCCGGCGCCGCCGCCCAGGGCGCTGCCCTGTACCTTGGCGATGATCGGCATCCGCAGGGCGAAGCACTTCTTGATCAGTTCGATGATCGGATCGACGCCGTCCAGATGCCCCAACGGCCGGGTCCGGGCATAGGCCTTGATGTCACCGCCGGTGCAGAAGATCTTGCCGGCGCCGGTGATGACCAGGACGCGGATGTCCTGGTCGGCCTGCACCTCCGCCAGGGCCGCGACCATTTCCGCCGCCGTCGCCTGGTCCAGCGGGTTGCGGCTGTCCGGCCGGTTCATGGTCAGGGTGGCGATGGCGCCATCACGATCCAACAAGATGGTCTGGTAGGCCATGCCGATGCCTTTCCTCAATCCGCGACCAGCCGGGCGCCGATCACGCTGCGATGGATCTCCGAGGTGCCGCCGCCGATCTCCATCAGTTTGGCGTCACGAAAGTGCCGCTGCATGTCGAATTCCATCATGTAGCCATAGCCGCCCATGATCTGCATGCCCTGCCACGCGCCGCGCATGTAGGCCTCGGAACAAAACAGCTTGGCGGCCGAGCCGAGCTTCGGATCCAGGTCCCCCTGCTCGGTGTGCCAGACGGTCTGGTAGGTCAGCAGACGGGCCGCCTGCAGGTCGGTGTAGATATCCGCCAGCTTGTGCTGGATCGCCTGGAACTCGCCGATCGGCCGGCCGAACTGTCGGCGCTCGCGGGCATAGGTGGTGGCCAGGTCCAGCACATCCGCCAGGGCGCCGGTGCACATGGCGGCGAGGTAATAGCGCTCCATGGCCAGGCAGGTGAGCAGCGACGGCCAGCCCTCATTCTCCTCGCCCAAACGGTTCTCGACGGGCACCTCGGCGTCGACCAGGGCGACCTCGCAGGTGCCGATCGCCTTGATGCCCAGTTTCTTCAGCAGACTGGCCTGGACGCCCGGCTGGTCGGTCGGCACCAGGAACAGGCTGATGCCCTTGTGCTTGGGCACCTCGCTATCGGTGCGGGCGGCGACCAGGATGTAGTCGGCGATATGGGCCCGGGAACAGAACATCTTGGCCCCGTTCAGGCGATAATGGTCGCCCTGGCGCACCGCCCGTGTGCTGAGCGCGGCGGCGTCGGAGCCGGAGTCCGGTTCGGTCAGGCCGAGGGCCAGTTGCAATTCGCCGCGGATGATCGGCGGCAGGAAACGCTGGCGTTGTTCCTCGTTGCCAATGCGCATGATCGGGCCGCCGACATAGATCACCGCACCGAACACCTGGGCCGCCGCCATCATCGCCCGGGACAATTCCTCGATCAGGATGGCGATGTCGACCGCGCTGCCGCCGAGACCGCCGTATTTCTCCGGGAACGGCAGGCCCAGCCAGCCCAGCTCGGCCATGCGGGCGTAGATCTCGAACGGATAGCTTTCGGTTTCGTCCAGGTGGCGGGCCACCTCGCGGGTGCATTCCCGCCGGGTGAAGTCGCTGACGTGGCGGCGCAAGATCTCCTGCTCTTCGGTGAATTCGAACATCACTACACCGCACCGACGCTGCCGCCGTCGACCCGGATGGTCTGACCGTTGACGTAGCTGGCCTGATCCGAGACCAGGAAGCGCACCACGGCGGCGATCTCGCCCGGCTCCGAGATTCGCCGCAGGGCCGAGCGGGCGATGAAGGTATCCATGTATGCGGGCGGCAGTTTGTCGGTCACCCGGGTCTTCATCACCCCTGGCGACACCGCGTTGACGCGTATCCCCTGGGGTCCCAGTTCGGCGGCCAGCGAGGCGGTCAGGCTTTTCAAGGCCGCCTTGCAGAGGCCGTAGATCGCCTGCCGGGGCGCCGGTTCATCGGCCAGCACGCTGGCCACGAAGATCAGGTTGCCGGCGCCGCGGGCCAACAGATGCGGGATGGCCGCGCGCGAGACATTCAAGGCGCCGCCCAGGGTAACGGCCATTTCCTGCCGGCATTGCTCGGCGGTGATTTCGTGAAACGGCTTCAGGCCCCAACGATGCAGGGTCAAGGCGGCGGCATTGACGGCCGCGTCCAGCCGGCCATGGCGGGAGGCGATGGCGTCGATCGCCCGGGCCACGGCGCCGTCGTCGGTGACGTCGATGGCGGCGGCCTCGGCGGCGTAGCCCTTGGCCTGCAGATCGGCCGCGGCGCGCTCGGCCGGCTCGATCTCCCGATCCGACAGCACCACCCGATAGCCGGCCGAGGCCAAGGCAACGCCCAGGGCCCAGCCGAGGCCGGGCGATTGCTCGGGCCACCAACCGGCCCCCGTGATCAGTGCCAGCGGTCGTTCGTCCGGGTTGCCGTTGCTCATGCGATCGACTCCTTCCCTGGCGTCGCCAGGCCCTGGATGGCATCGGTGATTTCCTGCAACGCGGCGCCGGCGGTAAACACGGCGGCAACGCCCAGGTCCTTCAGGGCCTCCTGCTGGTCCCGCCGGATCACGCCACCGACGAACAGCGGCACCCCGGCGGCGCCCTGGCGTTTCAGTTCCGCCAACGCCTCGGCGCAGATCTGGCCGGGATCGCCGGTCATGATGCTCAGGCCGACCAGATCGACGTCCTCCTCCAGCGCCACCCGGATACAGTCCCGCACGGTCATCAGGCCGACCCCCAGATAGACCACTTCCATGCCGGCCTCGCGGCAGGCCCGGGCGATCACCCGGATGCCCCGGTCGTGGACGTCGAGGCCGGGCTTGGCCAACAGAATACGCACCGGCATCCAGCTATCCCCGCCACAAACCGAAGGACTGGCGAAGCACCTCGCAGATTTCGCCCAAGGTGGCGCCGGCCCGTACCGCCTCGCGGATCGCCGGGATCAGGTTGTCCTCGCCCTTGGCCACCTCGGCAACCCTCGCCAGTTCGCGCCCGACCAAATCGTCGTCGCGGGCCGCCTTCCAGGCCGCCAGTCGCTGCTTCTGCAGGGCTTCCAGTTCCAGACCGACCACGGTCAGTTCAAGTTCCGGATCCTCATCCTCGTTGACGTATTTGTTGACGCCGACGACGATCTTTTCCCGCGCTTCGACCGCGACCTGGTGGCGATAGGCTTCCTCGGTGATGACGTCCTCGAAATAGCCGCTGTCGATACCGTGCAGCACGCCCGCCACCATGCTGCCTTCGCCCCAGGTTTCCAGTTGCCCCAGGATGTCCTGGGCCCCGGCTTCCAGCCGATCGGTCAACGATTCGAGGTAGTAGGAGCCACCCATCGGGTCGATCACGTCGGTGACGCCGCTTTCATGGGCCAGGATTTGTTGCGTGCGCAGGGCGATGCGGTTGCTCTCCTCGGTCGGGATGGCCAGGGCCTCGTCGAACGGGTTGACGTCCAGGGACTGCACGCCGCCCAGCACCGCCGCCATCGCCTGGACGGTGCCGCGGATGATGTTGTTGTGCGGCTGCTGCGCGGTCGCGGTCGAGGCATTCTGCTGGGCGTGCACGCGAAAGCGCCAGGCCTTCGGATTGCTTGCCTTGAAGCGCTCGCGCATGACGCGGGCCCACATCCGGCGGGCGGCGCGATACTTGGCGACTTCCTCGAAGAAGTCGTTATGGACGCCCATGTAGAAGGCGATCTGCGGGCCGAAGCGGTCGACGTCGGCACCCTTGGCGATCGCCGCTTCCACGTAGGCCATGCCGTTGGCCATGGTGAAGGCCAGTTCCTGGGTCGCGGTGGCGCCGAGTTCGCGGGCGATCTCGGCCGTGACGTTGACCGGGATAAAGGCCGGTAGATGTTCCTGGCAGTAGGCGATGGTGTCGGCGACCAGCCGCACCGCCGAACGCGGCTCGTAGGCGGTCGAGCGTGGCAGCGCCTGGTAGAAGGAAAGAAACTCGTTCTGGATGGTGCCGCGCAGGACCTCCGGGGGATAACCGGCCTGGACCGCCGCCTCGACGAACATGGCGAAGATCGCCGGCGCGCCCTGGTGGCTGGCGAGCAGGGCGATGTGCACCTTCTCCAACGGCACGCCGTCGATCAGCCTGTGCAGATCGTCCAGGGTGTCGATCGGCTGGCCGACCTGGCCGACCTCGCCCTCGGCCATCGGATGATCGGAATCGAGGCCGCGCACGGTCGGCATGTCGAAGGTGACCGAGGCGGATTCCGCACCCTCCTGAATGAAGAACTTGAAACGGTCGTTGGTCTGATCCGAGGTGCCGTAGCCGGCCTGCTGGATCATCCGCCAGGGCCGTTCGGCGTACATGCCGGGATAGATGCCCCGGGTGAAGGGATATTCGCCGGGGAAACTCAGGTCCCGCTGGTAGTCGGTGCCGACGTCGTCCGGGGTGTACAGGACGGACTGTTGGCGATCCCGTTGCCGCGTTCTCGGCGGCAATTCCCCGTGCCAGCGCCGGCGTTGTTCCTCGATGGTCATACCGCCTCGCCCCTCCGTTCGCTATCGGGCAGCAGTGCCCCCTCGGTCGGCCCGATGCGCAAGCCCCGCACCAGTTGGGCCGAGATCATTCCCGCCAACTCTTCGGAACCGCGCGGCCCGTCGGCCGCGTACCATTTGGATATCCAGTTCACGGCGCCCAGGATGACGAACACCGCGACCTTCTCGTCGCACCGGACGAACACGCCTTCGGCCATGCCGTCGCGGACGATCTCGCGCAAGGCGCCTTCGTAGACATCCCGTTGGCGTTTCAGCCGGCGCAGGTTGGCCGGACCCAGGGCGCCCTCCTCCATCAACACCACGCAACCACGAAGATCGTCGGTCAGGCCGCGAACGTAATGGTGCAGGACATTACCGAGCCGCTCGTCGGCACCGCCACCCTGGCGGTTGGCCCGCGCCACCGCCTCCATGGCGATCTCGATGGCGATCTCGTGGCAGGCAAGCAGCAGCGACTCCTTGTCCTTGACGTAGTAGTACAGCGCCGGCTTGGTGATCCCGAGCCGTTCGGCGACCTCGTCCAGATTGGTGCCGTGGTAGCCGCGCCGGTTGAACGCCCGCGCCGCCTCCCGAATGATCGCCCCCCGTTTCTCGGCGGCGATCCGCTCCCGCGCCTTCGACGGTTCCTTCCAGGGCACTGGTCCTGCTCCAGCGGATCGACTGATTTACTCGAAAATAAAATGAATTTACTTGAAAGTCAAAAAGACGGGCCGGCGGCGACCGCCAGGGCCGCTCAATGTTTGCCATCAGGTGCTACCGCCGCCTTCCGACCCCGCGGCCTCGGCCCGCGACCACAGGCCGTCGAACAGCACCAGTACCGTCCGGACCAGGGTTTCGATGTCGCCGCGGCCGGGGTCGTACCAGTTGATGGTGCGGTTCAACGAGCCGAGTATCAACGGCCGCAGGAACGGCAGGTTGAGGTCGGGTGACAACTCGCCGGCCGCCGCCGCGGCCGCGATCAACTGGTTCCAATATTCGGTGTAGCTTTCCCGATCCGGCTGCACGGCGCGTTCCACGACATTCGGGACCTGGCCCTGGTATTTCACATTGGTCGCGGTGTAGTCGAAGTTGCCGTGCAGGCTCTGCAGGTGAGCCCGGATCGCCGCCTTGATCTTGTCCTTCGGGGTCGCCTCGATGGGTAGGCTTTCGACGCTGCCCTTGACCGCCATGTAGGTGGATCTGACGGCGATCGAGAGGATTTCGCCGAGCATCTGTTCCTTGGATTCGAAATGGTAATAGACGCTGCCGGCCTGCATCCCCACCTTGGCGGCGATCTGGCGCACGGTGGTTTCGGTGAAGCCCTGATGCGAAAACAGGGCGGCCGCCATATCGAGGATCAGGCGCCGCGAGACCGAGCCGTTTTGCCCCTGTTTGCGGACCGCCCTTGTCGCTCCGCCGCCGTCCTCTGGATCTTCGGGTTTCAGGTCAGCCGTGTCCATTGCGCCAAATCCCGTAATCGTTCCGCCAGCAGACGGCCATGGTGGTCGGACGTGCCATAGGCCATCGCGTCCATCTGCGCCCGCTTCAGGTAGAGATGGGCATCGACCTCGTCGGTGAAGCCCATGCCGCCATGCACCTGGATGGCCTCGGCCCCGATCCGCAAGGCAACCTCGCTCATCGCCGTCTTGGCGACCGCGGCGGCCACCGTCGCCCCGGCCGGATCCCCGTCCAACGCCCACAAAGCGGCATAGACCGCCGACCGGGCCCCTTCAAGCGCCACCCGCTGGTCCGCCAGCAAATGCTTGATCGCCTGGAATGAACCGATCGGTTTGCCGAATTGCTGGCGTTCCTTGGCGTAGGCGCAGGCCAGCTCGTGGGCCCGGCTGGCCACGCCGAGCATTTCCGCCGCCGTCGCCGCCGCGCCGACCGCCATCAGCCGCGCCGTCATGGCGGCATCGATCGGCCCGGCCAACCGGGCGGCCGCCGCCAGGGCCGCCGACGACACCGCGACCGCCGCGAAATGGCGGGTCGGATCCAGGCTGGGAAACTCATCGATCGCGACGCCAACGGCCGTCGGATCGACGATGTGCAGATGGCCGCCCGACGCGACAAGCAGGGCATCGGCGGTGTGGGCATAGGCCACCGGGGCGAAGCCGCCGCCGGTTTGGTCGTCGATCATCGGGCAGAGCACTTTTTCGCCGCTGGCGATGGCCGGCAGCCATTGGCCCTGCTGTTCCTCGTCGGCCGCCAGGCGCAACGCCTCGACCGCGACCACCGAGGACGAAAGATATGGCCCCGAGGCCAGGACACCGCCCAGCGCTTCCAGCACGCAGCCCATTTCGACGAAGCCCAGGCCGGCGCCGCCCCCATCACCCGGCACCAGGGTTCCCAGGTAGCCCGCCTCGGCCAGACCCCGCCACAAATCCGGGCAATAGGCCGGCGCATCGGCCGCGAAGAGCGCCCGAACCCGCTCGGGCGGCACCAGGCGCCGGACCAGCTCCGCGGCGGAGGTGCGGATCAGCCGTTGTTCCTCGGTATCCGAGAAATCCATCGCCCGGCCTCTATCGCGGCAACCCGAGGGCGCGCTCGCCGATGGTGGTGCGCTGGATCTGCGCGGTGCCGCCGGCGATGGTCATGCCGATGGAAGTGACATATTCCTCGCCCCAGAAATCGAACAGATCCCGGGCGGCGGACTCGTTCAGATCGGCGCCTTTCATGATCTCGAAGGCGAAGTCGTGCATCGCCTTGTTCAGCTCGGTCGAATGCAACTTCTGTATCGAGCCTTCCGGACCGGGCACGCCACCCTCGGGCACCATGGCGGCGAAGCGATAATTGTTCAGCACGGCGATGCGGGCCTGGACACCGAGCGCCGCCAGCCGATCGCGCAGCGGCGGATGATCGATCGCCGGCGCCCCGGTTTCCCGCAGCCGGACCGAACCGGCCAGATCCAGCAGCCGGCCGAACAGGCGCCCGCAGGCGAAGCCCATGACGGCGACGCCGCGCCGCTCGAAGCCCAGCATGGTCATCGCCACCGCCCAGCCGCCATTCACCTCGCCGACCACGCTGTCCTCGGGCACCTCGACATCGTCGAGGAAGATCTCGTTGAAGTCCCTGCGGCCGTTGATCTGCCGCAACGGATTGATCCGGATGCCCGGGCTGTTCAGCTTCACCGCGAATGCGGTCAACCCTTTGTGCGGCACTGCCCTGGGGTCGGTGCGGGCCAGCAGCAGGCAGTAGTCGGCATGCTGGCCCAGCGTGTTCCAGACCTTCTGGCCGTTGATGCGAAAGCCCCGGTTGCTCCGATCCGCCCGAGTGGTCAGGCTGGCCAGGTCGCTACCCGCCGACGGTTCGGAAAACCCCTGCGACCAAAGCAGATCGCCATTCGCCATGCCGGGCAGGAAGTCTGCCTTCTGATCCTCGCGCGCCAGCTGCATCAGCATCGGCCCGATGATGCGGACGCCGATGCGAAAGACATCCGGCGGCGCATCGGCCCGGGCCAGTTCCTCGAAGATGATCAGCTCTTCGATCAGCCTGCCGTCCCGACCGCCGTATGCGCCGGGCCAGGAGCGCGCGGCGAAGCCGGCCTGGTGGAGCGCCCGTTGCCATTGGCGCAGCAGGGCGATCCGCTGGCCCTCATCCCCGGCCTGATAGCCGGCGCGCCATTCGCCGGTCAGGTGCTCGGCCAGCCAGGCCCGTAGGTCCCGTCTCAGGCGCGCCTGGCCAGGATCGTCGGCGAGGTCCATCGGCTCGGCGGCTCAGCGGCGGAACTGCATGAAATCGGGCTTGCGCTTTTCCAGGAAGGCGTTCGCGCCCTCTTTCGATTCCTCTGTGCTGAAATAGTCCGGGGCGATCATCATCTGGAAATGGTTCGGTGCCGGATCGCGCAGATAGTCGATATCGGAATCGAACGATGCCTTGACGATACGCAGGCAGGTCGGGCTGAGCGAAAGCACCTCCTGGCATACCTTCGCAACCTCCTCGTCCAACTCGTCGAGCGGCACCACCATGTTGCAGATGCCCATCTCCAGCGCCTCCTGCGCGCTGTAGCGGCGGCACAGCATCCACATCTCGCGGGCCTTCTTGGCGCCGACGACGCGCGTCGCATAGGAAATGATCCAGCCTTCGGCCGGGCTGCCGACGCGCGGGCCGTTCTGGCCAAAGATGGCGTTGTCGGCGGCGATCGTCATGTCGCAGCAATAGGCCAGATGGTTGCCCATGCCGATGGCATAGCCCTTGACGACGCAGATCACCGGCTTGCCGGAGTGACGCACCGCCTCGTGCACGCCGCGCGGATTGACCGTCATGTGGCGCTCGGCCAGGCCGCCCTCCTTCTCCCACTTGACGTCGCCGCCGGCCGAAAAAGCGCGCTCGCCGGCGCCGGTCAGGACGATCACGCCCACCGTCTTGTCGTGCCCGGCCAGTTCGATCGCGGCGGCCAGTTCGGCCATGGTGATGCCGCGCAGGGCGTTCAGGCGGTCCGGCCGGTTGATGGTGATGGTGGCCACGCCGTCCTTGGTCTCGTACAGCAGGTCTTCGAATTTCTCTTCGCTCATGGCGTCGTTCTCCCTTGTATGTTCACGGCTTTGCGATGGCGCTAGCCGCGCACGTAGCGGCCGCCGCTGACGCACATCACCTCGCCGGTGATGAAATTGCCCTCGTCGCTGGCCAGATAGACCGCCATGCCGGCCACGTCGTCGGCCACGCCCATGCGGCCGACCAGGGTTTCGTGGGTCTTTTCCTCGAACCATTCCTTGTCGTAGATGCGTTCGAGGAATTCGTTGTAGATCAGGCCGGGCGCGATCGAATTGACGGTGATGCCGTGCTGGCCGACCTCCGCCGCGACGGCGCGGGTCAGTCCCATGACCCCGGCCTTGGCGGCCGAATAGGCGGCCTGCCCGGCGCCGGCGGCGTCAACCTGCCAGCCCGCGGTCGAGGAGACATTGATGATGGCGCCGGACCCATTTTCGATCATCGAGGGCAGGACCGCCCGCAGCAGGCGGAAGGTGCCGGTCAGGCAGATGTCCACGATCATCTCCCAGTCGTCGTCGGCCAGTTCCCAGACCGGGCTGAGCTTGTTGATGCCGGCGTTGTTGTAGAGGATGTCGATGCGGCCATGGCTGGCCAGGGTCTGTTCGACGGCGGCATCGATGTCGCCCTGCTGGCGCACATCCAGCTTCAGGCCCAGAACCTCCTGGCCCAGCTCCGTCGACAATTTTTCGGCGGTTTCGCCGACCCGGCGTTCGTGGGCATCGGTGACCACCACCTTGGCCCCTTCCTCGCCGAACCGGCGGGCGATGGCCTGGCCCATGCCGGCCCCCGCCGCCGCCGTCACCAACGCCACCTTGTCCTGCAGTCTTTGGCTCATCGCCGCCTCCCTTGAATGGCCCCTGTTCGGACTATGCCGCCGGGCGCTTTTGCATCAGCACCACCAGCTTGCCGATCTGCACGACTTCGTCGCGTTGGTTGAGGATCTCATAGCGCCGGGTGACGACGCCCCGGTCGCCCTTGGAAGTTTCCTTCAAGGCGTCGATGACCAGGCGAAACCGAATGGTGTCGTCGATGAAGATCGGGCCCTTGAACGACCATTGCAGATCCAGCAGGGCCATGGCGCTGACTTCGAACAGGCCCAGGCGCTGGGTCAGCCCGCTGGTGATCGCCACCGCCAACAGCCCGTGGGCGATGCGCCTGCCGTATGGCGAGTTTTTCGCATATTCGTCGTTGGTGTGAAGCTGGTTGTTGTCGCCGGAAAGTCCGGCGAAGGTCATCACGTCGTGATTTGTGATCGTCCGACCGGCGCTTTCGAACACCTGCCCAACTTCAAGATCATCGAAATACAGCGCCATCGTCCACCCCTGGATTGCCGTTGACGCGCGCAGGACCGGCCCGTCGTCGATGCCGGCCGGCCGCGGCAAGCGTCATCAACCAAACGCTTGTTAGATTGAAGACGCTGCGGGATTTTGTCAAGATTGCTCCTCCAGTGAACGCCATCGGCAAGCACTATCGCTCGAAAAGCTAGTTTTACGAGAATTAAGTGCGAATATGCGGTGCTATACGAGAATATCTATTCACACAGGGAAAAATCAGCGATGAACTTTTACCGTATTTAGCAAAACAGGCCATCCTGAGTTGACATGGCTTCGCATCATGGGACAAAATCTACCTAACGCTTGTTCGATAGAGGTGGGCACCGTCATGAGCAATATTCTGGATCTGCAGGATCGCGTCGCCCTGGTCAGCGGGGCCGGACAAGGCATCGGTCGGGCGATCGCCCTGGCATTCGCGGAAAACGGCGCCAAGGCCGTCGTCATCAACGACTTTTTTGCCGACCGTGCGGAAGCGACGGCGGCGGCGGTCCGCGAGGCCGGTTGCGAGGCGCTGGCGGTGTCCTGCGATGTGACGGATCTGGCCGCGGTCAAGGCGATGGCCACGGAGGGTGAGGCGGCGTTCGGGCAGATCGACATCCTGGTCAACAACGCCGGCAACGCCGGGCCGGCCGACCCGGACCGGACCCGCCGGCCGTTCTGGGAGACCGAGCCCGAGGATTGGGCCCGCTGGATCGATACCAACCTCTATGGCGTGTTGAACTGCACCCGCGCCACCGTCGGCGGCATGGTCGAGCGGGGCTTCGGCCGGGTCGTCACCATCATCTCGGATGCCGGCCGGGTCGGCGAACCCCATCTGGTGCCCTATTCGGCCGCCAAGGGCGGCGCCGCCTCGTTCACCCGGGCCCTGGCCAAGGCGACGGCCAAGCAGGGCGTCACCGTCAACAACGTCGCCATCGGCGCGGTCGATACCGACGCCTTGAAGAACGTCAAGGCCAACCCCGAAATGTTCGCCAAGATGGTGCGGGTCTATCCGGTCGGCCGCATCGGCCAGCCCAACGAGGTCGCCAACATGGTGCTATTCCTGTGTTCCGGCGCCGGCGAATGGATTACCGGGCAAACCTATCCGGTCAACGGCGGCTATTCCTTCGCGGTGTGATGGCCAAAACGATCGTTCTCTAGCTGGTGGAATGGAGATACGATCGCCGGAAATGTCTAGTCAGTCGGGCAAAGGACGGGCATCCCAGCCTTCCGCGTCGACCCATCCGACGCCAATTCCCGTCTTTTTCCCGCCCTGTGACGGGAGCTCCTGATCGAAATGAGCGAGGTCGAGACGGAACGGCTGCGCCGGGCCTATGCGGCGAAGGCCAAGCGGCTGAAGACCTGGTCCGGCATCGATTTGCAGCCGGTCTACTCACCCCGGGATGTCGCCACCGACTATGCCGCCGACCTGGGCGACCCCGGGCAGGCGCCCTATACCCGCGGCATCCACCAGGACATGTACCGGGGCCGGCTCTGGACGCGCCGGGCGGTGGTTGGCCACGGCGCGCCGGAGGAGACCAACGCCCGGTTCAAGACCCAGATCGAACATGGCGTCGCCGGCCTGGACGTGATCTGCGACACCCCCAGCATGGTCGGCCTGGACGCCGATCATCCCATGGCCGAAGGCGAAGTCGGGCTCTGCGGCGTCAGCATCAGTTCGCTCGAGGACATGGAAATCCTCATGGCCGGCCTGCCGCTGGAGAAGATCAGTACGGTGCTCCTGCCCGGCGGCACCCAATGCCCGGTGGTCTTCGCCGCCTACGTCGCCCTGGCCCTGGATCGCGGCTTGGAGCCATCGCAGCTGCGCGGCACCATCTCCAACAATCCCTTGCACCTGTTCTTTTGCGGGCCGGTCGGCAAGGTTTCCAACCCCCTGGATATGGCCCTGAAGCTGTCGGTCGATATCATCGAATATTGCACCCGCAACATGCCGCAATTTCATTCCGGCTATTCCAACGCCTACGACATGCGGGAATCCCGGATCAGCGCGCCCCAGGAGATCGCCGTCGGCTTCGCCGAGGAGATGGCCTATATCGACGGCGCCCTGCAACGCGGCCTGGAGATCGACGACTTCGAACCCAGGCGGTCGATCTATTTCTCGGCCCATACCGATATCTTCGAGGAGATCGCCAAGCTCCGCGCCGCCAGGCGCATGTGGGCCAGGCTGATGGACCAGAAATACGGCGCGCAAAACGAAGCGACGCGCAAACTGCGCTTCGGCGTCCACACCGGCGGTTCCTCGCTGTTTCCGCAACAGCCCCTGAACAACATCGTCCGGGTCGCCTATCAGGCGCTGGCCGCCATCCTCGGCGGCGCGCAATCGCTGCATTGCTGCTCGTACGACGAACCGGTCGCCATTCCGACCGAGCAGGCGCAGATGATCGCGCTCCGCACGCAACAGATCCTGGCCCATGAAGCCGGCGCGGCCAACGTCGCGGACCCGCTCGGCGGCTCCTATTACGTCGAGGCGCTGACCGACAAGGTGGAGGCGGAGGCGACCGCCTTTCTGGACCGGATCGAGCAGCGCGGCGGCTTTCTGGCGGTGGCCAAATCCGGCTGGCTGCAGGATGAAATGGACGCCGCGACCCTGGCCTTTCAGGACGAAGTCGAAGCCGACGAGCGGATCCTGGTCGGCGTCAACGCCTACACCACCGAGGAGGAGGAGGAAACGCCCGGCGGGGTGTTCCGGGTCTCCGCCGACTCCGAGCGGCTGGTGGTCGAACGGCTCAAGCGGTTGCGGGCGAGGCGCGATCCGGACGCGCTGGCCGGGGCGATGGCCAGGCTGCGTGATGGGGCAGCGGCGGGCGAGGCCGAGAACCTCATCCCGGCGATGATCGATGCCTTGCGGGCAAAGGCCACGAAAGCGGAAATCGGCGGCATCGTCCGCCAGGCCTATGGCTATTCCTACGATCCGCTGGGCATGCTCGAGAACCCGTTCTGAAGGCGGAGGTAGGCGCGCTTTGCCGATAAAGGTTCTGATCACCAAGCTGGGCCTGGACACCCATGACCGGGGCGCCAAGGTGGTCGCGCACCGCCTGCGCGAGGCCGGCATGGAGGTGGTGCTGCTGGACACCTTCCAGACCCCGCAAGGCATCGTCGATGTCGCCGTGCAGGAAGACGTCGACGTCATCGGCGTCAGTTGCCTCTCGGGCGAACACCTGCGCCTGACGCCCAGGCTGATGGCATGTATCGAGGTCGAAGGGCTCGGCGACCGGCTGGTGGTCTACGGCGGGATATTTCCGAAAGAGGACATACCTCGGCTCAAGGAGATGGGCGTCGACAATGTCTTCATGGGCACCCTGACCGGCGATATCGCCGAATACATCGAAGGGAACGTCGGCAGCAAGCGAAGCAAGCAAATAGCCTAATCGATCTGGCTCGGCAGCCAGGTGGCGATTTCGGGCACGGCGATCAGCAGGATCAGCACGAACAGCTCGATGACGATGAAGGGCAGGGCCGAGAGGACGATCTCGCCCAAGGTCACCTTGAACTGCGCCACCCCCTTCATGACGTAGAGCAACAGACCGAACGGCGGCGTCAGCAGGCTGATCTCCATGGTGATCAGCATCAGCACCATCAGCCAGATGACGTCGATGTCGAACACCACCTGCAAGGACTGGCTGCCGAGCAGGAAGAACGGCAGGGTTAGGAGCAGCATGCTGACCTGGTCCATGAAGGCGCCGAGGAACAGCAGCACCGCCATCATGATGATCACCACCAGCAACGGCGTCAGGTCCATCGCCGTGACCTGTTGCAGCAGGCC
>JASLMH010000008.1 GCA_030746635.1 Alphaproteobacteria bacterium | reverse complement strand
CGTTTGGAGTGCCCGAATGAGCCACCAAGACCTGACGTTCCCCTTCCTGAGTCCGGAGGGGTTCATGCCGATCTGCTATCGCCAATGGGGCGATCCCGACAATCCGAAAGTCCTGATCTGCGTGCACGGCCTGTCACGCAACCGGATGGATTTCGACGAGCTGAGCCAGACCCTATCGGACCGCTACCGGGTGATGTCCATCGATATGCCGGGCCGTGGCGGCAGCGGCTGGCTACAGGACAAGGAAGCCTATGCCATCCCCCTGTATGAACAGGTTTGCGCCACCGCCGTCGCCGTCTCGGGCGCGGTGGAGGTGGACTGGGTCGGCACGTCCATGGGCGGCCTGATCGGCATGGGGATGGCGGCCCGGCCCGGCTCGCCGATCCGGCGGCTGGTGCTGAACGATATCGGCCCGCACGTGCCGGCCGCCGGCCGGCGCGACAATCAGGCGGCCTTTGGCGACGATCCGCAGTTCAAGGATTTCGAAGCGGCGGTGGCCTGGCACAAGGAACACCGTTCAGGCTTCGGGCCGATGCCGGAGGATGGTTGGCGGCAGATGACCGAGGTCTCGCTGCGACCGCTGGAAGATGGCGGCTACGCCCTGCACTACGACCCGGGCCTGGCCATCAATCAAAAGCGCGAACCGGTCGAGGACATCGACCTTTGGGGTGTCTGGGAGCAGATCCGCTGTCCGCTGCTGACGGTCTGGGGCACCGAGTCGAAGCTGCTGCTGGCTGACGATCTGCGGCGCATGCAGGACAGCGGCCCGCGTACCCAGGTGCTGCCGGTGGAAGACGTCGGCCACGCCCCGCGCCTGTCGGGCGAGGCGGTGATCGGCGGCATCGCCGAGTTCCTGGCCGCCGGCTAGCGCGGGATTGGACTACGCCGCCGGGCTGTTCAAGGCCCGGGCCGTATCCTGGATGGCCTGCCAGGCGGCGGCTGTGTGGCGCCGTTCGGTGTTGGTCTGGCCGACGGAAAAGCGGATGGCGTAGGCCCCATTCACCTTGTTCTGGGTCAGATACAGCGCGCCGGAATCGTTCAGCCGGGTCAGCAGATCCTCGTTGATCCGATCCAATTCGCCGGGGTCGTCCACGCCGGCCGGGCGGTAGCGGAAGTTGAACAGGGCCAGGGACAGGGGCGCCAGCAATTCGAAATCGTCCGCCGCCTCGACCCAGCCGGCGGCTTCGCGGGCCAGCTCGATATGGTTGGCGATGCGGCGGCGGATTTCGTTGACGCCGTAGCTGCGGATCACGAACCACAGCTTCAGGGCCCGGAAGCGGCGGCCCAAGGGGACGCTCCAATCCCGGTAGTCGATCACTTGATCTCCCTCACGGGATTTCAGGTACTCCGGCAGGATGCCCAGGGTGCGCACCAGATCCTCCGGCGCGCGGACGAAGTGGGCCGAACAGTCGAAGTTGGTGAACAGCCATTTGTGCGGATTGAAGACGAAGCTGTCGGCGCCCTCGATGCCGTCGATCATCCAGCGCCATTCCTCCAACACCAGGGCGCTGCCGGCCCAGGCCGCGTCCACGTGCAGGTAGATGTCGTGTTCACGGCAGATTTCGGCGAGCGCGGGCAGCGGGTCGACGGCGCCGACGCCGGTGGAACCCAGGGTGGCGATGACGCAGATCGGACGCAGGCCGGCCCGCAGATCCGCCTCGATCGCCGCCCGCAGCGCCGCCGGTTGCAGGGCGAATTGGTCGTCGACGGCGATCTTGCGCAGGTTCTCCCGGCCGATGCCGGCGACCATGACGTCCTTGTCGGCCGAGGAATGCACCTGCTCCGAGACATAGACCGTCATGACGCCGTGGGCGGCCAGGCCGTCCTCGTTGCCGCGCCAGCCGCTGGCCCGCTCCCGCGCCGTCAACAGGGCGCACAGGGTGGCCGAGGAAGCCGAATCCTGGATCACGCCGGCAAAGCCTTCCGGCAGGCCGAGCATCTGGCGCAGCCAGTCCAGCACCCGGGTCTCCATCTCGGTCGCCGCCGGCGAGGTCTGCCACAGCATGCATTGCGGCGCCAGGGTGGCGGTCAGCATTTCGGCCAGCAGCGACGGCGGGCTGGAATTGGCCGGGAAATAGGCGAAGAAGGCGGGGTGCTGCCAATGGGTGATGCCCGGCAGCACGTCGCGCTGGAAATCGGCGAAGATCCGCTCCATCGGCTCGCCGTCCTCGGGCGGCGAGGCGGGCAACCTGCCGGCGATCTCCCCCGGCGCCACCTGGGCCCGTACGGGATATTGTTCGACACTGTCCAGGTAGTCGGCCATCCAGTCGACGAACTGGTGGGCGTGGCGGCGAAAGTCCTCGATTTCCATAAGCATTTCCCAAACACCGCGTCGGCGGTCAACAAGCCCTATAATGGGGTCTCTTACTAGCACGTCCCCGACCAGCCAGCCGAGAACACAGATGAGCCAAGACGTCGTTGCCTATGAAAAGGACGGGCGCATCGCCCGCCTGACCCTGAACCGGCCCGAGCGGCTGAATGCCATCAACCAGGAGGTGCCGCCGGCCATCGAGGCGGTGGTCAAACGGGCCAACGCCGACGACGACGTGCACGTCCTGATCATGCAGGGCGCCGGCCGGGCCTTCTGCGCCGGCTACGACCTGAAGGAATTCGCCGAGGCGGCCGGCGAGGTCCCTGGCAGTCAGGCCATGCCCTGGGACCCGATGATCGATTACGCCTGGATGAAAGGCTACACCGACCAGTTCATGAGCCTGTTCCGCTCCCACAAGCCGGTGATCGCCAAGATCCACGGCTATGCCGTGGCCGGCGGCAGCGACATCGCGCTCTGCTGCGATCTGGTGGTGATGGCCGAGGATGCCCGGATCGGCTATCCGCCGGCCCGGGTCTGGGGCTGCCCGACGACGGCCATGTGGGTCTATCGCATCGGTGTCGAGCGGGCGAAAAGGATGCTGCTGACCGGCGATCTGGTCACCGGCATCGAGGCCCGGGACATGGGCCTGGTGCTGGAGGCGGTGCCGGCCGCGGAACTGGACGCCCGGGTCGACGAGTTGGCCGGGCGCCTGGCCGGGGTGCCGAAATCGCAACTGATGATGCAGAAGCTGATGATCAATCAGGCCCTCGACAACATGGGGCTGGCCAGCACCCAGATGACGGCGACCCTGTTCGACGGCATCACCCGCCACAGCCCGCCCGGCGTCGCCTTCAAGCAACGCTCGGAGCAGGTCGGCTTTCAGCAGGCCGTGAAGGAGCGCGACAGTGGCGCGCCGATAGCCGAACATCCGGACCAGTTGAAGAACACCTGAAGGGGCGTGGCGTAATGAGTGATTACCGGCATATCTACCGCGGCAACGTGGACTCGTGGGAATGCGACACCATGGGCCACCTGAATATCCAGTTCTACACCGCCAAGCTGACCTCCGGCATGGCGCAGTTACGCGCCATGCTGGGCATGACGCCCGACCATATGCGGCGAAACGGGCATGCCATGGTGGCCACGCGGTGCTTCAGCCGCTACCTGCGGGAACTACACGCGGGCGATATCGTCAATATCGATGTCGGTCTGCTGCGGGTCGACGATCGCCGCGTCGACTTCGTCGCCGAGCTCTGCGATGCCCACTCGGGCGGCGTTTCGGCCAGCTTCGAGATTACCTGCGTCAGCTTCGATCTCGAGGCCCGCCGCGCCGTGCCCTGGCCGGACCAGGTTCGCGGGCGGATCGAGGGGCTGCTGACCGAGCGGCGGGACCGGCCGCGCCCGCCCACCGCCGGCGGGCCGGTGCCGGCGGTGAAGGGCGATCCGGCAACGCCCTTCATCACCGCCCGCGGCGCCGTCGCCGCCTGGGAATGCGATCAGTTGGGCCATATGTCGGCGCATCTCTATTACAGCCGCGCCTCGGACGGCATCGGCCATATCCGCCACCGCATGGGTATCACCCAGGAGATCACCCGGCGCCATCACTGGGGCGGCGCGGCCCTGGAGTATGACGTGCGGTTCCTGGCCGAGATGGCGGCCGGCGATATCTACAGCCTGCGTTCCGGTTTGCTGGATCTGGCCGACAAAACCTTCCGCTTCGGCCATTGCCTCCATAACGACAGCACCGGCGAGATCAGCGCCACCTTCGACGTGGTCGCCTGCATGTTCGATTTGCAGGCGCGGCGGGCGATGCCGATCCCCGACGAGGTCCGCGCTCGGGCCGAGGGACTGATGATCCCCTGGCCGCCGAGCGAATGGACCGAGGCCAGGGCGGCGGAGTAGGCGTCGACCGACGCCACCGAATTTTCGGTCAACAATTTTTTTTTGGGGCGAAGGGCCTATGCCTTCGGCTGCTCGGTCGCCGAGGCGTCGTCCTCGCGGTACCGGCGTGCGATGATTTTCGAGGCCGCCAAAAGACCGATGGCGATACAAACGATCAGCGCGGCAACACCCAACAGTGGCAGCAGCGCCCCCTCGGATTTCAGGCTGATAAACCATCCCAGCAATGCCATGCCGGGGGCGATGAACAGCATGATCAGCCCGGATGCCTCCAGATCGCGATCCAGGCGTTTGCCGCCGCCGCCGCTCTGTGACGTTGGCTGGTCCACGACCGCCTGATCGACGGGCTGGCCGCTTTCCGTCCTGCCGCCCAACGACGGCGTCCGTGCGGCCGGCTCGGCGGCTTCCTCCCCCTCGGCCAGGACACGGAACACCCGGATCCGGCGGGAGATGTTCTTGACCTCGACCTCGCCCATGTCATCCAGGGCGACGTCCAGGCGGTCGCGCACCTGGTCGCGGGTGGCGCGGGAGATGCAGATGCCGCCCGGATCGGCCAGGCGTTCCAGGCGCGCGGCCACGTTGACGCCGTCACCCAGCAGATCGTCGCCCTCGGCGATGACATCGCCGACATTGATGCCGATGCGAAATTCGACCCGTTCGGTTGCCGCCGTTTCCGCGTTGCGCCCGGCCATGCCCGCCTGAAAGGCGATGGCGCAACGCACGGCGTCGACGGCGCTTGGGAACTCCAGCAGCAGGCTGTCGCCGGCGGTGTTGGCGATGCGGCCGCCGTGCTGTTCGATCAGCGGGTCGATCAGTTCGGCGCGGTGGTCGCGCAAGATGCGGAGCGTGCCTTCCTCGTCCTGTCCGACCAGTCGGCTGTAACCCGCGACATCGGCGGCGACGATCGCGGCCAGTCGGCGTTGCTCACGTTGCAAAAGGGGCCCCTCCCTTGGGCTGCATTGTAGGCCAACAGCGGGCGGAATCCAGATGCGGTGCAGACCTGCTCGCGGTCTTCGGATCTCCGCCTGAAATGCTACGTCGACGGGGTCGGATATGCTTTCTTTCGGCTGGGCAAGGAGCGCCAGCGCCGAAGCAGGCGGACCGGCAGGGACCACTCCGAGGGATTCCTCACTTCGCCGGTGAGGGCGATCTCCGCTTTGTCGAACGCGTCCTCGAGCAGCGCATCGTGGAGCCAGCGGATCATGAAGACCCACTGGATCCAGCTCCCGATATTTGCCCTTGCGTTGATGACATGCCTGAACAGAATGCCGGCTTCCGTCTCGGTGATTGCGAACCAGTGGCTGCCGGTTATGACATTGCCGGCATCGAATTTGTAGTGCACCAGGAGCCCGGGGTCGTAGGCGTCCACGCTGTACCTTATGGGTCCATGCCCTCCCTTGGCGCCGACTTGCAGAGGCTTGTCGAACCGTTGCGTCATCCAGTTTTCCTTGGGCCAGAGCCGATCGTCTTCACTGCTAAGCCCGTCGAGCAGCGCCATGGCGGTCGCCATGGATCCCGGTATCAGGCGCTCGTGAACATTGTAGATCCGCATTCCGCCTCCATACGATCTGCTGGCCCGGCGGGCGATGCCGATCCCCGACGAGGTGCGGGCCAAGGCCGAAGGTTCGATCGTCCCCTGGCCGCCGAGCGAGGGGAGCGGCAGCCGGTCGGATGATCGGTCAGCAAACGCATGGTAGTCTGTCGGTCGGTGCGGGACCAAGCAGGTCCGGCAACAGAACGGGAAGCGAGACGCCGTGCAACTGACGTCCAAGGTTCATGAGGCGAGCGACATCGCCGCCGTGCAGGAGCTCTACCACAGCCGGGGCTGGACCGACGGCCTGCCCATCGTGCCGCCCACCGCCGAGGCGGTCGAAGCCTGCCTGGAATGGGCCATGCTGCCGCCAGAGCAACTGATCGGCGTCGAGCCGGTGCGGGAGCGGGCGGTCACGGCCGAGAAGCTGGCGATCAACGCGGTGATGGCGGGCTGTTTGCCGATGCATTTTCCGGTGGTCGTGGCGGCGGTCACCGCCATGCTGCAGCCGGAATTCCTGCTGCACGGCGCGACGGCCAGCACCGGCGGCTGCGCCGTGCTGCTGGTGCTGAACGGGCCGATCCGACTGGAGCTGGCGACCGACCCGACTTTCAACGTCCTCGGCGCCAGCGATCGGGCCACCATGGCCATCGGCCGGGCGCTGCGGCTGGTCCTGATCAACGTCCTCGACGTGCGGCCGGGCGGCATCGACCGCTCGACCCTGGGGCATCCGGGCAAGATCAGCTATTGCCTGGCCGAGGACGAGGACGACAGCAACTGGCTTAGCCTGGCCGAGACCCGGGATATTCCAAAAGAGATTTCGGCTGTGACGGTGATGACGGCCGGCGCGCCCCGGCAGATCATGAACGAATGGACCACCGAGCCGAAGGAGATCCTGGAGACCTTCGCCGCCGAGATCCGCGCCAACATGCGCCACTATTCGATCTGGCCGGGCAACTACGCCATCTTGGTGCCGAAACAACTGCGCGAGCACCTGGACAACGCCGGCTGGAGCAAACGGGACGTGGCCGAGTTCATCTTCGAGCGAGCCCGCATTCATCGCCACGAATGGGCGGAGGTGGGCAAGGGCGCGGTGGTGCGCGACCGCGGCGACACGGTCTATCCGGCCATGGAAAGCCCGGATCAGCTATTGGTCATCGCCGCCGGCGGGCCGGCCGGCGGCTTCGGCGCGGTGATCCCGCCCTGGCTGGGCCACAAGAGCCACGCGGTGACCATGGCCATCGGCGCTTGCCTGGATTGCGGTCCGCCGCCGGCCTAGGAATTTCTTCGAGCAGCGATATCGGAAAGGAACCAGATGACATTTCGGGTATTGGATCCGAGCAGCGAGGTCGACACGGCCCAGGGCCAGCGCGCCCCGCGCCTGGCGTCGCTGGAGGGCAAGACCATCGGCTTCATTTCCAACGGCAAGGAAGGCACGAAAGGCTTCTTTGGCCATCTCGACCGTATGCTGCGGCAGGACTTCGGCGCCGCCGACGTGGTGCTGCGGGTGAAGTCGAACTACAGCGCGCCGGCGGACGACCCCATCGTGGCCGAACTGCCGCGATGGGATGCCGTCATTTCCGGGATCGGCGATTGAGGCAGTTGCTCATCGTGCAGTTTGCATGATGCCGTGATTGCCGAACGCGCCGGCGTCCCCGCCCTGGCGGTGATGACCTCCAACTTCGTCAGTGCCGCCGAACTGATGGGGCGGGTGCTGGGCATGCCGGACTACGACTTCGCCGTGATCGACCACCCGGTCTCCTCGGCCACCGATGACGGGCTCGAGGCCCGGGCCAGGGTCGCCGTAGAGTCCTTACGCACAATCGTCCTGGCCGACGCGCGATAGCCATAGGCCAGCCGATCAGGTCGGGGCGCTGCGTTTGCGCGGCTGTTCCTCCGGCGCGCCCTGGCTGTAGTCGGCGAAGGGGCCGTCGCGCATCTGGACCGCGCCCTTGACGCCCTCGGCCTTGGCGACCCGGACGAAGTCCCGGCCTTCCGGGGTGTTGCGCATGATGCCGTCGAGGATCGGACCCAGGGTCTGGGTGCTTTGCAGGCCCATGTTGTCGTAGGCCTGATTGACCACCAGCTTCATGGCCACCAGTTGGGTCAGCGGTATTCGGGCCAGTTTCCCGGCCAACTCCTGCACCCGCTGGTCCAGTTCCTCCAGGGGATGGGAGAAGTTGATCAGTTCGATCTCGGCGGCTTCCCGGCCGCTGATCCACTCGCCGGTCAGGGCGTAGTATTTCGCCTTGGCCAGGCCCAGGCGGTAGACCCACATGCCGGTCAGATGGCAGCCCCAGACCCGCGAATACGGGGTGCCGAAACGGGCGTCGTCGGAGGCGACCACCAGATCGGCGCACAGGGCCAGTTCCGAGCCGCCGCCGACGCAATAGCCATGCACCTTGGCGATCACCGGCTTGGAACCGCGCCACAGGCCCATGAACTTGGGGATGTAGCTGGTGTACTGGCTGGTGACCCAGGCGACGTCCATGCCCGGGTCGTAATTCTCCTCCTTGATGTGCTCGAAGTGCTCCAGGCCGCCGGAGAAGTCGAAGCCGCCGCAGAAGCTGTCGCCGGCGCCTTCCAGGATGATCACCCGCACCTCGTCGTCGTGGTTGGCGTCCCGGAACGCGGCGTCCATCTCGTCGAGCAGATCGCTGCGCAGGGTGTTGTACTTCTCCGGCCGGTTCAGGGTCACCGTGGCGATGGCCCCCTGTTTGGAATATAGGATGGCGTCGGACATGGCTGGCGTCTCCTTGTTCGCAATACCGATCGTCCTTACCGATCGGTAGGGAGAAAATACTTACCGATCGGTAGGTATGTCAATAAAAATCTGCTAGAGTGGGTTATTCAGGGTTCGGACCCCTGACCCATGCCATTTACCGATCGGTAATACAACGGCCAGGCAATGAGCAAAACCACCCGGGAACAGCTTCTCGACGCCGCGCGGCGACAGTTCGCCAACAAAGGCTACTACGGCGCCAGCATTGCCGGCATCGCCCAGGAACTTGGGCTGTCGAAACAGGCCTTGCTGCACCACTTTGGCAGCAAGGAAAAGCTGTACGGCGAGATCCTGAAGGGGATTTCGGACCGCATGCTCAGCGCCATCATCAGGATCCGGTCGGATGTTCAAGACCCGCGCGCGCAACTGGAGGCCCTGATGCTGGGCAACCTGGACATTCAGGCCGCCCAACGTGAGGAGGCGCAGATCCTGATGCGCGAGGTGCTGGACAATCGGGCCCGGGCCGAGCAGGCCGGCACCTGGTATCTGAAGCCGTTCCTCGATGCCCTGGTCGACATCGTGCGGCAAACGCCGACCGGTCGCGGGCTTGGCCAGGCCGAGGCTCTGGCACTGGTCATCCAGCTGCTCGGGGCGATCAGCTATTTCGCGGTCTCGGAACCGACCCTGAAGCGGATGTTCGGCGAAAGCGCCTATGCCGAAATGACGTCGCACTACCCCGAGCAGCTACGCGCGCTGATCCGCGCCCGGCTCGGCGGCGTCAGCAGCGCGCCTTTTGCGGGCACGCAAACAGCCTGAGCTGTCGACATGCTTCGAGACGGGCGCTGCGTGCCCTCCTCAGCATGAGGTCAAGTTGTTGAAAATAAAGACCTATCCTCATCCTGAGGTGCGCCACAGGCGCGTCTCGAAGGATGAAACGAGCAGGTCATGGTATCTGCGTCTTGGTTCTACTCGAACTGACGCTCCTGCCACCAGGGATAGAAGTCCGGCATGTCGGTGCTGGGCTTCATGGTGTAGCGGCCGGGCCGTTTCTCCAGGAACGACTGCACGCCTTCGTAGGCATCGGGCAGTTGTCCCATGGTGCGGATGCCGCGGCTGTCGACCTTGTGGGCTTCCATGGGGTGATCGGCGCCCAGCATCTTCCACATCATCTGCCGGCACAGGGCGACCGAGACGCCGGAGGTATTGTCGGCGATCTCGCGGGCCAGGGCGCGGGCCGTGGGCAGCAATTCATCCGGCGCCACAACCCGGCTGACCAAGCCACCCTTGAGGGCTTCATCGGCCGGGAACACCCGTCCCGTCATCACCCATTCCATGGCCTGGTTGATACCGACGACGCGGGGCAGGAACCAACTGCTGCAGGCTTCCATGACGACGCCGCGCCGGGTGAAGACCAGGCCGAAGCGGGCCTTGGTGGAGGCGATGCGGATATCCATGGGCAGTTGCATGGTGACGCCGACGCCGGCGGCCGGGCCGTTCACCGCCGCGATCAGGGGCTTCTTGCAGTCGTACAGGCGCAGGGTGACCAGACCGCCGCCGTCGCGCCAATCCTCGATCGGTCCCGCACCCTCCCGCTCCTTCATATCGAAGGTGCTGGCGCCGCGCGAAAGATCGGCGCCGGCGCAGAAGCCGCGCCCGGCGCCGGTGAAGATCACCGCCCGCACATCGTCGTCGGCGTCCGCCCGATCGACGGCGTCGACGATCTCCTCCAGCATCACGTTGGTGAAGGCGTTCAGCTTGTCGGGCCGGTTCATGGTGATGGTCAGGATGCCGTCCTCGACCTCGTACAGGATGTCCCGGTAGCTCATTGCGCCGCCTCCCCGGCCACGCCCGTGGCCAACATATCCTCCAGCACCCCGTCCTCCATCTCGATCTGCATGGCGTCGTTGAAGCGGTTGAAGAAACCGCACAGGGCGGTGCGCAGGGTCAGCTCGACGATCTGCTCCTCGCTGAAATGCTGGCGCAGCCGTTCGAACATGCCGTCGCGGATGCGGCCCGGCTGTTCGGTGACCTGGACGGCATAGTCGCGCACCAGGGTGTCGACCGCATCGAAGCCCGGCACCGGATCGGCCAGGATGTTTTCCACCGAGTCCGCCGCCAGGCCCTGCTCGATCAGGCGCGGGGCGTGATGGGCGACGCAGTAGTCGCATTCGTTCAGCTTCGAGACCACCACCAGGGCGATCTCCAGATAGCGTTTCGACAGCACCGCCTCGTCGGCCAGGTCCAGCAACAGGCCCATGACGTGCTTCAGGGCCGGCGGCCGGTGGGCGAACACCTTCACCTGGTTCAGGAACGGCCCATAGTCGGTGGCGAAGCGCCGGTATACCGGGCGCACTTCCTCGGGCACTTCTTCGATCTCGATCTCTCGGACACGGGGCAAATCGGTTCTCCTTCCGGCAAGCGTTCGGCCCATGTTATCGCCCCGCGCCGGTTTCGTGAACTTGACCGGCCGCCACCGCGCCGACAATCTACCGCCTGACCATGTCGACGACCGCCCACCGCCGTGCGTTACTCCCTCGCTAGCCTCCTGCGCCGGGGCCTGGCCCGCAATGTGGGCTGGACGCCGGCCTGGCGTGATGCCGCGCCGCGGGCCGCCTATGACGTCATCGTCGTCGGCGGCGGCGGCCACGGCCTGGCCACCGCCTACTACCTGGCCCGCAATCATGACGTCGGCAAGGTGGCGGTGCTGGAACGCGGCTGGATCGGCAGCGGCAACACCGGGCGCAACACCACCATCGTGCGCTCCAACTATCTGCTCGACGCCAACGCCCGGTTCTACGAACACGGCATGAAGCTGTGGGAGGGGCTGTCGCGGGAGCTCAACTTCAACGTCATGTTCTCCCAGCGCGGGGTCATCAACCTGGCCCATTCCAAGCCCCAGATGGACGGCTTCGCGCGGCGTGGCAATGCCATGCGCCTGAACGGCATCGACGCCGAACTGCTGGACCGCGAGGCGGTGCGGGAAAAGGTGCCGGAACTGGATTTCTCCGAGGCCGCGCGGTTCCCGATCCACGGCGGCCTGTTGCAGCCCCGTGGCGGCACCGCCCGGCATGACGCCGTGGTCTGGGGCTATGCCCGGGCGGCCGACCGCCTGGGCGTCGACATCATCCAGGATTGCGAGGTTACCGGTTTCCAGATGCAGGGCGAGCGAGTGGTCGGCGTCCACACCAGCCGGGGCGACATCGCCGCCGGCCGGGTCGGCCTGGCGGTGGCCGGGCATACCGGCCAGGTCGCCGCCCTGGCCGGCCTGCGCCTGCCGATCGAAAGCCACCTTTTGCAGGCTTGCGTGTCCGAGCCATTGAAACCATTGGTCGATACGGTGGTGACCTTCGGCGCCGGGCATTTCTATCTCAGCCAGTCCGATCGCGGCGGCCTAGTCTTCGGCGGCGACCTTGACGGCTACAACTCCTACGCCCAGCGGGGCAACCTCGGTATGATCGAGCACGTGGTCGCCGCCGGCGTCTCGATGATGCCGTGCCTGTCGCGGACCCGGCTGCTGCGCCATTGGGCGGGCGTGATGGACATGTCCATGGACGGCAGCCCGATCATCGGTGCCAGTCCGCTTGACGGCCTCTATCTCAATTGCGGCTGGTGCTACGGCGGCTTCAAGGCGACCCCGGCCTCGGGCTGGGTGTTCGCCCATACCCTGGCCGAGGGGGCGCCGCACGCGCTGAACCAGGCTTTCACCCTGGACCGCTTCGCCGAGGGCCGCTGCCTGGACGAAAAGGGCGCCGGGCCGGTGCCCGGGGCGCACTAGGAGGGAGGCGGGATGCTGATCAAGTGCCCCTGGTGCGGCGAACGCGATGCCGGCGAGTTCTCCTACGGCGGCGATGCCAGCCGCCCACGGCCGGCCGAGGATGCCGCCGAGGCCGACTGGCTGGCCTATGTCTACGACCGCGACAACCCGCGCGGCCCGCACCAGGAGTTCTGGCAGCACAGCCACGGTTGCCGGCAATGGCTGCGGCTGCGCCGCGATACCCTGAGCCACGAGGTATTGGCCAGCGGCCCGGCCGGCGAGCCCCTGGGGGACGGCGAATGAGCCGGCTGGCACAGGGCGGCCTGATCGATCGCGAGCGGCCGCTTTCGTTCGCCTTCGATGGCCGTCGCTATCAAGGCTTTGCCGGCGATACCCTGGCCTCGGCCCTGCTGGCCAACGGCGTCGGCCTGGTCGCCCGCAGCTTCAAGTACCACCGCCCGCGCGGCATCGTCAGCGCCGGCGCCGAGGAACCCAACGCCCTCGTCACCCTGCACGGCGGCGCGCGCACCGACCCGAACGCCCGCGCCACCATGGTGGAAGTGCATGACGGCCTGGTCGCGGCGAGCCAGAACCGCTGGCCCGGCCTGGCCTTCGACCTGGGCCAGGTGAACGATTGGCTCTCGCCGTTCCTCTCACCCGGCTTCTACTACAAGACCTTCATGGCGCCCGGCCGGGGCTGGCGCTTCTACGAGGGCATCATCCGCCGCGCCGCCGGCATGGGCCGGGCCAGCCGGCTGCCCGATCCCGACCGCTACGAGGCGCGCAACCTGCATTGCGACGTATTGGTGGTGGGCGGTGGCCCGGCTGGCCTGACGGCGGCGCTGGCGGCCGGCCGCGAGGGTCGGCGGGTGCTGCTGCTGGACGAGAACCCAAGGTTCGGCGGCTGGCTGTGGAAGGAAGAGCGCGAGATCGACGGCCAGCCGGCCCTGGATTGGCTGGCGGCGGCGGAGGCGGAGCTGGCCGCCATGGCCGAGGTGCGGCTGCTGCCGCGCACCACCGCGTTCGGCTATTACGATCACAACCTGGTGGCCGCCGTCGAACGGGTCACCGAGCACCTGGAAAGCCCTGGCGATGGGTTGCCCCGGCAGCGGTTGTGGCGCATCCGGGCCGGCCGGGTCGTCCTCGCCACCGGCGCCACCGAACAGATACTCACCTTCGCCGACAACGACCGGCCCGGCGTGATGCTGGCCGGCGCCGTACGCGCCTACCTGCACGCCTACGGCGTCTTGCCGGGCCGGCGGGCGGTGATCGCCACCAACAACGACAGCGCCTATCGCACCGCCCTGGCGCTGCACCGGGCCGGCGCTGAGGTGGCGGCGGTGCTGGACAGCCGATCCGACTCGGCGGCGCCGGAAGTGGCGACGGTGCGCGATCTGGGACTGCCGATACACTTCGGCGCCACGATCCGGCGCGCGCTCGGGGGCAAAACTTTGCAAGGGGTGGATAGCGACGCGGGCCGCTTCGACTGCGATCTGTTGTGCCTGTCGGGCGGCTGGGCGCCGGCGGTGGACCTGTACGTGCAATCGGGCGGCCGGCTGCGCCATGACGAGGGCCTCGGCTGCCTGGTGCCGGATCGGGCCAAGCAGGCGTGCGTCTCGGTGGGCTCGGCGGCCGGCAGTTTCGCCCTGGCCGACTGCCTGGCGGCGGGCAACGACAGCGCCGGTGGATATGTCGTGCCGCCGGAAGGCATCGGCGTCGAACCACGGGCGCCCACGCCGGGGCCGGGCAAGCGCTTCCTGGATCCGCAGACCGACACCACCTTGGCCGATGTCGGCCAGGCCATGGACGAAGGTTATCGATCCGTCGAGCACCTGAAGCGTTACACCACCCTGGGCATGGGGGTGGACCAGGGGCGGATCGGCCAGATCCCGGCCCGCCTGGCGGTGGCCGAGGCCCGCGGCCAGCCGCTGGCGGCGATGGCGGCGACGGCCCATCGGCCGCCGGCGGTGCCGATCGCCCTGGGCAGCCTGGCCGGGCGCGAGATCGGCGCCCACTATCGGCCGCTGCGGCGCACGCCGATGGACGGTTGGCATGCCGCGCGGGGGGTCTCGTGGCAGGACGCCGGGCTGTGGCGGCGGCCGCAATTCTATCCGGTCGGCGACGAGAACATCGATCAGGCCAGCGCCCGCGAGGTCGCCGCCACCCGAGGCGGCGTCGGCCTGTGCGATGTCTCGCCCTTGGGCAAGATCGACATCCAGGGCCCCGATACCGCCGAGTTCCTCAACCGGGTCTACGTCAACGGCTGGAAAGGCCTCGCCGTGGGGCGGGCCCGCTATGGCCTGATGCTGCGCGACGACGGCCTGGTGTTCGACGACGGCACCACCTCGCGCCTGGCCGAGCACCATTATCTGATGACCACCACCACCGCCAACGCCCATGCCGTGCTGGCGATGCTGGAATATCATCTGCAGGTCATCTGGCCCGACCTGCGGGTGCTGGTGGCGGATGTCACGGACCAGTGGGCGGCAATGTCGATCGCCGGGCCGCGGGCACGAGAGCTGCTGGCCGGGCTGGTCGATATCGATATCGGCAACCAGGCCTTCCCGTTCATGGCGGTGGCCGAATGCCGTATCGCCGGGGTCGCCGGCCGGCTGTTCCGCATCAGTTTCTCGGGCGAGCTGGCCTACGAGGTGGCGGTGCCGGCCGATTACGGCCAGGCGGTCTGGCAGGCCATCGTCGATGCCGGCGGGCCGCATGACCTGGTGACCTACGGCACCGAAAGCCTGGGTACCATGCGGATCGAGAAGGGTCACGCCGCCGGCCCGGAACTGAACGGCACCACCACGCCGGCCGACCTGAGCATGGCCCGGCTGGTCAGCGGCAAGAAGCCGTTCATCGGCCACCGGCTGCTCGGGCGGGAGGGACTGGGCGACGGCGCCCGGCCGGCCCTGGTCGGCCTGCTGCCGGTGGATGGGAAGACCTGGATCAAGGCCGGCGCGCAGCTTCTGACCGAGGCCGAGGCGAAGCCGCCGGTGCACACCCTCGGTCACGTCACCTCGATCGCCTTCAGCCCGGAACTGGACACGCCGATCGCCCTGGCCCTGCTGTCCGACGGCGCCGAACGGCGGGACCAGATCGTCTATGCCCATTTCCCGCTGCATAACGAGGTGGTGGCGGCGCGGGTGACCTCGGCCCATTTCATCGATCCGGACGGGGAGCGGATGCGTGGCTGAGATCGTGGAACGTTGCTCGGCCCTGGACGGGGTCTACCGGACCGGCGGCATCGGTCGGCAGGCCGGCGTGACCATGGCCGAGCGCCGTGGCCTGGCGATCACCCAGGTGGCCGCTTTCCCCGACACCGCCATGACGGTGGCCGGGGCCATCGAGGAGGCCTTCGTGCTGGCGCCGCCCATGGAGCCCTGCCTTTCGACCCTTGGGCTGGACCGCTCGATATGCTGGGTCGGGCCGCAACGATGGTGGCTGATCGGACCGGCGGTGACCCTGGACCTGGGCGCCGACGGGGCGGTCACCGACTTGAGCCATGGCCGGGCGGCGATCCGCCTGAGCGGCCCGGCGCTGCGCGATCTGTTGGCCAAGGGCTGCAGCCTGGACTTCCATCCGCGGGCCTTCCGGGCGGGCGATTGCCCGCAGAGCGCCGTCGCCCACATACAGTGCCTGATCCACTGCCTGGACGACGGCCCGACGGTGGACCTCTATCCCGCCCGCAGCTACGCCGTCAGCCTGTGGCAATGGCTGACCGACGCGGCTGGGGAATTCGGCTATGAGGTGTTGCCCGCCGTCGCCTGAGCGGCGAACCCACACCAAGATGCCGAAATCTGAGCAGACCCATTCGTCCTTCGAGACGAACCTGCGGTTCTCCTCAGGACGAGGAAAGAGTATTTATCTTCAACAAGTTAACCTTATGCTGAGGAGGGCGCGCAGCGCCCGTCTCGAAGCATGTTTGCAGGTCAATCTTTCCGTCAAGCTTCAAACGCCGCGAAGACCTCCTGGAAGGCGACCATCTGGTTGCCGGCGGCCGAGGAGGGGACCAGGATCGGCGTGCGGATGCCGGCGTCGAACCAGGCCTCCAAACCGTCGCGGACCTGGGCGGCGGTGCCGAACAGGGTGTTGTCGGCCAGCCAGCGATCGCTGAGATGCTCGGGCACCCGTTCCGGCTCGCCGGCGGCCACTGCCGCTTCCACCCCGGCCATCTCTTCCTCGTAGCCGGCTTCCTTCCAATAGTTGCGGTAGTTCGGCAGTTGCGCGTACGAGGTCAGGGTGCGGCGGTTCACCGCCTTGGCGGCTTCCAGATCATCGGAGATACAGGTCGGGATCATGTTGCCGATGAAGAAGCCGTCGTCCCGGCGTTTGTCGTCCGGCAGTACCGCCAGCGAGGCCGCCATGTGCGAGCGCGAACCGTTGGCGAACACCATGCCGTCGCTGATCTCCGCCGCCAGGCCGATCATCTTCTTGCGCAGGGTGGCGAGGATGATCGGCGGCAGCTCGCCCACCCGCTCGATCGCCCTGAGGTTGGCCACGAAGTCGCGGGTGTCGGACAGCGGCTTGCCGGCGGATACCCCCATGCGCTTCAGGGACGGGCCATGGCTGACGCCGATGCCGAAGCGAAAGCGGCCGCCCGAGACCTCGTGGATGAACGAGGCGGTCTGGGCATAGTCCAGCACCGTGCGGGCATAGATCGGCGCGATCGAGGTGCCGAACGGGATCTCGGAGGTGACCTGGGCCAGGGCACCACAGAGCGCGACATTGGCGACGGTGGAGGGACAATAGATGCCGGCGAAGCCGCGGCGCTCGATCTCGGCCGCCAGTTCCAGGGTGGCCAGGCGCCGTCCCGGTACGGCCGCCAGGCTGAGGGCGGGCATTCTGCTCATGTTTGGGTACTCCGGTTATCGGTCAGGTGGCGAGGACATCGCCGATCGGGGGTCATCGGTCGGGTGATTTCAGGCGAGGTGGGATGATCCAGCCATCAGACAGGAATTGCCGGTGCGGGACAAGCGGGCTGGCGGGAACCGTGTTCAGTCCATCGGCGCCAGGGGCAGGCTGGCGCGGGCCAGCAGGCCGCCGCCGGGGCGGTCGGCCAGGACGATGTCGCCGCCGTGGCGGCGCAGGATGGAGCGGGCGACGGCCAGGCCGAGGCCGGTACCGCCGGTATCCCGGCTGCGTGAGCCTTCCAGGCGGAAGAACGGCGTGAACACCTTTTCCCGCATTTCCGGCGGAATGCCGGGGCCGCGATCCGCCACCTCCACCACCGCGTCCTCGCCGTCAGGGCGCAGCGTCACCGTTGCCTCGCCGCCATAGCGCAGGGCGTTGTCCAGCAGGTTGGCGAAGGCCCGGCGCAGGGCCACCGGCCGGCACTGCAGGTTCAGGCGGGCCGGGCCGTCAAAGCTGGCCGTCTGGCCGGTGTCGGCCAGGTTGTCGCACAGGCTTTGCAGCAGGGCGGCCAGGTCCGTCTTGATCGGCGCTTCCTCGGTGGCGTCGTCGCGGGCGAAGCCCAGGGTTTCGTCCAGCATCGCCTGCATCTCGTCGACGTCGGCGATGGCCTTTTGCTGTTGCTCGGGGTCGTCGATGAATTCCGCCCGCAACCGCAAGCGGGTCAGCACGGTGCGCAGATCGTGGGAGATCGCCGCCAGCATCATCGTGCGGTCGTCGACGAACCGGCGCAGGCGGTCCTGCATGCGGTTGAAGGCGCGGCTGGCCCGGCGCAATTCCCGGCTGCCGTGCTCGGGCATCGGCGCCGCCCGCACGTCGACGCCGAAGCGGTCGGCGGCCTCGGCGAAGCGGCGCAGGGGCCGGGTCATCCGATGCGCCGCCCAGATCAGACACAGCAGCACCAGGACCACGGTAAGGCCCAGCCAGGTCAGCGGCCCCGGTCCCCAACGCCAGGCCGGCCGTCCCGGGGTCAGGCCAACCCGCAACCAGGCGCCATCGTTCAGGCCGATCAGGACGGCGATGCGGTGGCGGTGGCCGCGACCGGGAAAACGACGCCCCTCCGCCGAGCCGCGCAGGCCCGGTGGGTCATCGTGCCAGGGCCGCAGCAGCCGTACCAGGATCGGCCGATCGCCCAGGGACTTCATGAGCGGGCGGATCTCGTCCGGCAGGTCGCCCACCCGCCACCAATCGCGACCGGGCGGTGGTAGGTGCGGCGGTCGCAGACCCACGCGCATGTTGGGACCGCCCAGGGCGCGCAGCAGACGCGGGCGGTCGGCGGTCGGCGTCGCCTCGATCAGCTCGGCGATGGTGGCGGCGCGGCCGACCAGATCGCGGGCGAACATTTCCAGGGTCTGCTGGCGGCGATCGTGCAGGTAGAGGATGCCACCGACCGCCAGCAGCACTGCCAGGCAGGCGACCAGCAACAGGGCGACCCGGCCGGCCAGGCTGCCGGGCCACCAGCGTGGCGGCCCGGCCTCGCCGTGGCGGTCCCGGTGCCATTGCCGCAGGCGGCCGATCACGGTCTTGCCACCTTGGCGGCGAAGACATAGCCGCCGCCGCGTACCGTCTTGATGATGGCCGGGTTCTTGGCGTCGGCCTCGATCTTCTGCCGCAGGCGGCTGATGCCGACGTCGATTGCCCGGTCATAGGGCACGGCGGCGCGGCCCCGGGTCAGGTCCAGCAACTGCTCGCGGCTCAACACCCGCTGCGGGTGCGCCGCCAGGGCCGCCAGCAGTTCGAACTCGCCGGCGGTCAGATCGACCAGGGCGTCGTCGGGCGAGTGCAGTTGCCGGCGGGACAGATCGAGGCGCCAGCCCTCGAAGCCAAGGATGTCGTCGCTGGCCGCCTCCGACGGCGCCGGCGCGCTGCCGGCCCGGCGCAACACGGCCCGGATGCGGGCCAGCAGTTCGCGGGGATTGAAGGGCTTGGCCAAATAGTCGTCGGCGCCCATCTCCAGGCCGATGATGCGATCTGTCTCCTCGCCGATCGCCGTCAGCATGATGATCGGCAGATGCGATTCCACCCGTACCCGCCGGCATAGCGACAGGCCGTCCTCGCCCGGCAGCATCAGGTCCAGCACCACCAGATCGAAGCGGCCGCCGTCGAGATGCTCCAGCATCGCCCGGCCATCCGCCGCCACGTCGACGCGATAGCCGTGCTTGCGCAGGAAGCGCGCCAGCAGGTCGCGGATCTCGCGGTCGTCGTCGACCACCAGGATATGGGGCGAGGCGTTCATGGCCTGGATATTAGGCGAGGCGTCGGGCCTTGCCGGTGGTTTTTTGTAACGAAGTGTTGCGGCGCCCGGCTTGGCAACGCTGCGTTACCAAATGCCCCAGCCGCCGACATGCGGCCGAAACATCCACTCCCTAAATCCTTGGCGTACGGCACGAGCCGGATTTGACAGATGGAGAACAGAGATGAATCGCAAAATCGCCTTTATTTCGGCCGGGGTCGGCGTCGTGGCCGTTGCCGCCGTTGCCGCCACCAGCCTGTCCCTCAGCCCCGATCTGGGCCTGCATGCCGCCGAAGCCTCGGCCGCCTCCGCCATGTTCGGCGCCACGCCGGCCGGCTGGGGCCATGGCTGGCGCGGCAAGCACGGCCGAGGCATGGCTCGGCTGTGCGGCGAGGACCGCGGCGAGCATCTGGACCATATGATCTCGTTCGTCGAGAACTTCATGTCCTTCACGCCGCCGCAGCGGGCCGCCTGGGACGACCTGGCCACCGCCCTGCGTACCGGCAGCGAGCGCGTCGGTACCGCCTGCGGCGAGCTCAAGGGGTTCGATAGGCCGCACGGCGCCACCGAAAAGCTGGCGCTGGCCGAGACCTTGCTGCGCACCGGCCTGGACGTGGTGGTCGAGGTGCGGCCGGCCTTCGATGCCTTTTACGGCACTCTGGACGACAAGCAGAAGAAGGCGCTGGACGAGTTGACCTCGCACCGGCGCGGCCGCTGGCACTAGCGGTCGGGACGGGCCGGCGCCTTCGCACGGTGTCGGCCCGCCGTTGCCGCCCACGGAGGCTATGATGTCGACGATGAATGAAATCGATAACCCGGGCGTCATCGCCCGCCCGCCGCGGCTGTTCCTGGCCGCCCTGGGCATGGGCCTGGTACTGGACTATTTCAAGCCGGTGCCGTGGCTGCCCAACACCGTGCAGTATCCGGTCGGCCTGATGCTGATCGCCGGCGGCGTGGCCTTGCTGGCCCTGGCGTTCCGGCGCTTTCGCAACGCCGGCACCAATGTGCCGACCTACCTGCCGGCGAAGGCGGTGGTCACCGACGGTCCCTACCGCCTCAGCCGCAATCCGATCTACCTCGGCCTGGTGCTGATCTTCCTCGGCCTCGCCGTCGCCATCGACAGTGTGTGGCTGCTGGCCCTGCTGGTGCCCTTGCTGGTGATCATGCACTACGGCGTGATCCGGCGCGAGGAACGCTATCTGGAGGCCAAGTTCGGCGAGCCGTACCTGGCCTACAAAAACAAGGTGCGCCGCTGGTTCTGAACCGAGCGGCGCACCCCGTTTTCTTGGACTTTGCGGTAATTCAGCCGTTGAGCACGCTTTGCAGGCGCATGGCGATGCCCATGTCGCCCTCGATCTTCAATTTTCCCATCATGAAGGCGGTGGTGCCGTCCAGCTCACCGGCGGTCATGGCCATGAAGTCGTCCATGGTGATCTTCAGGGTGCAATCGGCCTCGCCGTCGTCGTTCGACACCACGTTGGGCACCTGAGAGGCATCCAGCAGGACCTGGCCGTCGTCGCCGAAATCCCATTTGACCTTGGCGCCCAGGCCGCAATCCTCGCCCACCCGTTCGCGCATGCCTTCGGTGATCTGTTGTAAACTCATATCTCATCTTTCCGGTTGAAACGGCGCATGGCCATGTTGTCCAAGGCACCAGATAATGCCTTCCCGGTATGAAGGCAATGACGGAAGTGCCGGCCGCGTACTTGACGTTAACGTAAACGTCAAATAGCTTCCGGATCGAGCGCCTTTTTGGCGCATCCAACAACGGCGAAAGGCGCTAAAATAAGGCGCTTCCGCCGCTTTCAAGCAGAGAGAGGGCATGCCGTACGGCTCTGTTTTCCAATCCGGGCTGTTCGCCGGCGAGACCATCATCGTCACCGGTGGCGGCAGCGGCATCGGCCGCTGTACGGCCCATGAACTGGCCTTTTTGGGCGCCAAGGTGGTGCTGATCGGCCGCGACCAGGCCAGGCTGGAACAGGCCCAGGCCGAGATCATCGAGGATGGCGGCCATGCCGACATCCAACCGCTCGATATCCGGGTCGAGGATGACGTGATCGCCGCCGTCGACATGATCGTCGGCCGCGACGGGCCGATCTTCGGCCTGGTCAACAACGCCGGCGGTCAGTACACCGCGCCCTTGGAGGAGATCAGCCAGAAGGGCTGGGAAACCGTGGTGCGCACCAACCTGACGGGCGGTTTCCTGATGGCCCGCGAGGTCTTTCGCCAGTCCATGAAGCCGAACGGCGGCGGCGCCATCGTCAACATCACCGCCGATCATTGGATGTCGATGCCGACCATGGGCCATTCCGGCGCCGCCCGCGGCGGCATGGAGAACTTCACCATGACCGCCGCCGTGGAATGGGGGCGCTTCGGCGTGCGGGTCAATTCGGTGGCGCCGGGCTGGGTCGAGACCTCGGGCTTCGAGACCTACGACGGCAAGACGGCGGACTGGTTCCGTTCGCTGGACAAATGCGTGCCGCTGCGGCGCCTGGGCCGCGAGGCGGAAGTGGCCGCCGCCATCGTTTTCCTGCTCAGTCCGGCGGCGGCCTATATCACCGGCGGCTGCATCCGGGTCGACGGCGGCGCCCCCAACGCGCCGCTCAACTACCCGCTGCCCGACGGTCCGGGGAACCGTCATTTCGCCGGCTTCCATCGCGACCATCTGGACCGGAAGGCGGCGAAGGCGGACGACGAATGAGGCCCGCGGCCGAGGAGACGTAGGATATGCAATTCACCGAACAGCACGAGGAAATCCGCCGCACCGTCGCCCGCTTCGTCGAAGCGGAGGTCAATCCCCACGTCGAGGCCTGGGAGGACGACGAGATCTTCCCGGCCCACGAGCTGTTCAAGAAGATGGGCGATCTGGGCCTGTTGGGCATCAACAAGCCCGAGGAATTCGGCGGCATGGGCCTGGACTACTCCTATGCCATGGTGATGATCGAGGAGTTGGGCCTGATCAGTTGCGGTGGCGTGCCCATGGCGATCGGCGTGCAAACCGACATGGCGACGCCGGCCCTGGCCCGCCACGGTTCCGACGAGGTGCGGCGCGAGTTCCTGACGCCATCGATCGCCGGCGACTACGTCGCCTGCCTCGGCGTCTCGGAGGTCGGGGCGGGTTCCGACGTCGCCTCGATCAAGACCACCGCCCGCAAGGACGGCGACGACTACGTCATCGACGGCGGCAAGATGTGGACCACCAACGGGGTGCAGGCCGACTGGATCTGCCTCCTCGCCAACACCTCCGACGGCCCCGTGCACAAGAACAAGACGCTGATCGCCGTGCCCATGGATGCCCCCGGGGTCACCGTGGCCCGCAAGTTGAAGAAACTGGGCATGTGGTCGTCCGACACGGCGCAGATCTTCTTCGAGGACGTCCGGGTGCCGCAACGCAACCGCATCGGCGAGGAAGACCTGGGCTTCATCTACCAGATGCAGCAATTCCAGGAAGAGCGCCTGTGGGGCGCCGTCAAGTCGGTGAAGGGCTTCGAAGGGCTGATCGCCCAGACCATCGACTATACCCGCGAGCGGCAGATCTTCGGCGGCTCGGTGCTCGACAACCAGGTGGTGCACTTCCGCATGGCCGAGTTGCAGACCGAGGTCGAACTGTTGCGTTCGCTCTGCTATCGGGCGGCCGAGGGCATCGTCAACGGCGAGGATGTCACCAGGCTGGCCTCGATGGCCAAGTTGAAGGCCGGGCGGCTGGGCCGCGAGTTGACCGACGCCTGCCTGCAGTACTGGGGCGGCATGGGCTACATGTGGGAAAGCCGGATCAGCCGTGCCTACCGCGATTCCCGCCTTGGCTCGATCGGCGGCGGCGCCGATGAAGTGATGCTGCAGATCATCAGCAAATACATGGGCATCCTGCCCGACCTGCGGAACAGATAGGGCCTGGGCGATGCTTTTCGGCGAACAACAGGACGAATTGCGGCGCTCGGTGCGCCGCTTCGTCGAGACCGAGATCAATCCCCACGTCGACGACTGGGAAGAGCAAGACGCCTTCCCGGCCCACGAACTGTTCAAGAAGATGGGCGGCCAGGGTTTTCTCGGCATCAACAAGCCCGAGGCCTTCGGCGGCATGGGCCTGGATTATTCCTACGTCATCGCCTTCGCCGAGGAGATCGGCACCGCCGATCACGGCTCGGTGCCGATGGCCGTCGGCGTGCAGACCGACATGGCGACGCCGGCCCTGGCCCGTTTCGGCTCGGACGAGTTGCGCCGGGACTTCCTGGCCCCGGCGATCGCCGGCGACATGGTGGCCTGCGTCGGCGTGACCGAGCCGGGCGCCGGCTCCGACGTCGCCGCGATCAAGACCAACGCCCGGCACGACGGCGACGACTACCTGATCAACGGCCAGAAGATGTTCATCACCAACGGCGCCCAGGCCGATTGGATTTGCCTTTTGTGCAATACCTCCGACGGCCAGATGCACCGCAACAAATCGCTGATCTGCGTGCCGATGGACACGCCCGGCGTCAGCGTCGAACGCACCCTGAACAAACTTGGCATGCGGGCCTCGGACACCGCGCTCATTCATTTCGACGACGTCCGGGTGCCCAGGCGCAACCTGATCGGCCAGGAAGGCGAGGGCTTCACCTATCAGATGATCCAGTTCCAGGAGGAGCGGCTGTGGGGCGCCGTTACCCTGCTGCGGCCGATGGAGAAGGCCATCGAGGAGACCATCGAGTACACCCGCGAGCGGAAGATCTTCGGCGGTTCGGTGCTCGACAATCAGGTGGTGCATTTCCGCCTGGCCGAATTGCAGACCGAGGTCGAGTTGCTGCGCTCGCTGATCTACCGCGCCGCCGAGGGCATGGTGGCGGGCGAGGACGTGACCTACCTGGCCTCGATGGCCAAGCTGAAGGGCGGCCGCCTGGTGCGGCAGGTGGCCGACGGTTGCCTGCAATACTGGGGCGGCATGGGCTATATGTGGGAAAGCAAGATCAGCCGGCTGTATCGCGACGGCCGGTTGTTGTCGATCGGCGGCGGCGCCGACGAGGTGATGCTGCAGATCATCAGCAAATACATGGGCACTCTGCCGTCGCGGCGGAACAAATAACCTCTATCCTTTGCCCAGGGCTGTAACGAAGGAACCCGACACCATGGCCTTTCACAAGGTGCTGATCGCCAACCGCGGCGAGATTGCCTGCCGGATCATGCGCTCGGCTCACGCCAAGGGCTATCGCACCGTGGCGGTGTACAGCGAGGCGGACGCCGGTGCCCCACATGTCCAGCTCGCCGACCAGGCGGTCTGCATCGGCCCGGCGCCGGTGGCCGAGTCCTACCTGAAGGTCGAGGCGGTGCTGGCCGCGGCCGCCGCCTCGGGTGCCGACGCCGTGCACCCCGGCTATGGTTTTCTGGCCGAGAACGCCGAATTCGCCCAAGCCTGCGCCGATGCCGGCCTGGTCTTCATCGGCCCGCCCCCCGACGCGATCGAGCTGATGGGCAACAAGCGGCTGGCGAAACTGCGCATGGAGCATGCCCATGTGCCCTGCGTGCCGGGCTATAGCGGCGACGACCAGGACGACGGCGCCCTGGCCAAAGCGGCCGAAGACGTCGGTTTTCCGCTGATGGTCAAGGCGGCGGCCGGCGGCGGCGGCCGCGGCATGCGCCTGGTCGATGCGGGCGACGACCTGGCGGCGGCGATATCCGGCGCCCGGTCCGAGGCCTTGAATGCCTTCGGCTCGGGCGAACTGATCCTGGAAAAGGCGGTGATCGAACCGCGCCACGTGGAGATCCAGGTGTTCGCCGACGGCCACGGCAATTGCATCCATCTGGGCGAGCGCGACTGTTCGATCCAGCGCCGCCATCAGAAGGTGGTGGAGGAGGCGCCCTCGCCGGCGGTGAGTGAGGAATTGCGCCGGGCCATGGGCGAGGCGGCGGTGGCGGCCGCCAAGGCCATCCACTATGTCGGCGCCGGTACCGTGGAGTTCCTCCTCGGCGGCGACGGCGAATTCTATTTCCTGGAGATGAACACTCGCCTGCAGGTCGAACATCCGGTGACCGAACTGATCACCGGCCAGGATCTGGTGGCCTGGCAACTGGACGTGGCGGCGGGCGGCGAACTACCCCTGGATCAGGAGCAGGTGCGCTTCGACGGCCACGCCATCGAAGTGCGGTTGTACGCCGAGGATCCCTACGCCGATTTCCTGCCGCAGACCGGTCGGGTGGCGGCTTGGCGGCCGTCGCCGGAATTGCGGGTCGATACCGGCATCGCCGAGGGCCAGGAGATCTCGCCCTTCTACGATCCGATGGTGGCCAAGGTGATCGCCCACGGCCGGGACCGGGAGGAGGCGCGGCGCCGCCTGCTGCGTGGTCTGGCCGACACCGCACTCTTGGGCCTGCCCAACAATCGCGGCTTTCTGCTCGACGTACTGGCGCATCCGGCCTTCGCCGACGGCAGCGCCACCACTGCCTTCATTCCCAGCCATTTCCCGCCCGAGGAACTGACGCCGCCGCTGCCGGGGCCGCGGCAACTGGCCCTGGCGGCGGTGCTGTTGTACCGCCACAGCGCCCATGGCGAGGACGATTGGCGTTCGGCCTCGCCGGTCGATATCCGGCTCGATCTGCGCCATGGCGAGGATGGCTGCCTGGCCAGGCTGAAGCCTGGCGCCGACGGCTACCAGGTCGATCTGGGCGAGGCCGGGACCTTGGCGCTGCACTTGATCGCGGTGGCCGATGGCGAGGTGCGCTTCGAATGCGACGGCCTGGCGGAACGGGCGCGTTTCGCCTTCGACGGCGACACCCTGCATCTGGACCTGGGCGGCCAGGCCCTGGCGATCTATGAATTCACCCCGGAACTGGCGGCGGCCAAGGAACGCGAGGGCGACGGCCGGCTGATCGCGCCGATGGCCGGCCGCATCGTCGCCGTGCGGACCGAGCCGGGCGCGGCGGTGCAGCGCGGCCAGATCCTGGTGATCCTGGAAGCCATGAAGATGGAGCACGAGATCAAGGCCGGTGCCGACGGCGTGGTCGAGGAGGTAGCGGTGGCCGAGGGCGACCAGGTCGATCCCCGGCAACTGTTGGCCGTGGTCGCCTCGGCGGAGGCCGAAGCGGCGGAATAGGGGCGATTGGGACAACAGGAGGTCCGAATGACCGAGGCCATGAACCGACAGGTTATTTTGAGCGATCGGCCAACGGGCATTCCGGCTCCGGAGCATTTCGAACTGCGCGAGGCACCCATGGCGGAACCGGGCGAAGGTCAGTTCCTGGTCCGCAATATCTATCTCTCGGTCGATCCGGCGATGCGCGGTTGGGTCAGCGCCGTCGCCAACTATGCCGAACCGGTGGCCATCGGCGCCGTGATGCGGTCGATCGCGGTGGGCGAGGTGGTGGCCAGCCGACATGGCGACTACGCCGTCGGCGACCTGGTCTGCGGCCTGTTCGGCTGGCAGGAATACGCCATCTCGGACGGCGGCGACGTCTGGTTCAAGCACGACCCGGCGATGGCGCCGATGTCCACCGCCCTGGGCATCCTGGGCATCAACGGCCTGACCGCCTATTTCGGCCTGCTCGACGTCGGCCAGCCGCAGGCGGGCGAGACCGTCATGGTCTCCACCGCCGCCGGCGCCGTCGGCAGCGCCGTCGGCCAGATCGCCCGCATCCAGGGTTGCCGCACCGTTGGCCTGACCGGCAGCGACGACAAGGTGGCCCGGTGCCGGGACGAATTCGGCTATGACGTGGCGATCAACTACAAGACCGCCGATCTCGACGCGGCCATCGCCGAGGCCTGTCCCGACGGCATCGACGTCTATTTCGACAACACCGCCGGGGCGATCTCGGACGCGGTGTATCGGCAACTGGCCGTCGGCGCCCGCTGCGCCGTCTGCGGCACCGCCTCCCTGTCTTCCTGGGAGCCCTGGCCCGAGGGGCCACGGCTGGAGCGGCACATCCTGGTGAAGCGGGCCCGCATTCAGGGGTTCCTGCTGTTCGACTACACCGACCGCTTCGCCGAGGCGCGCGGGCAACTGGCGGCCTGGCTGGCCGAGGGCAAGTTGGTCTATCGCGAGGATGTGCTGGACGGCCTCGAAGCGGCGCCCGGCGCCATCGAACGGCTGTATCGCGGCGAGAACCAGGGCAAGTTGTTGATCCGGGTCGGCGACGAACCCGGCAGTTAGCGTATTCGGACTGGCAGGATGAACATGATCCCGAACCAAAAACAGAGCCCCTACTACACCGACGAACACGAGGCCTTCCGCGCCACCGTGCGCCGCTTCGTCGAGCGCGAGGTCGAGCCCTATGTCGCCGAATGGGACGAAGCCGAGGAATTCCCTCGCGAGATGTACAAGAAGGCCTCGGAACTGGGCCTCTTGCAATTGGGCTATCCGGAGGAATACGGCGGCATCGCCTGCGACCGCTTCTACGGCATCATCCTCAGCCAGGAACTGGCGCGGGCCGGCTGTGGCGGTTTGTCGGCCAGCCTGATGAGCCACACCATCGGCACGCCGCATCTGAGCATGTTCGGCTCGGATGAATTGAAGGCCCGGGTGCTGCCCCCCGTCCTGGCCGGCGAGAAGATCGCCGCCCTGGCGGTGACCGAGCCCTCGGGCGGCTCCGATGTCGCCGCCCTGAAGACCACGGCCCGGCGGGACGGCGACGACTATGTGGTCAACGGCCAGAAGATGTTCATCACCTCGGGCTTCCGGGCGGATTTCTATACCGTCGCCGTGCGCACCGGCGGGCCGGGCCTGGGCGGTATTTCGCTGCTGTTGATCGAACGGGACCGGCCCGGCTTCGACCGCACCAAGCTGAAGAAGATGGGCTGGTGGGCTTCGGACACCGCCGCTTTGTATTTCGATGACGTCCGGGTGCCCACCGCCAACCTGATCGGCGAGGAGAACCAGGGCTTCAAGGCGATCATGCACAACTTCAACTACGAACGCCTGGGCATGGCGGCCAGCGCGCTCGGCTATGCCCAGACCTGCCTGGACGAGGCCAGCGCCTATGGCCGCGAGCGCCACACCTTCGGCAAACCGCTGATCGAGAACCAGGTGATCCGCCACAAGCTGGTCGACATGGCGATGCGGATCAATTCCGGCGTCGCCTACCTGGAGGACCTCACCTGGCGGGACATGCAGGGCGAACGCATCGTCGCCGACGTCTGCATGCTGAAGGTGCATGCCACCTCCACCATGGAGTTTTGCGCCAATGAGGCCATGCAGATCCTCGGCGGCGCCGGCTACATGCGCGGCGGCAAGGTCGAGCGGATCTATCGCGAAACCAAGGTGATGGCCATCGGCGGCGGCTCGGCCGAGATCATGAAGGACCTGGCGGCCCGGCAGATGGGCTTGTAGGGCCTTGACCCAAAGCCGCCGGCGGGGCAAGCAGTGGGCATGCCCGACGCCGAGCCAAAGACCATCCATTTAGAGGACTATCTCCCGCCGGCCTTTCTGGTCGAGCGGGTGGAGTTGGAGTTCGATCTCGACCCCAAGGCCACCGAGGTGTTGGCCCGGCTGTCGCTGCGGCGCAATCCGGCCCACGGCGATGTTGGGGCACCCCTGGTCCTGGACGGCGACGGGTTGGAGCTGCTGGTATTGCGCCTGGACGGCGAGGCCGTCGCCGAGGATGGCTATGAGCTGAGCGGCGAACAACTGACCCTGTCCGGGATGCCCGCTGCTGGCAGCCTGGAGATCGTCACGCGGATCGCGCCGGCGGCAAATACCCGCCTGGAAGGGCTGTACCAATCGGGCGGCATCTACTGCACCCAGTGCGAGGCCGAGGGCTTCCGCCGCATCACCTTCTTCCCCGACCGGCCGGACGTCATGGCGACCTACCGCACCACCATCCGGGCCGCCAGGGCGGATTGTCCGGTGCTGTTGTCGAACGGCAACCTGGACGAAACCGGCGAGTTGCCCGACGGCCGCCATTTCGCCATCTGGGACGATCCGTTCCCCAAGCCGAGCTATCTGTTCGCCCTGGTGGCCGGCGATCTGGCCTGCCACCAGGACCACTTCACCACTCAATCCGGCCGCCGCATCACCCTGCGCATCTATACCGATCCCGGCAACGAGGACCGCTGCGCCTATGCCATGGAATCCCTGCAGCGGGCCATGCGCTGGGACGAAGAGACATACGGCCTCGAGTATGACCTGGACCTGTTCAACATCGTCGCCATCAACGACTTCAACATGGGGGCGATGGAGAACAAGAGCCTGAACGTGTTCAACGCCAAGTACGTCCTGGCCAACCCGGAGACCGCCACCGACGACGACTACGCCAATATCGAGGCCATCGTGGCGCACGAGTACTTCCACAACTGGACCGGCAACCGGGTGACCTGCCGGGACTGGTTCCAGTTGAGCCTGAAGGAAGGCTTGACGGTGTTCCGCGACCAGCAGTTCTCGGCCGACATGCGCTCGGCGGCGGTGAAGCGGATCCAGGACGTGCGTGCCTTGCGGGCGGCCCAGTTCCCCGAGGACGCCGGCCCGCTGGCCCATCCGGTGCGCCCGGCCAGCTATATCGAGATCAACAACTTCTACACCGCGACGGTCTATGAAAAGGGCGCCGAGGTGATCGGCATGTATCACACCCTGCTGGGGGCGGCGGGCTTCCGCAAGGGCATGGACCTGTACTTCCGGCGCCACGACGGCCAGGCCGTGACCTGCGACGATTTCCTGGCCGCCATGGCCGATGCCAACGATGCCGATCTGGAGCAATTCGCCCTCTGGTACAGCCAGGCCGGCACGCCGGAAATCTCGGTCGGCGGCCACTACGACGCCGCGGCCCGGACCTACGAGCTGACCCTGGGCCAGACCCTGCCGGCCAGTCCCGACGGCTTGGCCAAGCAGCCGATGCAGATCCCCATCGCCGTCGGCCTGCTGGATGCGGACGGTAGCGATCTGCCGCTGGATGGGGAGGGTGCCACCACCAAGGTGCTGCAACTGCGCCAGGGCGACGCCGGCTTCCGGTTCGAGAACATACCCGCGCCGCCGGTACCCTCGGTCAACCGCGATTTCTCGGCCCCCGTCCGCTTGCGCCACGATCCGGCGGACGCCGAGCGCGCCTTCCTGATGGCCCATGACGCCGATCCCTTCAACCGCTGGGAGGCGGGCCAGCAATATGCCAGCAAGTTGTTGCTGTCGATGACCCGGTCGGTCGCCGACGGCGGCGAAGCCGTAGTCGACCAACGTTTCGTCGCGGCCCTGGGCAAGCTGCTGGGCGAGGACGGCCTGGACCAGGCCTTCATCGCCCTGGCCTGCCAGTTGCCGGGCGAGCAGTACCTGGCCGAACAGCTTGGCGACGCCGATCCCGGCGCCATCCACCGGGCTCGCGAGGCCCTGCGCCGCGGCATCGCCGAAGGGTTGAAGGACGAACTGGCGGCGGTCTATCGCGGCAACCGGGCCAACGCGCCCTACAGCCCCGACGCCGCCGCCGCCGGCCAACGGGCGCTCAGGAACCTGGCCCTGTCCTATCTGTCGCTGCTGGACGACCCGGGCTGCCGGGATCTGGCGCCGGCGCAATACCGCGACGCCGACAACATGACCGACCGCATGGCGGCGCTATGGGCGATGAACGACCGGGACGGCGAGGATCGGGCCGCCGCCCTGGCCGATTTCCACGACCGGTTCAAGGACGACGCGGTGGTGATCGACAAGTGGCTGACCCTGCAGGCCGCCTCGACCCGGCCGGATACCCTGGCCCGGGTGGTCGAGCTGCTGAACCATCCGGTGTTCTCCCTGAAACAGCCGAACAAGGTGCGGGCGCTGATCGGCGCCTTCTGCTCCGCCAATCCCTATCGCTTCCATGCCGCCGACGGCGGTGGCTATCAATTCCTGGCGGATCGGGTGCTGGCCCTGGACCCGATCAACCCGCAGGTGGCGGCGCGCCTGACCACGCCGCTGGGCCGCTGGCGCCGCTATGAGAGCGGCCGCCGGGAGCTGATGCGGGGACAGCTTCGACGCATCCTGGAAGCCAGTGAATTGTCACCGGACGTCTACGAGATCGCCTCGAAGTCGCTGGCGGAGCAAGCCGGCTAGGGTCAATATCGCTCACACGGACGCGTCGTCGGCCCATGCCAAGCCGACATCATTGCATGCGAAGCGTCAGGGCAACGATGAGATTGCCGGGTCAAGCCCGGCAATGACAATATAGTAGAGTTTTCAAATAGTTATGTCATGCCCGGGCTTGACCCGGGCATCTATTGGCGACGCTGTCTACCATGCTCCGATAGAGCCGAATTGCCAAATTCGTTTGCGATTCCGCGTGAACGTTGACCGCCCTGGATCGCGCAGGGCCGTCTACGACAGATCAAATACCCGGCCCCAGCCGCGGACCTGCCGGGGATCGAGCCCGGCCAATTCCAGCGATCGCAGCACCACCACGGCGATGCTGTCGTAGATGGTGACGTCCAGTTCGTCCTCCAGTCGGGCGGCCAGCGCCGCGCCGCGCATGTTGGTGCAGACGATGCTGATCGCCCGGGCGCCGTCGGCGGCGACCTGCCGGCACATCCCGGCCACCTCCGCCTCCGGGATCTCGGAGAAGGAGAAATTGTCGCGGATGCCGAGATGCCGTTCCGATCGGCAGCGGAAACCGGCGTCGGCATAGTTCTCCAAAATGCGCGCCTGGACATCGTCGGTGTAGGGGGTGACCAGGCCGAAGTCCTCGACGCCGTGGCGGCGGAACAGATCGTTGTTGGCCAGGATCGAGGTGGTCGCCCGGGCGCCGGTGGTGGCCTCGATGCGGCGGCACAATTCCTCGTCATGCCGGAAGCCCAGCCAGCCGGCGGAGGTGCCGTTCCAGGCGATGGTGCGGCATTTGGCATCGGCCAGCAGTTCGGCCGCGGCCAGGAAACGTGGGTGATCGAATTGCGCCAGGCCATTTTCGGACAGGGAAATCTCGGTCACACGCAAACGGGCGAAATGGGCCGTGGCTTGCGGCAGGTCTTGCAGCATGGCCATGGTGGTCGGTTCCAGAATGGTGTTCGACGACGGCGTCAGCATGCCGAGGATGGCGCGTTCGGACAAAACAAAACCCAAATCCAGTGATGATGGGCGCTCAGCCTGACTCGACGTTTAGGTACTTGGCAATCGTCTTGGCCATGGACCCGGGCGTGGTGTTGAAGGGGAACAGGGTCAGGAAACGCCCGTCGGGAGCCATCAGATAGGTCAGGGAGCCGTGGTCGACCAGGTAGTCGTCCGGGCCTTCCGCGTCCCTCGGCACCACCTTGCGGCGATGCACCCGGTAGGCCCTGGCGGCGGCACGGACCTGGGCCTCGCTGCCGGTCAGGCCGAGGATGCCGGGATGAAAATTGCCGACGTAGTCCTTTAGGACGGCCGGCCCATCGCGCCTGGGATCGACGCTGACGAACAACGGTTGCAGCTTGCCGGCCCTGGCGCCGAGCATCTCGAGGGCTTCCGTGATGGTCTGCAAACCGGTCGGGCAGATATCGGGGCAATGGGTGTAGCCGAAGAATAGCAAGAGGAAGCGGCCCCGAAACTCATGGTCGCTTCGCGGTTGGCCATGGTGGTCGACCAATTCGAACGGGCCGCCGAACTGCACCGGGAAGGCGGGCGTCTTGGCCGGTCCGGCCCAGCCGGCCGTCGCGCCAAGACCCAGGCCGATCGCCAGCAATCCGCTGGCTAGGCGCATATTCGCTAGTCGTCCTTGGGCGGTTTCAGGCCGGGGATGCCGAACACGCCATCCTCGGCGATCGCCCGGGTGATCGCCGGGTCGTGGCGGAACCACTTGCCCTTGTTCTTGGCGCCATGGGCCTCGGCCCAGCGTTTGACGAACCAATTGGCCCGGCTCCACTTGCCGTCCGGGGCCAGGCGTTTGAACTGCAGGACGAACATTGGCAGCTTGGGATTGGCGATGTAGAGCCCGTCGGCGGTGATGCGCCGATTGCAGAAATCGATCAGGTCGACCACGGCGCCGGCGAAGGGATCGAAGTTCTTGATCGCCAGCACCAGCTTGCCGTCGTCCCGCAGCAACCCCAGTTGCCGCTTGCCGCCGCCGCAATTCTTCGGGCAGTCGCCCGACAACTCGCACAGGATGTCCACCACCTTGGCCTCGATGCGGGCCTTCTTCTCGTGATCGATGCCCCATTCCTCCGCCGCCCGGGCCGGCAGGGACAGCAGCAACAGGGCCAGGACGACTGAAAACGTCCGTAACATCGCCGCCTCCTATTCACCGAACGGCTGGATGCCGTATTCCTCGTGGGTCAGGTTGACCACGCCCTTGTCGTCGGCCACCTGGGTGACCACCAGGTAGCGCACGCCGTCGCGTTCATAGAGGTCGCCATGGGCGGTGACCTGATGGCTTTGGATCTTCACCACGCGTGGGTTGTCGACCGGATCCCGGTCCTCGATCCGCAGAATGATGAAGACGTCGCCGTTGGCGTCCTTGATCGATACCGGGATACCGCCGACCGCGCACCAGACGGCGCATTGATGGTGGGCGGTGCCCTCGCCGTACATGATTTCCGAGATGTAGCACCAGGTATCGACGATCTCGCCGCTGACGGTGACCCGTTTCGGCGTCTCGGCCAGCGCCGCCTGTGCAAATGCCGCCGTCCAGGCCAGGGCCAGAACCGCCATCACAACCCGCAACATGGCACTCCCCTTGTCGCTTCCCCTTTGCTCCCAGGCCAAGCCATAGCATCGGGGCGGTCGGGACGGGCATCAACTTCCCGTCAGGTTCCGTGAGCGGTCGTGAGGCGGGCGGCGCGTGCCGGGAGAGCCGGAGCGTCGGCGTTCGCTTTCCCCAGACTGAACGGTTCGTAGAGGGCAGAGCCGCCGCGGTTGGCGGCAAAAAAGCCTTTGGAGAGCGGCAAACCTGGCCGCCAAGATGATATTCTTGACACTAGAACGAGAAGGCTCTTAAGTGAAAAAACAGGGCGACAACGAAGTCGATCTTTGGGCTTTGCGTCGAAGAATAGGGTAACGAACCCTAAGTTTTGGGAGGCTTCGGGGGGTTGGTCGCTGGACAGTCTGCTTGAAATTACCGATCTGACGACGGAATTCGATACCAGCGACGGCGTGGTGCGCGCCGTCGGCGGCATATCCTATTCGGTTGGGGTCGGTGAGGTCGTGGCCATCGTCGGCGAATCCGGCTGTGGCAAATCCGTCGGCGCCATGTCGATCCTGCGCCTTATCCCGGAACCGCCCGGACGCATCGCCAAGGGTCAGGTGCTGTTCGAAGGTCGCGATCTCCTGAAACTGAGCAACGCGGAAATCCGTGACGTGCGCGGTCGCGATATCGCCATGGTGTTTCAGGAGCCGATGACCTCGCTTAATCCGGTGTTGTCCATTGGCCGGCAATTGACCGAAACCCTGTTGCGCCATACGGACATGAGTGAGTCCCAGGCGAAGGACCGGGCCCTGGACCTGTTGCGTCAGGTCGGAATCTCCGACCCCGCCCGCCGCCTTACCCAGTACCCACACCATTTGAGCGGCGGCATGCGCCAGCGGGCGATGATCGCCATGGCGCTCTGTTGCGAGCCGAAGCTGATCATCGCCGATGAACCGACCACGGCGCTGGACGTCACCATCCAGGCGCAAATCCTCGAATTGATGAAGGACCTTTCCGAGCGGCTCGGCGTGGCGCAGCTCATTATCACTCATAATTTGGGTGTCGTGGCCCGCTATGCCAAACGGGTCAATGTCATGTATGCCGGCAAGATCGTGGAGATGGGGACGGCCAAGGAAATATATCACCACCCCCGCCACCCCTATACCCTGGGGCTTTTGGCCTCGGTGCCGAGGCTGGATCAACCGCGGGGGACCATACTTATCCCGATCGAAGGCCAACCGCCGGATCTGACACGGCTTGACGAGGGCTGCGCCTTTCGCCCGCGCTGCCGGTTTGCCACGGATCGTTGCGCTTATGAAATACCGGAATTGGAATCGGTTGCGGGCGATCACATGAGTGCCTGCTGGCAGCATGAAGACCTGGATCAAAAAAAGGGCACGGCCGCATGAGTGTGGCGGAAACCATAGGGGACGAAAATTCCCTTGCCGACGCGGAGCCGTTGTTGCGGGTGGAAGGCCTGAAAATGCACTTCCCCGTCACCGAAGGACTATTCATGCGGCGCACCGTGGGGCATGTAAAAGCGGTCGATGGTGTCAGCTTCACCATCGCCCCGGGCGAGACCTTGGGCTTGGTTGGTGAATCCGGTTGTGGCAAGACCACCGTCGGCCGTTGCATCCTGCGGCTGGAAAACCCCGGCGCCGGCAAGGTGGTTTTTGCCGGTACCGACATCGCCGGCATGAAGGCGAGCGAAATCAGCAAGCTGCGCCAGGATGTGCAGGTGATTTTCCAGGATCCCTTTTCCTCGCTCAATCCACGCCAGAAAATCGGCAGCATTATTTCCGAACCGCTGCGGGTCCATGGCATCATCAAGGACCCCACGAAACGCCGTGAGCGGGTCGCCGAATTGCTACGTATTTGCGGCCTCAATCCGCGTTTCGCCGACCGCTATCCCCACGAAATGAGCGGCGGCCAGCGGCAGCGCGTGGGCATTGCCCGCGCCTTGTCGGTCAACCCGAAATTCATCGTTTGCGACGAGGCGGTTTCGGCCCTGGATGTTTCAATTCAGGCCCAGGTCATCAACCTGTTGGAGGATCTGCGGGAACAGTTCAATTTCAGTTATCTGTTCATCGCCCATGATCTTTCCGTCGTGCGCCACATCTGCCATCGGGTGGCGGTGATGTATCTGGGCAAGATCGCCGAGCTGGCCGATTGCGATGAATTGTTCGACAACCCGCGCCATCCCTATACCCAGGCCCTGCTGAGCGCCGTGCCGGTGCCGGACCCCACGGTTGAAGAGGCACGCTCGCATCAGATCTTGGAGGGCGAGGTGCCGTCGCCGATGAACCCGCCATCGGGCTGTGTTTTTCACCCGCGCTGCCCGCAGGCCATCGAAACCTGCAGGCGCGAAGTTCCCGAGCTTCAGGAATTCAGCCCCGGCCACATGGTGGCCTGTCCCGTGGTGCTGGGAAAATAGGCAAGATCGTGAGGCGGCAAAGCTGGGAGAAAATTGCGGTTTTTGAAGATTTGGAGGCGTGTTAGAATTCGCTAGTCGTTGCCGGAGAGGTAGTCGACGACGGCAATAATAGTCTTGGAAAACAGACGTAAGGGAGGCCTTGAAATGAAACTTAAGACACTGAAAATATTGGCTGGAACAACAGCAGCGCTGTTGTTGACGGCCGGCGTCGCGACGGCGGAGTCGCCAAAACGCGGCGGCATTTTGAATTTCGTGGTGGGCTCCAAAATACCCTCCATGGACGGCCACATGGAAGGCACCTTCGGGATGATCCATCCGATCCGGCCGTTTTACAGCACCCTGATCCGCGTCAACCCGGCCAATCCGAGCTCGACCACGGACTTCGTCTGCGATGTCTGCTCGTCGTTTTCCAGCTCCGATGACGGCAAGACCCATACTTTCGTGATCCGTCAGGATATCAAGTTTCATGATGGTGAGCCGCTGACCGCGGCCGATGTGAAGGCGACCTATGACAAGCTCGTATTCCCGCCAAAAGGGATCCTGAGCCTAAGGAAAAAGTTCTTTTCCATGGTCGATAGCATCACCACGCCGGACAAATACACCCTGGTGATGAAACTGAAATATCCTTCGCCAACCTTTATCCCCTCGGTGGCGATGCCGTTCAATTTCATCTATTCCAAGAAGGACCTGGATACCCACGGCTATACCTGGCATCAAAAAAACGTCAACGGCACCGGCGCCTTTGTTTTCGTGCAGCATCAGCCGGGCGCCTTTGTCGAGGGTAAGCGCTTCGACGGTTATCACCACAAGGGCAAACCCTATCTGGATGGTTACAAGGCAATATCCGCCCCGAAAATGGCGGTCCGTCTGCAAGCCATTCGGGGTGACCGGGCGGCCATCGAATTCCGTGGCTTTCCGCCGAAGGCCCGCGATGATCTGATCTCGGCTCTGGGCGACAAGATCACCGTGCAGGAAGGTGATTGGAATTGCTCCCTGCTGGTAACCCCAAACCACAAAGCCAAACCGTTCGATGACAAGCGGGTGCGCCGGGCTCTGTCCCTAGCCGTCGATCGTTGGACCGGCTCCAAGGCACTGTCGAAGATCGCCATCGTCAAGACCGTTGGCGGCGTGGTCTTCCCAAGTCATCCCTTGGCCGCGACCAAGGATGAGCTGACCAAGATTCCGGGTTTCTGGACCGATATCGACAAGAGCCGGGCGGAAGCCAAACGCCTGTTGAAGGAAGCCGGTCAGTCCAATCTGACTTTCACCCTGTTGAACCGCGCGGTCGACCAACCGTACCGTATTCTCGGTGTCTGGCTGATCGACCAATGGCGGAAGATCGGCGTGAAGGTGACGCAGAATGCCGTACCGACCGGCCCCTGGGTGGATTCCTTGCGGAAAAAGAAGGACTACCAGGTGGCGATCGACGCCAACTGCCAGTCGATCGTGAACCCGATCGTCGACGTCTCGAAATATCTGGGCAGTGCCTCCAACAACTATGCCCAGTACACCGACGAGCCGATGGAAAGCATGCATGAGAAGATGTCTCGATCCGGCGATGAGGCGGAACAGCGCAGGATAATGCGTCAGTTCGAGCAACGCTTGTATGGTGAGGAAGCGCATATCATTCCGACCCTGTGGTGGTACAAGATCAATCCCCACCGCTCATACGTGAAGGGCTGGAAGATCGCTCCCAGCCACTATCTGAACCAACATCTGGATCAGGTCTGGTTGGACAAGTAAACCTGTTGCCGACATGGCGGTCGCGTAAATGCGACCGCCATGTAGGGCAGCGGTGTATTTCTTGTTTTGTTTTCGGAATCAGTTGATGCCCGGTGAAACGAACCTGGGTGGGCCATGTATAAATACGCCATAAAGCGCATTTTACTGATGATCCCGACGCTGATCGGGGCCGGCCTTCTGGTCTTCATGCTGATGCGCATGATACCGGGCGACGTCTGCGAAATCCGCTTGGGTGGCACCGGGCTGATGGTGGACAAGGAACAGATTGAAATCTGCCGCGACAGCCTGGGCCTTAATCAATCGATGGCCAAGCAATTCTATGATTTCGCGGTTGGCATTGCGACTTTGGAATTTGGCGATTCCATGTGGACCGGGCGGCCGGTTACGGAAGAGATTGCCATCCGTTTTCAACTGACGTTACAGATCGCCATCATGGCGACCTTGACGGCGGTGATCATCGCCTTGCCGTTCGGGGTGATTTCCGCCATCAAGCAGAATACCTGGATGGATTATTGCATCCGGGTGTTTTCCATCGCCGGTATTGCCACGCCGTCGTTCTGGCTCGGCATCATGATTATTTTGGGCCTTTTGATCGCCAGCCAGCACCTGTTCGGCGAACCGTGGATGATGCCCATTGAATACACCCCCATATGGGAAGATCCCTTGGCCAACCTGTCCCAAACCATTTGGCCGGCGGTGGCGGTGGGCTATCGCTATGCGGCGGTGGTGGTGCGCATGACCCGCTCGGCCATGTTGGAAGTCTTGCGCGAGGACTATGTCCGCACGGCCCGGGCCAAGGGCCTGTTCGAAAAGGTGATTATCAATCAGCATGCCTTGAAGAATGCATTGTTGCCGGTGATTACCCTTGTCGGCATCGAGTTCGCGTTCCTGATCGGCGGTCTGGTGGTGACCGAGCAGGTTTTCAATCTCAACGGTCTGGGCAAGTTATTCGTCGACGCTGTGTTGGACCATGATTTCACCTTGACCCAGGCGCTGGTGATGATGGTCGTGGCGGTCTTCGTTGTCGTCAATCTGCTGGTGGATCTGATCTATGCCTGGGTCGATCCGCGTATTCACTACAGTTAGTTCTGGCAAATCGGGGTCGGACGATGGCAGTCAATGAAGCATCCATTGCAATTCAGGACGAACTGGTCCCGGAGCGCAGCTGGGGTAGCGTCGCGCGAGAATTGATCCGCCGCCAGCCTCTGGGCGCGGCTGGCGGACTGGTGGTCATAGTGATGATTTCGGCCGCCGTGTTCGCCGACCAGATCGCCATGTATAACCCGGAAGTCAATGATTTCGCCGCCATGTTGCAGGCGCCCAGTTTGGACCATATTTTTGGCACCGACGAATTCGGCCGCGATATTTATTCCCGTATCGTCCATGGTGCCCGCACCGCCATGCTGGTCGGCTTCACCGCCGCTATTTGTGGCTCCACCTTGGGCCTGTTGGTCGGTGTCACCTCCGCCTACTTCGGTGGCTGGGTGGATATTACCGTGCAGCGGGTCATCGACGTCCTGATCGCCTTTCCCAGCATCATCCTGGCCCTGGCGATCGTGATTATTCTGGGCCGCGGCGTCGGCCCGGTGATCGTCGCCATTACCATTCCGCTGATCCCGAACTGTGCCCGGGTCGTGCGCTCATCCGCCCTGGCGATCCGCGAGATCCCTTATGTGGATGCGGCCCGGGCCATGGGTTTCGGCCATGCCCGCATTGTCCTGCGCCATATATCGCCCAATATCATGGCGCCCTATCTGATCATGCTGACCACCTTCCTGGGTCAGGCCATCCTGGCGGAAGCCTCGCTCAGCTATCTCGGCCTTGGCGTGCAGGAACCGACACCGGCCTGGGGCCTGATGCTGAAAAGCGGTGCGGAAGAATATGCCGAAAGCGCGCCCTGGGCGGTGATCTTCCCGGGCGTGGCGATCTCCCTGGCGGTGTTCGGCTTCAACTTGTTTGGCGATGCCATGCGCGACGTGCTGGACCCGAAACTTCGGGATCGCTGAGGCTCAATCACAAAACAGCGGACGCGACGACCGCGAGGTTCAGTCAGCCGCTCCGGCCAGGCCAAGGCGGTCGTAGACCACGGCGCCGGCCAGGATGGTCATGTCGCATTGGCAGGCCGGCAGATGTTCCACCGGCGTGTCGAAGATGTCGCTGTCGAGGACCGCGACGTCGGCCAGCATGCCGGGCTCCAGGGTGCCCTTCACCCGCTCCGAGAAGCTGGCGTAGGCGCCATTCTGGGTCAAGGTCGTCACCGCTTCCGCCAGGTCGATGGTCTGGTTGGGGCCCAGAACGATGCCGCGATCGGTTTCCCGGGTCAGCATGGCGTGGAGGTTCTTCATCGGATCGAAATCGGATACCGGGGCATCCGAACCGCTGGCCGGCGACAGCCCGGCCTCGACCCAGCTACGCATGGGGTACGAGGCCGCCGGCCGGGCGTGTCCCAGGACGTCGACATACAGATCGCCGAATTCCCGGATGAACACCGGTTGCGGCGCCGGCAGCACGCCAAGCCGGCGCATCCGCTCGATCTGAGCCGGCGTGGTGAAGCTGCAATGTTCGATACGATGGCGGCGGTCGTGGCCCGCGCCGTCGTCGCCCGCCATGGCCCGCTCGATCGCGTTCAGCGATTGCTCGATGGCGGCATCGCCGATGGCGTGGATCGACACCTGGTTGCCCTGGCCGTGATACCTGGCCACCCAATGGTCCATTTCGTCGTCGGACAGGATCAATAGGCCCTTTTCCTCGCCGTCGCCGCCGTTCAGATAGGGTTCCGTCATCGCCGCCGTGCGGCCGCCGGCGCTGCCGTCGGCGAACAGCTTGACCGACCCGATCTTCAGATATTCGTCACCCGAACCGGTGGTCAATCCCGCCGTCCCGGCGGTGTCCTGGATGCCGTCCGATCCGCCCAGGATCGACAGATAACACCGGACCGGCAGCCGGCCCTGGCGATGGGCATCCCGGAAGGCGTCGAGGTCATCCATCTTCTGGCGCAGGCCGACGCCGGCATCCATGATCGAAGTGATGCCGTATCGGTGATACAGCTTGCCGGCCTGTTCCAGCGCCTCGACCAGGGCGGCGGGCGGCTGCGGCGGTATCACCCACTTCACCGGGTCACGGGCACCTTCCCGCAATTCGCCGGTCAGCCGGCCGTCCCGGCGGATGATCTGCCCGCCGGCCGGATCGGGGGTGGTCTCGTCGATGCCGGCGGCCCGCAATGCCAGGCTGTTGGCGACCGCCACGTGGCCGCAGGCGCGCACGATGAAGACCGGATTGCCGGGCGCGGCGGCATCCAGCTCCTGGCGCGTCGGGTGGCGGCCGACATCCAGTTGGAAGTGGTCGTAGCGCCCGCCGACCACCCATTGCCCGGGGCCGATGGTCTCGGCGCGCTGCCTTATCCGGCGCAGCAATTCATCCAGGGCCCTCACCTCGTCGGCCCGCAGATCGACTTCCAGCAGCGACAGGCCCAGGGACAGCATGTGCTGGTGGGCATCGTTGAAGCCGGGCACGGCGGCGCGGCCCTGCAAATCGACGACCCGGCTGTCGGGGCCGGCCAGGCCCTCCAGATCACTATCGGCGCCGACCGCGATGATGCGATCGTCGGCGATCGCCAGGGCCTCGGCGAAGCCCCAGTCGGGGCCGACGAAGATCCGCCCGCCCTGCAGGATCAGGTCGGCGCGGTCCATCGTTCAGGCCACCTCGAAGACATAGGCGCGACCGGGCAGGGCGGTGTCGGCGCCGGCCAGGGGCAGGGCGACATAGCGGCCGCTGCGATCCACCGGACGCCAACGTCCGGCGGCGGTCAATTCCTCCGCCTTGGCCGCGAAGCCGCCCTCGGCATGGGCCTTGTCGGTGATCGAAAAAGCCAGATGCCCGCCGGGGCGGACCACCCGGATCAGCTCGTCGAACGACGACGGCGGGGCGTGGCCGACGGTCAGCACGCCGGCTGACACGGCGGCGGCGAAGTGGTCGGTGGCAAAGTCCAGGGGCTGGCCAAGGGTCATCCGATGCAACTCGCGGTACAGGTTCTTTTGCCGCGCCACCGCCAGCATGCCCTCGGAAAGATCGATGCCGATGACATCGTCGAAGCCCAGGACGGTCAGGATCTCGCAGAGTTGGCCGGTACCGGCGCCGGCGTCGAGGACGGCGCCGTCGCCGGGGCGTACGTATCGCGCCAGCATGGCGCCGACGAAGGCCGGGTTGCAGTGACCCAGGGTACTCAGATGCGCGTCGTAGTCGCCGGCCCAACGGTCGTAGGCGGCGGCCAGTTTCTCATCGTCACCACCGGCGCCGTAGACCCGATGCAGCCAGGCGTCTATGTCGTTGTCAGTCATCCCAAGAAATCCATCATGCCAGCCGTTCGACGACGCCTCCGCCGCCGCATCGCATTCTAGTGACTTTCCGAGCGGCGTGAAGAGGCGCCAAGCCGCGGAATGGCCCGAAGCCGGTGTGCGGCATATTAGAACCGGTTAATCCAATATTCACGAAGGTCGTGCTATTTGCCGAGGTATTGGCGGCGGCGAATTCGCCTGGGGGAGGCGCCGTCCTCAGCCGCAAGGGGGGCGGCATTTGTGGCGTAGGGCGTCGGCCTTCACGGCCGGTCGCGATGGGAGGAGCGTAAGGTGACTTTTCTGCGAAACACCAACATCGGTACCCGCATCTGGCTGGCCTTGGTCATTCCGGTCGCTGGATTGGTGGCCTACGCGGCGTACACGACGGTCGAAAAGCAACGCGTCGCCGGCGAAATGGAACTGCTGCGCCAGCTTGGCGGGATCGCGCCGACGATCAGCGCCGTGGTGCACGAATTGCAGAAAGAGCGCGGCAACTCCGCCGGTTTCATCGGCAGCGGTGGCAAGAAATTCGGCGACAAGCTGGCCCGGCAGCGCGGAGCGTCCGACCTTCGGCTCAATGCCTTGGACGCGGCGCTGGATAGATTTCAGACCAATGCGTTCGAGCCGGCCCTGGGCGAGCATATCGCGGTTGCCCGCCAGGCCCTGGCCGCCCTGTCGAAGACCCGTAAAGAAGTCACCCGTCTGGCCCTCAGCGTTCCCGGCATGGCCGGCTATTACACATCGACCATCGGCAAACTGCTTCGCGTCATCGAGGAGATGGCGGTGATCGGCAGCGACGCCAACCTGACCAACGCGATCACCGCCTACACCCAGTTGCTGCAGGGCAAGGAGCGGGCCGGATTGGAACGCGCCATGGGCGCGGCCGGCTTCGGCGGCGGCCGTTTCAAGCCCGGCATTTATCGCAAGTTCCTGCAACTGATCGCCATGCAGGACACCTATTTCCGCACCTTCGACATCTTCGCCAGCCCGACGCAAGGCGAGTTCCGCCGGCAGACCCTGAGCGGCGCGGCGGTCGACGAAGTCGCGCGATTGCGCAAGATCGCCATCGAAAGCCCGCTCACCGGCACCACCGAGGGTATCGAGGGCGCCTATTGGTTCGACGCCATTACCAGGAAAATCGATCTGATGAAGCAGGTCGAGGATCGCATCGCCGGTGATTTGCTGGCCCTGGTCGATGAAATCGGCCGCTCGGCCCAAATGGCGTTCTATCTGTTCGCGGCGATTACCGCGCTGATGTTGTCGGCGTCGGCTTTTGCCGTCTCCATGATCGCCCGCGGCATCACCATGCCAATCAGGCAGATCACCGATGTCATGCGGCGGCTGGCCGACGGTGACACGACGATCGAAGTCGATCATACCGATCACGGTAACGAGATCGGGGCGATGGCCGATGCGGTCGAGGTCTTTCGCATGGGCATGGTCGAAGCCGAAGGCCTGGCCGAGCAGCAACACCTGGAACACGAGGCCAAGAGCGAGCGGGCACACGAACTGGAACGCCTGTCGCGGGAGCTCGAAGCCGACGTCGGATCGATCCTGTCGGAGGTCTCGAAGGCGGCCGAGGAGATGATTTCGACCTCGGAAGAGATGTCGGGCACGGCGGCCGAGACCTCCAACCGCTCGGCCACCGTCGCCGCCGCCGCCGAGGAAGCTTCCGCCAACGTGCAGGGTGTGGCGGCGGCCACCGAGGAATTGACCGGCTCGACCACGGAAATCGCCCGGCAAGTCGAACAATCCACGGCGATAGCCGGACGCGCGGTCGGCGATGCCCGCGACACGGATGAGCAGATCCAAGGTTTGCTGCAGGCGGCGCAGCGGATCGGCGAAGTCGTCGACCTGATCACCGATATCGCCAACCAGACCAACCTATTGGCGCTCAACGCGACGATCGAGGCGGCTCGCGCCGGCGACGCCGGCAAGGGCTTCGCCGTCGTCGCCTCGGAAGTCAAGAACTTGGCCAGCCAAACGGCGACCGCCACCGACGAGATCAGCCAGCAGATCAATGGCATCCAGTCGGCGACGGACGGCGCCGTGAAGGCCATCCAGGGCATCGGTGAAACGATTCAGGAGATGGATGCGATCGCCACCGCGATTTCGACGGCGGTCGAAGAGCAAGGCGCCGCGACCGGCGAAATTGCCCGCAACGTCGACAAGGCGGCGGTCGGCGCCAGCGAAGTTTCCAGCCATATCCAAGGCGTCGACGAGGCCGCGAAGAGCACCGATGGCGCGGCCCTTCGGGTGCGGGAATCGGCCGGAAACCTGGCCCGGCAGGCCGATCGGCTGGGCGACGATGTCGAGCAATACCTGTCCAAGGTTCAGGCCTGCTGACAGCGCTCGCCAGCGGTGTGAAATCCGGTCCACGGGGCGAAACATCCGACGTTCCCTCGGACCGCCGGCGCCCTCCAAGGTGATCGATCGCGGCACCCATGCAGCAAGGGCTTGACCGGCCGGCGTCCGCCGGGGCTTATCATGCTTGATAGCAGGAAAGACCCCAGCACAGGAGTGGACGATGCTCGAGCGTTACGCCGAAAAATACCCCGCCTTTGATTACGACAGCCCCAGCGAGCGGGTGCTGCGCATCAGCTTCAACAAACCGGAAACCTATAATTCCCTGGATTCCCAAGGGCACCGACAGCTGACCTATATCTGGCGCGAAATCGACGAGGATTCGGACGTCAGCTGCGTCATCCTGGCCGGCAAGGGCAAGGCGTTCTCCTCGGGTGGCGACTTCGGGATGATCAAGAACAACATCGAGAACTGGAACGACACGGTCAACGCCTGGAAAGAAGCCCGCGACCTGGTCTACAACATCATCAACTGCTCGAAGCCGATCGTTTCGGCCGTCAACGGCGTCGCCGTCGGCGCCGGCCTTGTCGCCGCCCTGCTGGCCGATGTCTCGATCATCGCCAAGTCGGCCCGGGTGCTGGATGGTCATGTCCGCCTTGGCGTCGCCGCTGGCGACGTCGCCTGCATCAACTGGGTCATCCTGACCGGCATGGCCAAGGCGAAATACCATCTGCTGACCAACGAGCCGGTGTTCGGCGAGGACGCCGAGCGCATCGGCCTGTTCTCGCTCTGCACCGAGGATGACGAGCTGCAGGGCAAGGCCGAAGAGATCGCCGCCACCCTGGCCGCCGGCGCCCCCAACGCGATACGCTGGACCAAACTGGCGCTGAACAACTGGTACCGCATGGCGATGCCGACCTTCGAGAACTCGCTGGCCCTGGAAATGCTCGGTTTCAAGGGCCCCGAGGCGGTCGAGGGCCTGGCCTCGCACCTGGAAAAACGTCAGCCCAACTTCGACCCCCACTCGCCGCTTTAATCGACGCCGATCAACGCGGTCGGGTCAGGATCAGCGTCGGCCAGTCACCCAGCACGATGCGGCGGGCCAGGCGCAGGTCCTGGTCGCGGTAGGCGTTGAGCACGCTGCGTTCCTGCCTCAGCAGCAGGCCCGACAACACGGCCACGCCGCCGGGCGCCAGGTGGCGACGTAGCGGCCGGGCCAGACGGCGGAGCGGCCCGGCCAGGATATTGGCGGTGATCAGGTCGTAGGGGACGCCGGCGGCCAGGCCGGGATCGGCGAAGCCGTCCGCCCGCCGGCAGCACAGCCAGGGATGCAGATGGTTGAGCCGGGCGTTCGCGGCGGTCACCCGAACCGCCCAAGGGTCGATGTCCGAGGCGACCACCGGCCGGCGCCATAGCCGCGCCATGGCCAGCGCCAGCACCCCGGAGCCACAGCCCAGATCCAGCGGCCGGCGAAAGCGGCGGGCCTTGGCCAGATGGTCGAGGGCCAGCAGGCAGCCGCGGGTGGTTTCGTGGTGGCCGGTGCCGAAGGCCCGCCCGGCCGACACTTCGAGGGTGATGCCGCCGTCAGGCGCGCGGTCGCGGTCGTGGCCGCCATGGACGACGAAACGCCCGGCCTTGATCGACGGCAGCGCCTTCAGCGACTCGGCGACCCAATCGCGATCGGGAAGCGGCGTGATCTCCAGCAATGGCGCCGCCGCGCCGCCCGCCGCCGCGGTCGCCCAAAGTCGGCTTTCAAGCCCGGCGCGATCGGGTTCCGCATCGAACAGCGCCTCGATCGACCAATTGCCGGTGCCGGCGAGTTCGAAGCTGGAGGTTGCCTCGGCCCCGGCGGCCAAGGCTTCCTCGAAGGCCGGCGCCAGTACCGCCGACACCACCACGCTGGCCCGCCAAGTGGTCACTTTCGAGGCTCCCGTCGGTCGGGGTCACGCCGGATCGACGAAGCTGTCGACGACCTTCTTGGTTCCGGCCTTTTCGAAGGCGATCAGTAGCTTGTTGCCCTCGATATCCTCGATCCGGCCGTAACCGAATTTCTGGTGGAACACCCGCTCGCCGATGGCATAGCTGCTGCTGGCGGGGTCGGTGGTGATGACGCTGTCGGCCTGCCCTTCCAGGTAGGTCGGCGCCGGCACGGCGGATTGGGCCCGACGCATGCGGTCGCTGGCCGTATAGCCGTCATCGAAGGCGAAGGCGCCCGGCGCCGCCACATCGTCGACGCCGCCGGCGTAGAGCCCCGGCTCGGTTTGCATCGTCACCTGATCGGCCGGCAGTTCGGCGATGAAGCGGCTGGGCAGGGCGGTGACCCAGCGGTCGTACATCCGCCGCTGTGCCGCCGAACTGACGATGGCCCGCCGCCGGGCCCGGGTCAGGCCGACATAGGCGAGGCGGCGTTCCTCCTCCAGGGCCGCCTGGCCGCCTTCGTCCAAGGCCCGCTGATGCGGGAACAGCCCTTCCTCCCAGCCGGGCAGGAAGACCGTGTCGAACTCCAGCCCCTTGGCGCCGTGCAGGGTCATGATGTTGATGGCGTCGTCGGCCTGGGCCATTTCCGCGTCCATCACCAGGCTGACATGCTCGAGGAACCCTTGCAGCTTGTCGAACGGCTCGAGCGCGTGGATCAACTCCTTCAGGTTTTCCAACCGGCCCGGCGCATCCGCCGTCTTGGCGGCCTGCCACATATCGGTGTAGCCGCTTTCCTCCAGCACCGTTTCGGTCAGCTCGGCCGGCGGCATGGCCTCCATCAGGCCGCGCCAGCGGTCGAAATCGTCCAGCAGGCGGCGCAGGCTGTTGCGGGCCCGGGGTTTCAGATCCTCGCCCTCGACGATGGTTCTGGCGGCCCGGCCGAGCGGCAAGCCGCCGCCCCGGGCCACGGCATGAATGGCCTGCAACGAGGCATTGCCCAGGCCGCGTTTCGGGGTGTTGACGATGCGCTCGAAGGCCAAGTCGTCGTCCGGCTGCGCCAACACCCGCAGATAGGCGACGGCATCGCGGATCTCCGCCCGTTCATAGAACCTAGGCCCGCCGATCAGTCGATAGGGCAGGCCAAGGGTCAGGAAGCGTTCCTCGAACTCGCGGGTCTGGAACGAGGCGCGCACCAGGATGGCGATGCCGTTCAGGGCCTGGTGGTCGCGCTGCAGCGCCTCGACCTCGTCGCCGACCACGCGGGCTTCCTCGGCACCGTCCCAGACCCCGCGCACGGATATCAATTCGCCCCTATCCAGTTCGGTCCACAGGGTCTTGCCCAGGCGGCCCTGGTTCTTGGCGATCAGGCCCGAGGCGGCGGCCAGGATTTGCGGCGTCGAGCGGTAGTTGCGTTCCAGCCTGATCACCCGGGCGCCCGGAAAGTCCTTTTCGAAGCGCAGGATGTTGCCGACCTCGGCGCCGCGCCAGGAATAGATCGACTGATCGTCGTCGCCGACGCAACAGATGTTTCGATGACTTTGGGCCAGCAGCCGCAGCAGCAGGTACTGGGCGACGTTGGTGTCCTGATACTCGTCGACCAGGATATAGCGGAACTGCTTCTGATAGGCCGCCAGGACGTCGGCATGGTCGGCGAAGATGCGCAGGCAGTGCAGCAGCAGATCGCCGAAATCGCAGGCATTCAGGGTTCGCAGCCGTTCCTGGTAGTGGGCGTACAATTCGACGCCGCGGCCGTTGCCGAAACCCTCGCCTTCGCCGGCGGGCACCTTATCGGGGGTCAGGCCGCGGTCCTTCCAGCGATCGATCATCGCCGCCAGTTGCCGCGGCGGCCAGCGCTTGGCATCCAGATCGGCGGCCTCGATCACCTGTTTCAGCAGCCGGAGCTGGTCGTCGGTGTCGAGGATGGTGAAGTTGCTCTTCAAGCCCGCCAGTTCGGCGTGCCGGCGCAGGATCCTGACGCCGATGGCATGAAAGGTCCCCAGCCACAGCCCCTCGACGGCCCGGCCGATCATGCCGCCGATGCGCTCCCGCATCTCGCGCGACGCCTTGTTGGTGAAGGTGACGGCGAGGATCTGGCTGGGAAAGGCCCGGCGCTGATGCAGGATATGGGCCAGGCGGGTGGTCAGCACCCGGGTCTTGCCGGTGCCGGCCCCGGCCAGCACCAGCAGCGGGCCGTCCAAGGCCTCGACCGCCTGCCGCTGCTCCGGGTTCAGTTCCGCCACATAGGGCGCCAGCAGGGCCGGCGCATCGCCGCCCGGCGCCTCGTCGATTTGCTCCAGATCGAACGGGTCGGACATGGTCGGCAAGATAGCGGTTCGGCGGCGAAATGGCACGATGAACACCGCAATGCCCGATCCCTGCGGGTTGCCCGCGAAGCACCGGCAGGTCCTGCGCGGATCGGCGATGGCGAATCGCCGCTGACGCCAAGGTTGGCGCAAAGGCGTTGCGAATGCCGGCAAGCTGACGCATATTGTCGCCAAGCAAGATCAGCGCCGCCAAGGCGTAGAGTGGGAGGACGATATATGAACCGGCCGATTTTTCCGGCCACACGGCTCTATCGCGGGCGCCCATGGGCGCCGCTTCTTTGCCTATCATGACATGAGTGAAACTTCCGCGAACGTTTCGGCGGCGTCGGCCGCCGGTGCCCGACCGTTGTTGCAGGTAAATGAAATCGCGGTCCATTTCGGCGGCATCGTGGCGCTCGACGGTGTCAGTTTCGATGTGCCCGAGGGCGCCATCCTGGGTCTGATCGGACCGAACGGCGCCGGCAAGACCACGTTGTTCAATTGCCTCAGCCGCCTCTACATCCCCAATTCCGGCGACATCCTGTTCAAGGGCCAGTCGATCCTGCACACGCCACCGCACAAGATCGCCGATATCGGTATCGGGCGGACATTCCAGAACCTTGCCCTTTTCAGCACCATGTCGGTGCTCGACAACGTCATGGTCGGCTGCCATTCCCGAAGCAAAAGCGATTTCGTCTCGAACGCCTTCAGGCTGCCCTGGGTCAGCCGCGAGGAAAAATGGCTGCAGGAAATCGCCTGGGAACTGATCGACTATCTGGAATTGGGCGATGTCGCCCACACGCCGGCGGGCGGCCTGCCGTTCGGCGTGCAAAAGCGGGTGGAACTGGCCCGGGCGATCGCCAGCGAACCGAAGCTATTGTTGCTCGACGAACCCGCCGGCGGCCTGAACCATGACGAGGTCGAAGAATTGGCGGACACCATCCGGCAGATCGGGCACGACCGCGACATCACCGTTCTGTTGGTGGAGCATCACATGAGCCTGGTCATGGCGGTGTCCGACATCGTCGTGGCGATCGATTTCGGCCGCAAGATCGGCGAGGGCACGCCGGCCGAGGTGCAGCAGAACCCGGAGGTCATTCGGGCGTATCTGGGGACCAGCGACTGATGGCTTTCTTGGAGGTTGCCAATCTCGAGGCCTTCTATGGGCCGATCCAGGCCCTGCATGGCATCAGCTTTTCGCTCGAACAGGGCGGCATCACCACCATCCTGGGCGCCAATGGCGCCGGCAAGACGACGACGCTGCGATCGATCTGCGGCATGGTCAAGACCGGCGGCGAGATCAGCTTCGATGGCGAGTCCATCGCGGGCAAGGCGACCGAGGCGATCGTTCGCCACGGCGTTGCCCATGTGCCGGAAGGCCGGGGCACCTTCGTCCGGGTGACCACCGAGGAGAATCTCAAGCTCGGCGCCTTCTCGCGGCGCGACAGCAAGGCGGTCCAGCAGGACATGGAGCGGGTCTACGGCTATTTCCCGCGTCTGAAGGAGCGGCGCAATCAACAGGCGGGGACGCTGTCGGGCGGCGAACAACAGATGCTGGCGGTGGGCCGGGCCCTGATGTTGCACCCTCGGCTGATGCTGCTGGACGAGCCGTCGTTCGGTCTGGCGCCGCTGATCGTGCAGGAACTGTTCGGAATCCTCCGCACCATCAACAAGGACGAAGGCGTCAGCATGCTGTTGGTGGAGCAGAACGCCTCGCTGGCGTTGGAATTGGCCGATCATGCCTACCTGCTGGAAACCGGCCGGGTGGTGATGTCGGGGACGGCGGACGAGATCAGCGCCGACGAATCCGTCCGTGAATCCTATCTGGGCTATTGACGACCGGCGAGGCGAGTGAATGGACCTCTTTCTACAACAGACCTTGAGCGGCCTTGCAACCGGCGCGATCTACGCCTGTATCGCCCTGTCGGTGGTGATGATTTATCAGGCCATCGACCATTTCAACTTCGCCCAGGGCGAAATGGCCATGTTCTCGGCCTTTATCACCTGGCAGCTAATCGATTGGGGCGCCAACTACTGGGTGGCGTTCTTCGTCTGCATCGTGGTGTCGTTCATCGGCGGCATGGCGATCGAGCGCATCGTCTTCGCGCCGATCCACAATGCGCCGATTTTGAGCCACATCGTCGTGTTCATCGCGCTGTTCCAGATCTTCAACGCCACGGCCGGCTTCATCTGGGAATTCACCATCAAGGAATTTCCGAGTCCATTTCCCGACAAGATGCCGCTCGACATAAGAATGATCGGCGCCCACGAGGTGGGTATCGTCGGCGTCACCCTGATCATGCTGGCCCTGATCTATCTGTTCTTCCGCTTTACGCCGATCGGCCTGGCCATGCGGGCGGCGGCGGCGGCGCCGGATTCGGCGCGTTTGGTCGGTATCAACGTTGGCTGGATGTTGGCGCTTGGCTGGGGACTGGCGGCCGCGATCGGCGCCGTGGCCGGCATGATGATCGCGCCGATCGTCTTCCTGGAACCGAACATGATGCTGGGTATCCTGCTCTATGGCTTCGCCGGCGCCGTGGTCGGCGGGCTGACCAGCCCACTCGGCGCCGTTCTCGGCGGCTTCCTCATGGGCGTGTTGGAGAACCTGGCGGGCACCTACATCATCGGCAGCGAGTTGAAGCTGACTTTTGCCCTGGTGGTGATCGTGACGATCCTGATCTTCAAGCCATCCGGTTTGTTGGGGCGTGTCGTGGTACAGAGGGTCTAGGAATGACAGCCGATACGATGCCAAGTGCGCAGACCGGGAAGGGCCCGGCGTCACGGGTCAATCCGGCGGAACAATTGCGGGTCTTCGGTATGCCGATGCCGCGGTTTCGGCAAACCACGATCATCCTGGGTTGTGCGATTGCGTTCATCCTACCGCTGGTGTCGGAGGATTTTACCGTTTTCCAGTTGACCCAGGTTTTGTATCTGTCGATGGCGGTACTCGGTTTGAACCTGCTGACCGGCTTCAACGGTCAGTTCTCGCTCGGGCACAGCGCCTTCATGGCCTTGGGTGCCTATTCGGCGGCGATCATGATGGATAGGTGGGAGATCGCCTATTTCTGGACCATTGTCCCGGCCGGCTTGATCTGTTTCTTCGCCGGCTTCCTGTTCGGCCTGCCCGCGCTGCGCCTGGAAGGGCTTTACCTGGCCCTGGCGACTTTTGCCCTGGCGGCGGCCACGCCGCAGTTGTTGCGCTACGAGCACCTGGAGGAGTATACCGGCGGCGTGCAGGGTATCGATCTGTTGAAGCCCGAGTCGCCCCTGACCTTCCTCAGCGACGATCAGTGGATGTACTACTTCAGCTTGTTCTTCGGGCTGATCCTGATCATTGGTGCCTGGAACCTGACCCGTGGCCGGGCGGGAAGGGCGATGATCGCGATCCGCGACAACCCGATTGCGGCCAGTACCATGGGCATCAACACTTCGATCGTTAAATCCGTCACTTTCGGTATCAGCGGCCTCTATTGCGGCGTCGCCGGCGCCCTGTCGGCCATCGTGGTCGAATTCATCGCACCGGAGAGCTACACCTTCATCCACGCCATTCTGCTGCTGATCGCCATGGTGATCGGCGGCCTGGCGTCGATACCCGCGGTCATCATCGGCGGCCTGTTCATTCTGTACGTGCCGAA